>CAZOZF010000053.1:0-16882 GCA_964584205.1 uncultured Verrucomicrobiota bacterium
TTTAGCCGGCCTTTGACATCGCCCGCTGTCATAATGAGAATTGCTGGCCCTGCCCATTCCCCCCTTGCATGGGAGACTGGAAATTCGATACCTTAACCCCCATGCCCAACCCCCGTATCAGTGAGGTCACGACCACGGTCGCAACGGAGAAAGCCGCAATCACGATGGCCGCTGCCATTGTGGGAGGCCGACTGGCGGCCTGCGTCCAGTTCTGGCCGATCCACAGCGTCTACCGATGGCACGGCAAAATTGAATCGGGGTCAGAATTTCGACTGTCTTGCAAGACCCGTACCACCCGGGTTCCAGCGTTGATCCGGCTCATCCGTGCCCATCATTCTTACGAGGTTCCGGAAATCATGGCTTCCGCCATCGTGGACGGGCTCCCCGCTTACCTGAAATGGATTGAAGACGAAACCCGTCGCTCACGATTGACTTTTCCGCCGCCGCCCACTAGAAAAAGGGCTTCGCGAAAGTGTCGGACAGCATGACCAACCCGAATTCTGAACAATCGATTGGCCAGGTCGAAACCTGCCTCGTGAAGATTCCGCTCCCGCCGGGCGGATTCACGCTTGAAAACGGGGGCATTCTTCCCGAATTAACGATCGCTTATGAAACTTATGGCGCGTTGAATGCAGCGAGGAATAATGCTGTATTTATCTGCCATGCTCTCACGGGCGATGCCCATGCCGCCGGATATCATTCTCCCGAGGACAAGTCGCCGGGATGGTGGGATGATATGATCGGGCCCAACAAGGGGCTCGACACCAACCGCTTTCACGTCATCTGTGCCAATATCCTCGGCGGCTGCAAAGGAACCACCGGGCCCTCCTCCATCAACCCGGCAACCGGCTTCCCCTATGGCGCCGAATTCCCCGCCATCACCATCGGAGATATCGTCCACGCGCAATACCTGCTCCTGCGCCACCTCGGGATCTCCAAGCTGCACGCCGTAATAGGCGGCTCATTCGGAGGAATGCTTGTACTGGAATGGAGCATCCGTTATCCCGATGTCCCCGATCACTGTGTGTGCATCGCCTCTGCAGCCTCGCTTTCCGCCCAGGCACTGGCGTTCGATATTGTGGGGCGTGAGGTCATCACCAGCGACCCCGGCTGGGCTGGCGGCAATTACTACGGAACCGGCAGACTCCCGAAAGATGGCCTGGCCGCCGCCCGCATGATCGGCCACATCACCTATCTATCGCCCGAAATCATGGCTGCCAAGTTCGGCCGGAAGAAAAAAGAACTGGCTCCCGAGGAACGGTTCAGCACCCGTTTTGAGGTGGAAAGCTATCTTCAGCATCAGGGCGAGAAATTCGTGGAACGGTTCGATTCCAATTCCTACCTCCACATCACGCACGCCATGGACAGTTATGACCTGGTTGAACACTATGGCGATTTGAAATCCGCCTTCCAAAACGTGAAGGCCCGCTTCCTGGTGGTGGCACTCAGTTCCGACTGGCTTTTCCCGCCAGAGCAGTCCCTGGAAATCGCCTCCGCCCTCGTCCACATCGGAAAACCCGTCTCCTACTGCCTGCTCAAGGCCCCCTATGGACACGACGCCTTCCTTGTGGATATCGAAAATATGTCACAGATCATCTGTACGTTCCTGGGCGGCTGCGCCAATCCGCAGCCCGCCGCCGTGCCCGTGAAACGCGATGACTATGAATTGATTGCCAACCTGATCGAGCCCGGATCACGGGTTCTGGATCTCGGATGCGGGGACGGGGATCTGCTTTCCCTGCTGGCCGTAAACCGGACCACCCGGGGAATGGGGGTCGACATTGACCTCAACCATCTGATTGCGGCCATGGGCAAGCACCTCGACGTGTTTCAGGGCGATATCGACGAGAATCTCTCGATGATACCCGACCAGTCCTATGATTATGTCGTCCTCAGCCAGACCCTGCAGGTCGTCAGGCGCCCCCGCGAAGTGCTCCATGAGATGCTACGGGTGGCACGCGAGGGAATCGTCAGCTTTCCCAATTTCGCCAACTGGCATAATCGCCTGATGCTTTGCCTGACCGGGCGCATGCCCAAAACCGAGGAATTGCCATTTGAATGGTACAATACGCCCAACATCCATCTGGCCACCTGGCGGGATTTCCTGAGCCTGTGTCGTGCGGATAACATCCGGGTAAAACAAATCATTCCCCTGACCGAAAAGCCGTTAAGCCGTTTACTGGTGCGGGCCGGGTTCCGGAACCTGGGCGCCGAAAGGATCCTGGTCAATATCGCAAGGCTCTGACCTTGCCTGTCCCCACGCGGAGCAATCATGAATAAACACCCCCACCCCGAACTGAACATCAAGGCGATTGCCGGAACACTGAATGCCTGCGAAGCCTGTTCCCTCACCACCAACACCGCCAAAGGCTTTCAATTGGCCGGGCGTAAAACAATCTACCAGGTGCTGGACGACCTGCTCGCCGTCCTTTTTCCCGGTTGCCACGGCCATGAATCCATGCCCGCCGAGCAGATGCAGAACTTTATTGAGACTCGCCTTGAGTCCGTGGTCGCAGTGCTCCGAAAACAAATCGAACATGCATTCCGGTACCAATGCGTATTCGAGAAATGCAAGGATTGCGGCGATTGCGGCGAGAAGGCCGCCTGCGCCACGTCGGCACTCATGACCTCGCTTCTGGACATCAAAAAAACACTCCAGAAAGATATCATTGCCGCCTACGAGGGGGATCCCGCAGCACGCTCCATCATGGAAGTGGTGATGAGCTACCCCGGCCTTCAGGCCATCATGGTGCACCGCATCGCCCATGTCCTCTACAAGGAACACGTCCCCCTGATCCCCCGCATCATGTCCGAACATGCCCATTCACAAACCGGCATTGATATCCACCCAGGCGCCACCATCGGCCCCGGCTTCTTTATCGATCATGGAACCGGAGTCGTGATCGGCGAAACCAGCACCATCGGGAAACGAGTAAAACTCTACCAGGGCGTTACGCTCGGAGCGCTGAGTTTTCCGAAGGATAAGGACGGGAATCCGATCAAGGGAGTCAAGCGTCACCCGAATGTGGAGGATGATGTCACCATTTACGCCGGAGCCACCATTCTCGGCGGCGAAACCACCATTGGCACCGGCTCTGAAATCGGCGGCAATGTCTGGCTCACCCATTCCGTCCCCCCCCACTCAAAAGTCTATAACCAGCAACCCAAACCCCTGATCACCAATAAGCAAACAAACCCGTCATGAGTGCCTCTACCCCCATTCTTTTCAAGGGAGGGCCCCTGGTTTCGGCCTTCCGGCTGAATAGCCTTTCCAAACAATTCGCCGGGGAACTGCCCGGCCTGAATATCACATCCCTTGAAGCCCATTCGATATTCATCGTCGAAACCGCACCTGACTTCTCCGAAGAACACTGGCCCCGGGTCGCGGCCCTTCTCGACACGGATTGCCGCATTCCAGCCACCCTGCACGACGGCGTTTTCGTAACACCCCGAAAGGGAACCCTCTCTCCCTGGGCCTCCAAGGCGACCGACATCTTCCACAACTGCGGACTGGGCTCCATTCCCCGCGTGGAACGCGGTGCCCTGTTCCAGTTCAGGCTGGCCGATGGCTCCTCCGCCACCCGCACACAACTTCACACCGCCCTTCACCTGATTCATGATCGGATGACCGAAGGAGTCTATGAGGATGTGTCGGATATTTTTCAACATATCCCCCCCGCCCCACTGGTCTTCGTGGATATCCTGAAAGGCGGTTTGCCGGCCCTGCAACAGGCGAACATCACCCTCGGCCTGGCGTTGTCGGATGAGGAAATCCAGTATTTATTCGAGGCCTTCACCCACCTGAAGCGAAACCCGACGGATGTTGAGCTCGTCATGTTCGGGCAGGTCAATTCCGAGCACTGCCGTCACAAGATTTTCAAGGCCGACTGGGTGATCGATGGCAAGCCCCAGACAACAAGCCTCTTCGACATGATTCGAAACACCCATCGCCTTCATCCCCAGGGTACACTTCTGGCTTACGAGGATAATTCCTCAGTTATTGAGGGATTCCCCGGAAACTGGTACGAGGCGCATCCGACCGAAGCCCACCACTACGGAAGCCTGCCTGAACAAATTGACATCCTGATGAAGGTTGAGACACACAACCACCCGACCGCCATTTCTCCCTATCCCGGCGCAGCAACCGGGGTCGGCGGCGAAATCCGGGATGAAGGCGCCACCGGAATCGGGGGACGGCCGAAGGCCGGATTGTCCGCCTTCCTGGTCTCAAACTTACGGATCCCGGGCTTTATCATGCCCTGGGAAAAAGACTACGCCGAATTCCCGGACCGGCTGGCCACTCCTCTGGACATCATGACCGACGGCCCGCTCGGAGGCGCACGATTTGGAAATGAATTCGGGCGGCCCCAGTTGACTGGAATTTTCAGGACCTATGAGCACTGCCACAACGGCCGTTACCGCGGTTACCACAAACCCATTATGACCGCCGGCGGACTGGGGAATATCAAGCGGAAGCATGTCCTTAAAAAACCCATTCACAAAGGAGCCTTCATCATCCAGATCGGCGGACCGGCTCTGCGCATCGGACTGGGCGGCGGAGCGGCCTCCTCCATGGGAAGCGGCAGCAACGCCGAGCATCTGGACTTCGATTCCGTCCAACGCGACAATGCCGAAATTCAACGTCGCTGCCAGGAAGTGCTCAACGGCTGCATTGCCCTGAACGATGACAATCCCATCCTCAGCATCCACGATATCGGGGCAGGCGGACTCTCCAACGGTTGCCCGGAACTGGTATCGGAAACGGGAGGCCGCTTCGACCTTCGAAAAATCCACAACGAGGAACTCTCCATGAGCCCCATGGAAATCTGGTGTTGTGAGGCCCAGGAACGCTATGTCCTGGCCGTTGCCCCGGAAAATCTCGACCGGTTCATGGCGCTGTGCCGCCGCGAGCGCTGTCCAGCCGCCGTAATCGGGGAGGCCTCCGGCGACAAACGGCTCGTGCTTCACGATTCTCACTTCAAAAACGATCCGATCAGCATCGACCTCCAGGTCATCCTCGGGAAACCGCCCAAAATGCTCCGGTCGGTTACCCATCGAAATGAAACCCATGCGGAGCTGGACAGTTCGGGTATCGACCTTCAGGAGGCAGCAGAGCGGGTATTGCGCCTCCCGGCCGTGGCCAACAAAACCTTTCTCATCACGATCACGGATCGTTCGGTAACCGGAATGGTGACACGGGATCAGATGACCGGCCCCTACCAGACGCCTATCGCAGATGCCGCCGTGACCTGTGCAACATTTGAAGGATTCGAAGGGGAGGCCATGTCCATGGGAGAACGCACCCCCATCGCCCTGCTCAACCCCCCCGCTTCGGGCAGGATGGCCGTGGGTGAGGCGCTCACCAATATGGCCGGCGTCATGATCGGCACCCTCGGTAATATTAAACTTTCCGCCAACTGGATGTGCGCCTGCGGGGAAAAGGGCGAGGACGCCGCGATCTTCGACACCGTGAAAGCCGTGGGAATCGACCTTTGTCCCCAGTTGGGAATCTCCATTCCGGTCGGCAAGGATTCCCTGTCCATGCGAACCACCTGGAAGGATTCCAAGGGGAAAACAGAGCACCAGATTTCACCCCTCAGCCTCATCGTGAGCGCCTTTGCCCCCGTTCGCGATGTCAGGAAGACGGTCACCGCCGAACTGAAGCCTGTTCCGGATTCAGTGCTGATCCTGCTCGACTTGGGAAAAGGCCAGAATCGTCTCGGAGCCTCGGCGCTCGCCCAGGTTTACAACCAGGTGGGTGCCACACCGCCGGATCTCGACACTCCGTCCGACGTGGTCAATTTCTTCGGTGCCATGCAGGAACTGATTTCAGATAACCTGCTGCTGGCTTATCATGACCGCTCCGATGGCGGCCTGTTCGTCACCCTTGTCGAAATGGCATTTGGGGCACACTACGGCCTGCGGGCTCAAATCGATGAATTGGGCGATGAACCGCTCGCCATTCTGTTCGCGGAAGAACTGGGCGCCGTAATCCAGATCGCTGACCGCGACATTACCCGGGTGAATGAAATTCTGAAACGGCATGACATTGGAAATCTCGCCTTTATCCTCGGGAGTCCGTCCGAAGACAAAACCCTTACCCTCGAAATGGGCGACACGGTCATTTACCAGGCAAAGGTCTCCGCCTTGAAACAGGTCTGGTCCGAATTGACCCATGAGATGCAGTCACGCCGCGACAACGCGGAGTGTGTCCGCGAAGAGTATGAGGCCCTGAAGGATGAATCCGACCCCGGCTTGTCATTCCACCTGACCTACGACCCGTGCCGGCCCTTCTCCATCAGCGTGAACCGTCCCAAAATGGCCATTCTTCGCGAGCAGGGCATTAACGGCCACATTGAAATGGGAGCCGCCTTCGAGCGGGCCGGATTCACCAGCGTGGATGTTCACATGACGGATCTGCACTCGGGGCGCGTCAATCTGGCAAATTTTTCAGGATTGGTCGCCTGTGGTGGTTTTTCGTATGGCGATGTCCTGGGCGCAGGAGCCGGCTGGGCCCGGAGCATCCTCTTTAACGAACGACTGAAGGAGATGTTCCACTCCTTCTTTCACCGGAACGATACCTTCACGCTCGGCGTATGTAACGGGTGCCAGATGGTGTCCCTGCTCAAGGACATCATTCCCGGCGCGGACGCCTGGCCCCAATTCACCCGGAATAAAATTGAACAGTTCGAAGCCCGTTATGCGACTGTGGAAATTCAACCCTCTTCATCAATCCTTCTGGCGGGCATGGCGGGCTCCCGGATTCCCATCCCGGTGGCCCATGGCGAGGGATTTACCAATTTCAGCCGGACCGGTTCCCTGACAAAAGTAATCGACCAGAATCTGGCAGCCATCCGGTTTGTCGACAATGCAGGAAAGCGGGCAGAACGATATCCCGTCAACCCCAACGGTTCTCCCGGCGGGCTCACGGGAATCACCACGCGCGACGGCCGCGTCACCATCATGATGCCCCACCCCGAGCGCGCCTTTCGCGCCGTTCAACTGTCCTGGAAGCCGCTTGGGCTATTCAAAGGCGAAGCAGGCCCCTGGCTGCGGATGTTCCAGAACGCCAGGGAGTTCGCTGGCTAATAAGTGTTCCGTTTAATGGCTATGCGGGCAACCACGACTCGGGCACGAGGCACAGGCGGCTGAGGGTTCATGCTTCGGGCCTGAGGCCGCCATCGAGACACTGAATCCCGACAAGGCTTTCTTTAATTTACCTTTGCATTTTCCGCATGTTTTGGGGACATCCCGTTCATTACGGATCAGCGCCTCAACCCGTGTCCCGCAGGCGCCACACTCATATTCATAAATCGGCATAAGACTGTGCTCCTAAAAGAATTACCGAAACCCAATCCTAATCGTAATCATAATCATAATCGTAATCTCCTCTGGCCAACTCGGCATGGGGAAGAAAAAGGATTACGATTAAGATTACGATTAGGAGATGGAAAAGAAAGAGGCCGTAACCTTTCGGCCACGGCCCCTTTATCAATGCACCAAGCTTAATTAGCCCAGGATCGCATCCTTGGCCGCCTTGGCAACGCGGAACTTAACCACGCGCTTGGCCGGGATCTTGATCGTTGCGCCGGTCGCAGGATTGCGACCCATACGCGCCTTGCGATTCACCAGAACGAGCTTGCCCAAGCCGGGAAGTGTGAAACCGTTCTTGGCGTTCTTGTACGCCAGGCAAACCAACGCTTCAATCGCCGCGCCCGCCTGCTTCTTGCTGAGTTCAACCGCTTCCGCCACGCCCGCCACAATCTGACTCTTCGTCAACGCTTTCGCCATTTGAGTAACTCCTATGAGGTTTTTTTTGGGCCGCGTCACCATGACTCAGCCTCTTCAATTTCGAAATATAGGCGGATTCCTTAATGAATGCAACCCCCATTGAAGTTTTTTTTCAATGTTTTCAGGGGTTTGAGGGAGAAGAAAGCATGGAGATGAAATCAGATTCATCAAGAACCGGCACAGCCATCGCCCTCGCCTTTTCCAATTTTGAACCCGCATCGGAACCCGCCACAAGATAGTGGGTTTTTTTGCTGACGCTATCCGTCACTTTGGCGCCCCGTTTGCGCAATTCGTCTTGTGCCGCATCACGGGAATAATGCTCCAGGGTGCCCGTGATCACAACCGTCTTTCCGGCAAACGGGCCATTGGTTTCATCAGGTCGATCCACCAGGCTCTTCATGTTGACTCCGGCGCTTCGCAATTTCGAAAGAACATCCCGATTTCGGGAATTCGCAAAAAAATCAACAAGACTTTCCGCCATTACCGGCCCCACATCGGGAACCCGCTGCAACTCCTGCACTCCAGACGCCGCCAGGACATCCAGCTCCAGAAAATGGTCGGCCAATTTTCGCGCCGCGCCTTCCCCTACATGCAGAATTCCAAGGCTGTAAATCAAACGCCAAAGATCACGCCCCCTACTCTCCGCAATGGCTTTGATGACATTGGTGGCGGATTTCACAGCCATACGCTCCAGCGTCGCAACAGAATCCACTTCCAGAAAATAGAGGTCAGCGACATCATGTACAAACTGTCGGGCAACCAACTGGCTCACCAACGATTCACCCAACCCCTCAATATCCATGCCATGCCGACCAGCATAATGCTCGATTGTCCGCTTGAGCTGGGCGGGGCACGACAGGCTGTCGCATCGCCACGCGACAAATTCGGGATCACGACTGATCGCCCCCCCGCATTCGGGACATTTCCCCTGGAGATGGGAAACAAGATCAAAGGGCTTGGAGTCCGCAGATCGCTTCTCAGGAACCACCGCCACTACGGCCGGGATCACTTCCCCTGCTTTTTCAATGATCACCGTATCCCCCACCCGGATGTCCTTGCGCTTGATTTCCTCCTCGTTGTGCAGAGTAGCTCGGGAAATCGTGGAGCCCGCAAGAAGCACCGGCTCCAACTCCGCCACCGGCGTCAGGGCACCTGTCCGGCCAACTTGAACCGTAATGGCCTTCACCCTCGTGCGAGCCTGCTCATGGGAGTACTTGTAGGCTATGGCGAAACGGGGCGCTTTGGCCGTGGCACCCAGGCGCCCCCATTGAGATAGAGTGTTAACCTTAATGACATTGCCATCGATTTCATAAGGCAACTCCGACTCAACCCGCTGCAGTTCTTCGGATCGCAGGATGACCTCCTCGATATCCCCACACAACCACCAATGGGAGGGAATAGGAAACCCAAGCGCTTTCAGAAATTCCAGGACAGCAGCCTGAGTCGCGGGAGCCGCCAAACCTTCCATTGTTCCGATCGCGTAGAACACCGCAGCCAAGGGCCGCAGCACCACCACCTTGGAATCGAGCTGCTTGAGAGACCCCGCCGTCGCATTTCGCGGATTGGCAAAGGGCTCCTCCCCACGGCTTACCCGGGTCTCATTGAGTTTCCGGAACCCCTCAACCGGCATAAACGCTTCACCCCGAACTTCAAGAAAGGAGGGCATCCCTTCCGGCAAGCTCTTCAATCTCAAGGGGATGGCACGAATCGTCCGGAGGTTTTCAGTGATGTCATCCCCCGTTCTTCCGTCCCCGCGTGTTGTCCCTAGTGTCATCACGCCATTTTCGTAACGGACACTGATGGAACAGCCGTCCACCTTGGGTTCCAGCACATACTGGATCGGCTCACCCGGAAGCAACTTCCGGACACGCCCGTCAAAATCCCGGAGTTCGTCGAAGGAGTAGGTGTTGTCCAGCGACATCATCGGCTTGAGATGAGCAACGCTCCTGAATTCCTTCAGAGCCTGCCCCCCCACCCGCTGGGTCGGAGAATCCGAAGTAATGAGGGTAGGGAACTGCCCTTCCAGCTTCTTTAGCTCATCATACAGCCGATCATACTCCCGATCGGAAAGCTCGGGCCGAGCTTCGACATAATACAGGGCATTGTGCCGGTTGATCTCGGAATGCAGTTGCGCAATCCGCGTCTTGGCTTCGGACTCAGTCATTCCGCGCTATTTCCCGAGTTTTCCACGTTTGCCGTAGATTGGCCTGGGTTCAGCAACAGCAGCGATCGCCTTGCGTGCTTTGACAGGCATCCGCCCATCAATCAAATGCTGAACCTCAATGTCCTCATCAATTTCAGGCCAATGCAACATCCGCCCGCTTGCACAAACCTCAAAATGATTGCGCTGCTCTGGAGTGGCATCATCCAAGCGCGGAAAACACTCGTAGGGAACTGATAGTTGTCGCCCATCGGACAATGAAACAGTGAATCCGCCGATCCCGACAAACAACCCCACGGCCTTGGCATGCTCAGGTCCTATTCTATGCCTTGAAGTGGTCATACCATTTTTGACGAATGAGATTCACATTCTCTCTTATCAGTCGCAAAATAATCCGATTTTCGCGGGGCTTAAAGTCAGACCACGCAATCCTTAGCGGCTCAACCCAGACTTTCGCATGGCAGTCCCCTTTTCGGACATGGACATGCATTGGCTCTGATCCATCAAAACTCACAAAATACAATCGATACCCATTAATGCAAATAATGGTCGGCATCAGTTGCCTACTTCAACGGCATCGGATTGCAGAGATTGCCTTCCTTGTCGGCCACGCGGCCACAGTTGAAGCAGACAAACTTGGGATTTTGAACCAAGTGCTTGATCTCTTCGATCTGATTGGCGGCCGCCAACATACAAAGGTGACCGGGATGACCATGCTCGTGTTTACAGTCCTTGCGTTTCTCAATCATGGGATAATGTCCTTTTTTTGGAATCTATTGATGAAAACCTGAGCCCTTATACCAAGCCAACGCTCCTGAATCCATGTCATTTATTCAAACTGCCGGATCTGGATATGGGCGGTGGCGCTTTCTTCCATGCCGCTCCGGAAGGCCTTGGCCTTGATACTGGCTCCATAGACAACGGAAACGGCGCCGGTATAGAGCAGGGACATCGCATCCGGGGCACGCCCATCGAGCGTGTAGCGGACTTCCGCCCCGTCGGTTTCAGACTCCAGCACGATCTTCACCACGGGAGCAACGGCTTTATTTGCACTTTCGATCACGCGACAACCGGGAACCGGATACTCCTTCCCGACTTCATAGGCCCCGATGTCCGGGAGATTTCCGGTAAATTCATCAGTAAACTCAGGTTCCTCCTGCCCCGCATCAATACAAGGCGAACCCACCATCAGCCTGAAATTGCGATTCGTCTCATCCACAAAGCCTGGAGTGGCACCCGTATAATTATTTTTCCACACCAGCTTCGAGGACGGCCTGCCCCCTGTGGAAGGCCATACCGGGCCCACCAGGATGTTATTCATGAAGCGGGTTTCCCTCAAATCGTCATCATTCCCCGTCTTCTCCGCATCCACTCCACACCCGTTCAGGGCCGCCGTATTATTGAAAATAAAATTATATCGGGACGATCCCGTCAATTTGAATGCCGCACCCGGCTGCCCCCAGATCACATTCTGCCGCAGCACATAGTTTTCCACAGGCCCCTCCAGGCGGATCCCCTCCCCGTCCACAGCGGCGTTATCATGTACCCAGTTATAGGCGATCACCGTTCCCTTGCCGTCACCGGTCACCCGCACCAGGCTGGTATTGGTAAACCCGCCCCCGGCATGATGAAAATCGTTATTCTCAATCCGGGCATTCATCACGTTGCTGCACAGGATCGCACCGCCGGCACAGTCTATAACCGACACATTGCGAACCGTCGGAGCCGTGCCCTGGGCTAGAATTCCAATACTACTGAAGGGGGAAATATCCCGCCCCCGCACCAGCGTGTTGAGCACTCGGTTGTTCACCCCATCGGCGAGCAGAACCACTCCGTAACGAGTGCTTCCGATGATGGAACTGTTGATGAGTTCATTATCCTTGCCTCCCACCAACACGGCACCGGCCGGCGACCCATTCCACCACAGGTGGCAATCCTCCACGCGGCACAGTCTGGCATTCGAAAAATTAACACCACACGCCACCAGGTTAAATCCTTTGAGCTCAATATGGGAAAAGCTTGCTGCATCAATTCCCCAGGCTCGCGTCTGGAGTTCAACAGAATGGTCACCTGGCGCGCTATTTCCGGGAAGCTTGAGATACACATCCCCGGAGCCGGGCTCGTAGTGCCAGAATGCCTTGGGGACAGTGGAATCACCAGGAATGGACGGGCTTGAAATGGCTGGAGCCTCATCGACGAGAACCTGAATCAACCCTTCCGCATTCACCCGGTACACGCTTCCGGTATAGCGTTCCCACCGAACCGCCACATCCGCACCGCTGATCGTCACCGTTTCCCCGGGAGCGACTTGAAACCGGATCGGACTGCCCGGCTTTCCGGAAGCGGCAGGGCGGATGGTTTCACGATAAACTCCCCGGCTGACCGTGCAGAGATCCCCGGGAAGCATTACCCCGGCTGCCTTCTGAATGCTCTTGAATGGCTGCATCCGGGTGCCGGGATTAGCATCGTCGCCCCCCTTCTCCACGAAATACTCAACCGCCTGAAGCGACCCTGACAGCCCCAACACGATTGCAAGAATGAAAGAAAATCTCTCTGTATTTTTTGAACTCATGAAATAGAGCCTCGTCATTCGAACAGTCGAATCAACCGCTTGTTAGGATCTGGAGTAGACCATATTGGCCTGTTGCGAGCAATACCCGATCAGCCCGCTCCCAATAAAAGCTTAATGCTTTTGATCCTTTAATGGGCTCCATTCCGGTGTAGTGCGAGCTCCCGCCTGCAGCGCCTGTGGCGCAGCCACTGCGGGCAGGTCCCGACGCAAGGAGGGAGCTTGCGGGAAGGCACCGGACAACTGAGCAGACACAGGCTCCCCGGCAGATGCCGGGGAGCCTTCGCGTTTACCGCCACTAACCCACAACGGGACGAGCCGGGCGAACCGCACCCCCCCACCCGCGAAACCCTTTCCACGCTCCGCCCCCACTTTGGTTCGCTGCGCGGCTGCTGGCCCCGCATCGTCGAAGAGGAGTAAGCGGTTCAACCGCCCCCTGGATAAATCTCAGAACACCCCATGCTTAACAGTTTAAGCAATGAGTTCTGACATAATGCAAAGAAAACAACTTTCCTGTCCCCAGCGTTCTCACAAGAAGAGATCTTCAGCAGTAAAACAGTGATCGACTGCTTTCCCTGCGCTTTCCAGACCTGAGGCTGCTTTACCGGTTATAAGAACAGTCTCTATGGCGTAGCCCGGGAAAGCTTGCGCCAAAACCGACTTCTTCGAATCCAATGATGACTGCAGACTCTTTGCAGACAGCGTCCCGGCATATTTCATTTCGCATAGTGTCAGGACCTTGTCCGCGCGAACAAACAGAAGGTCGATCTGGGCACCCCCGCGCGAATCCTGTGAGCGCTTGAACCATGGACCGGAACGGTGCCTGATTCCTGCAAACCGAAGCCGTGCCGCGATTGCGGCGGAATTCTTGATGCAAAGTCTCTCGAATGCATAGCCCCTCCACTGCTGCAGGCTGCGGCTGTCAGCAACCTGCGGGTAGAGTGCATTGCCTGACACTATGTCCGCTGAATGAGGAGCAATGAAGGAGAAGTAAAAATGCAGATATTCATCGGCGAGCTCATACTGAATCAACCTGGAATTCATGTCTTTATCAACAGGCGTGCGCTTGCTGAGGAAACCAGCCAATACTAAATCGTTGATTTTCTCACCCAGACTGCCCCCGGCGCCTACGGAGCAACTCTTTGCAATCCCGGATGGCGACTTGACCCCGGACACAACCGCGCGAAGTATTTTTTCGTATAGGGGATTGGAGGCGAAATGGCTGATAAACAGGCGGTCAAACTCCCTGAAGAAATAACCTGTGGGCTTGAATCCATATTCGTTGATGTTTTGATCCAGGCTCAACTTCGGGTTCAACTCAATCAGGTACTGGGGGATTCCCCCAAAAGTCATATAGGTTTCAATACACTGCGATGGCGGCATCGCCTCCGGCAGCAGCAGCCTTGCCTCCCTGATTGACAGCGGCGGGACACACAGCTCTATGTCCACACGCCCATACAGCGCCCGCGACTGGATAACTTTTTTCACAATGAAAGACGAAACGGAGCCACACAGCACAAACACCGCATTTTCATGCCGGGACAAATGATTGTCCCAATGATATTTGAACAGCGCGACAAGTTTCGTCTTCATCTCGCACATCCACTGGAACTCATCAAAGAATATTACGATCGGCCTCCTGCCGGCCTTCATCCTCCAGGACTCCAACGCCTGGTCAAGACACTTGAACGCATCGTCCCAGCTATCGATTCCCGGAAAGACATCCTTTCCGGTATATTTTCCGAGTTCCTTCGAGAAGAGCGAAAGCTGTGTTTTTGTGGTTCCGTTTTCCAGTCCTTCAAATTTCCACAGACATTCATCCTTGAACGCATGCTCGACAAGCGCTGTTTTACCTACACGCATACGCCCGTAAACGACAGCCAGCACGGCTTTCTTACGCCAGTTTCCTTCCGTAAGCGCCATGACCTCGTCAGCTCTGCCAATGAATTCCTGTCTCATATAAGCGCTGAATATTACCTATATTCAGCCTGTAGTCAACTCACATATCGTTACAGGCCATAATATTACTTTTTTCGGCCTCTATTTTCCGTTTTGGCCAGGAAAACGGACGGAACAGAAGGGACCGCCGGGGACAGGTTGTTTGTTTGACACAGCTCAATAATGGGTTGACATCTGATGCGTGATGCGTGATGATTCACCTCATGAGGACTACCCTAAATATCGAAGATGATGTGCTCTTTGCGGTGAAACAGTTCTCCCGTGAACGGCACGAATCAGCCGGACATCTGATATCTGAACTCGTCCGAAAGGCATTGCTGCCCACATCAGCCGGTCGCGAGAGGAATGGGGTTCCGATGTTCCCGGTCAAGCCCGGAGCCAAAGTCGTTTCAATGGATCTGGTCAACCGGCTGAGAGACGAGGCCCCGTGAAGATTTATTTACTTGATGTAAATTTGCTTCTGGCACTCTGCGATCCACAGCACATACACCATAATCCAGCGCATGACTGGTTTGCCGCCAAAGGAAAATCGGCATGGGCGACCTGCCCCATCACTGAAAATGGGTTTATCCGAATCGCCAGCCACCCCAGTTACCCCAATTCGCCGGGCCGGGCTTCCATCGCCGCTGACCTTCTGCGAAAATTCCGCAGGTGCTCCGGCCATCATTTCTGGCCAGACGCCGTGAGTCTCATGGACGAGGCTCTTTTCCAGCTCGCCCCCGTCTTATCCGCTAATCAGACCACAGACGTTTATCTTCTCGGCTTGGCTGTGAAACACGGCGGGAAGTTGGCCACATTTGATCGGTCTATTCCGGCCTCGGGCGTGATCGGCGGCGAACACGCCCTGGAAATCGTCACCCCGGTGTCGCCTGACTAACCGAATTAGAAAGACCGGCTTCCCCTCAACGTATTCCTTTAAAAAACCGTGGCGTTAATTTTGGTCCCGGGTATCGCCAATTTCAGTTGTCAGTTTGCTCCTTACTTCTCTAACAACCTCCCTTCGCGCTGAGAGAGAGACTGGGATAATTACTGCGCATGGCACTAATAGCCGCTTGACGGCGCCGATTTTTGAAGTATATTTATAACCATTCGGTTACTAACCATTTGGTTTTATTAATACGCCATACTATACAAAATGAAGAAGGGTTGGACCATGATACCGTTTAGGACAGGGGTTCAGGTGACCGGACGGGATTTTTGCCCACGTGAAGAAGCGCTAAGGTCGTTGCGTGAGTGCATTCAATCATCCGGACGCGTCTATGTGGTTGGTGAACGGCGAATCGGCAAATCATCGCTCATCGCCGAATCCGTTCGCCCTCTCAAATCGATACGTCCCGTGTTTGTGGATTTGATGGCCGTAAAAGGTCTTGAGGATATCACGCACCGGTTGGGACAGGCACTGATCCGGACGGAAAAACGCCACGGGCATATCCTGGCACTTGTCAAAAGACTAGCCTCCTTGCGACCCCAGATCTCTGTGGACAGTCTCACGGGCTCACCCTCAGTTACGTTTGCGCCGGGCACCGGAAACCAATTGGACTCCTTGGATGATCTTTTTGCGTTATTCGAACAATGGCGTAATGCGGTTGTGATCCTGGATGAGTTTCAGGACATTCTGGAGTTAAGTGACGCTTCGCGGATTATTGCCAAGTTGCGCAGCTTAATCCAACAGCAGCAAAACACATCCTTTGTGTTTTGCGGCAGCATTCGGAACCGCATGGAGGAAATCTTCACCCATGAACAATCGCCCTTCTTTAACTCCGCCGTCCGCCTCTTTGTCGGCCCACTGGACAGAAAGCTATTTGGCGATTTCCTTCGTCAGCGGTTCCAGAGCGGCAAACGCCATATTCCAGACCGTATTTTGGACATAATTCTAAATGCATGTCATGAGAATCCCGGGCACGTCCAACGTTTTTGCATCAGCCTGTGGCAGGTTACATCTCATGGCCAGGAGATTGGCGACAAGGACATTGCAGCCGCATGGGGCATGCTATTCGCCATGCAGAAAGATTCCTATGAGTTGCTGTTGCCCTCACTGAGTCCGCACCAGACAAAGGTGTTGCGAGCCCTTGCCCATGCAGGCGGAGAATCAACCTTGTCGGCTAACTTCATTGAAACCACGGGAATTACACTTGCGCCCTCCGTGCGCAAAGCCATGGTCGCGCTGGTGGATCGCCGATTAGTCCAAAAAGTTGATACCACCTACCGCTTTTGTGATCCCTTCCTTGCAGTTTGGATCCGGCAACAGTCGATGTAGGCTCCTGGATGGCATTGTGGTCTACATCACCAAGCCCTGATTGACAATGATCTATCACCCTGCCCTCACGCCATGCGGTCGAGCATGTCGAGACTCACGGAGTAACGGAGGGGCTCGCCTTCCTGCCAGCGGCGGAATTCCTCGA
>CAZOZF010000054.1:0-16482 GCA_964584205.1 uncultured Verrucomicrobiota bacterium
TGGCATCAACAACGGCCGGGGAGTCTGTCATGACCGCCTATCGCGTGACCATCGGGCTGGAGGTGCATGTCCAGCTGAAGACCCAATCCAAGATGTTTTGTGCCTGCAGCACAGACTTCGGTCAATCGCCCAACACTCAGGTGTGTCCTGTGTGCCTGGGGTATCCCGGCAGCCTGCCGGTCATGAATCGGGCGGCGATTCGTCTTACCGTGATGTCGGGTCTGATGTTGGGATGCCGGATCAATCCGTACAGCAAGTTCGACCGGAAGAATTATTTTTATCCGGACATGCCCAAGAACTACCAGATCACTCAGTGCGATAAGCCGCTCTGCCTTGGGGGCGGGGTGGATATTGATGTGAATGGAAAATCCCGGCGGATCGGTATCACCCGCATCCATCAGGAAGAGGATGTGGCCAAGAACCTTCATTATGCCAAGTGGAGCGGAATTGACTACAATCGGGCAGGTGTTCCATTGATGGAAATCGTATCGGAGCCCGATATGGAATCGCCGGAGGAGGCCATGGCTTATTTGTTGGCCCTGCGCCAGATCCTGCTTTATGCCGGGGTGAGCGATTGCAACCTTGAAGAGGGAAACATGCGGTGCGATGTAAATATCAGCATCCGGCCAGAGGGGCAGAAGGAACTGGGCACCAAGGCCGAAATCAAGAACATGAACACCTTCAAGGGGGTGTTTGCCGCGCTCCAGTATGAAATCGCCCGGCAGACCGAGGTGGTGTCATCGGGCGGAAAGATTGTCCAGGAGACCCGACGCTGGGATGCGGATTCAGGGCAGACCTTTTCCATGCGAACCAAGGAAGACGCCCATGATTATCGTTACTTTCCAGAACCGGATCTGATGCCTGTGGCTTTGCCTGAAGCGTTGGTTGCGGAATGGGCGGCCTCCCTTCCAGAGTTGCCCGCCCAACGTCGGGAACGGTTTACCCGGGAGTATGGTCTTCCTGAGTATGATGCCCAAGTGCTGGCGGCGGATAAAGCGGTAGGGGATTACTTCGAAATTGCGGCTCGGGGATCCCCGAACCCCAAGGCTGTATCCAACTGGATGATGAGTGATGTCATGCGGACATTGTCCGAAAAGGATATTTCCATTACCGCCTTCACGATCCCGCCCGATGCCCTTGCGGAGTTGGTGGGGCTGACCGAGGCGAAGGCGATCAATTCCAATACTGCCCGGGACGTTTTTTCCATCATGCTGGCGGAAGGCGGGCGGGCGGGAGAAATTGTGACTTCCCGCGGGTTGGCGCAGGTGAGTGACGCCGGGGCGATCGAGAAAGTCGTGGATCAGGTCATCGCGGAGAATGCCAAGGTCATTGAAGATTTCCGGAGCGGCAAGGCGGCCGCGTTCAAGTTCCTGGTGGGGCAGGTGATGCGGCTCAGCAAGGGAAAGGCGAATCCCCAGATGGCGGGCGACATGCTTCAGAAGAAGTTGTCCAATTGACCGATGGAGAACGAATGTGCTAGGTTTCGAACTTCTTCGGTAAACCCAGTTTACGAGAGGGCGGGACGTTGACCTCGAATGATGACTATGTAATGGAGGTTCTCAAGGAAGAGGGCTTGGTCTCTCCCGAGCAAATCGCGGAAGCCCAGCGCATTATGCCGCTCCACAGTTCGGTGGTGGATGCCCTGATTGCCTCCAAGATTCTCTCGTTCGAAGATATCCTGTCTGTTCTGTCCAGCCGCTTTGGCATGGAAATGATCAGTCTGGTGAATCTTCACATTCCCCCCGAGGCGATTCAGTCGGTTTCCGTGGATATCGCCCGAAAATACAAAATCATGCCTGTCTCCAAGCATGGTAATGTGCTCACGGTGGCCATCGGCGATCCGCTTGAAGTGGACACTCTGGACAGCCTCCGGTATCTGTTGAAATGCGAGATTGAGGGGGTGGTGGCTCCGCCTGCTGAGATTGCCGTGGCGTTGGACCGGTTCTATGCCACTGAAGCGTCGATGGAGACAATGATCGACCAGCTTACCGAGGGAACGGTGGCGATGGTGTCCTCGGGCCGTGCGGATATGCGCGAGGACTCGGATGTGTCCGATTCCGATGTGCCGATCATCAAGCTGGTGAGCCTGATTATCTATGAAGCGCATCGCAATCGCGCCTCGGATATTCATCTGGAACCCCTTGAAAAGCGGTTCCGCGTCCGCTACCGCATTGACGGGGTTATGCAGGAAGTCGATAGCCCTCCCAAGCGTCTTCAGGCGGCGATCATCAGCCGCGTGAAGATTATGGCGAACATGAAGATTTCTGAAAAACGGGTTCCCCAGGACGGCCGCATTCAGGTCAACGTCAAGGGACGTGAGCTGGATTTGCGTGTTTCGACCGTTCCGACCGGCCATGGCGAAAGCGTGGTCATGCGTATCCTGGACAAGCAGAATCTGGCCCTCGGTCTTCCGAAGTTGGGATTTCTGGCCGATGATCAGGAAACCTTCACACGCCTGATTGGTTTGCCAGATGGAATTCTTCTGGTGACCGGGCCGACAGGATCAGGGAAAACAACGACCCTGTATGCCTGCCTGAACTTTGTCAATCGGCCGGACCGGAAAATCATTACCGTTGAGGATCCTGTTGAATATCAAATGTCGGGGATCAACCAGGTTCAGGTTCGTGAGGATATCGGACTGACCTTTGCCGGGGCGCTTCGATCAATCCTTCGTCAGGCCCCGAATATTGTGATGATCGGTGAAATTCGTGACGGCGAAACCGCCCGGATTGCAACTGAAGCGTCGCTGACCGGTCATTTGGTGTTCAGTACCCTGCATACCAATGATGCGACCAGTGCCATTGCCCGTTTGCAGGATATCGGAGTCAAACCCTTTCTGGTGGCTTCCTCCATCCGCGCGGTTCTGGCGCAACGCCTGATTCGCAATGTGTGTGAACACTGCCGGGAGGAGCATAAGCCCACCGCCATGGAACTCAAACTGCTGGGGTCGTCCGCCGAGCAATTCTCCAGCATCCAGTTGTATCGGGGTCGCGGGTGCAATAAATGCTCGTTGACGGGATATACGGGGCGAGCCGGAATCTTTGAAATTTTCGTGATCAATGATGAAATTCAGAGAATGATCTTTGAAAAGATTTCCGCAGTTGAAATCCGCCAGCGCGCCCGTGAACTAGGAATGCGGACGCTTCGGGAAGATGGGCTACGGAAGGTTGTGATGGGTATCACGACGCTGGATGAAGTGTTGCGAGCCACCATGGGAGATCAGGAATAATGATCGACAGCAGCCAGATTGAAATGAGTGAGCTTCTGCAGTTGGTGGTCGATGAAGGGGCCTCCGATTTGCATCTTGAAGTGGGCGTGCCTCCGGTTCTTCGTCTCCATGGGCGGATGTCGTCCATTGACGCCACCCAGTTGAAGCCCGAGGATACCGAGCGGTTCATGAAGAGTATCACCTCCGAGGATCACCAGCAGCGTATCCGCGAGGGAGGGGGGACGGACTTTGGATTTGGGTTCGGAAAGGTCGCCCGTTTCCGCGTAAGCGTTTTGAAATCCAAGGGTCATGTCGGAATGGTGCTTCGCCAGATTCCCTCCAAATTGATGTCGTTGGACAAAATCGGCCTTCCTTCCCAGATCAAGGAAATGCTGTTCCGCCCGCGTGGGCTGATTCTGGTGACCGGGCCGACGGGATCCGGAAAAACGACCACGCTGGCCTGCATGATCGACCTGATCAACATGGAACGGGATGGTCATATCATCACGGTTGAGGATCCGATCGAATACTACCACGAGCACAAGAAGTGTGTGGTTACCCAGCGCGAAATCGGGGTGGATGTGCCGTCCTTCAGCGAGGCCTTGCGTCGCGCCCTGCGTCAGGATCCGGATGTGATTCTGGTCGGTGAAATGCGGGATCTCGAGACCATGAGCGCCGCGATCACGGCGGCGGAAACCGGCCATTTGGTGTTTGCCACCCTGCATACCACCGGTGCGGCCCGAACCGTGGATCGTATTGTGGATGCCTTTCCGATGGGGCAGCAGTCCCAGGTTCGCACCCAGCTGGCCTCGGGCGTCATCGCCGTGGTGTCCCAGCTCCTGCTGGTTCGCGCCGACGGACCTGGGCGTGTGGCGGCCTTTGAAATCATGATCACGACGCCCGCCATTCAGGCGTTGATCCGGGAAAACAAGACCTATCGGATTACGTCTGAAATTCAAACGGGTGCCAAGTGGGGAATGATCACGCTGGATGCGCACCTGATGGCGCTTTATCAGGCGGGGCGGATCAGTTATGAGGATCTCATCACGAAATCGCAGGATCCGGAATCCGTTGTCTTGAAACTGGAAGAGACCCAGCGGGCCAAGAAAAGGTAGATGAAGCATGTCTGATGTCCATCATAGCGAACCGATCCTCCAGCTCCTGGAATCCCATGGAATGGTGACGGCGGAGCAACTCCAGGAGATTCTGGAGGAACATCAGCGTAGCGGGAAACCGGTGCGGGAAATCGTCACCAACATGGAGATTTGTCCCCAGGACACGCTTCTGGCGATGATTGCCGAAACTCTGGGAACCCGGGTTGTCAATCTCCCCGCGACGGATATTCCGCCGGATGTGGTTCATGCCATTCCCGCCAGCGTCGCGAGAATGTACATGGTGGTCCCGGTGGACAAAGGCTCCAATTCCGTGACGTTGGCCACCTGTGACCTGATGAGCCCCGCCACCATGGACGAACTGGCCTTCGTGCTTTCAAAGGATATTCAGCTTGTTCTGGCTCGTGAAGATGATATCCGCGCCCACGTCAACCAGTTGTATGGTGATGAGAGCAGCTCGGTGAGCGATATGCTCAATGCGCTGGAATCGGAAATTGAGCAGGCGGACAAATTTCTGGAACTGAATGCGGTTGAGGAGGATACCAAGGGGCTTGAGGAGGCCGCCGGATCCGCACCCGTCATCCGCTTTGTGAATCTTGTTCTTTACCAGGCGGTTCAGGATCGCGCGTCGGATATTCATTTCGAGCCGTTTGAGAAGGAATTCAAAATCCGTTACCGTGTCGATGGTGCGCTCTATGAGATGGCGCCGCCCCCCAAACGACTGGCCTTGCCGGTCATTTCCCGCCTTAAGGTCATGTCGGGACTGAATATTGCCGAACGGCGCCTGCCGCAGGATGGTCGCATCCAGCTCACGATTGGGGGCCGCCAGATTGATTTTCGTGTGTCGTGCCTTCCTACCCAGTTCGGGGAAAGCGTGGTGCTTCGCGTGTTGGACCGCGGTGTGGTGTCTTTGGATTTGGACAACCTCGGGATGCCGGACGATATTCTCCAGGCCGTACTTCTGGAGATTGATAAGCCGAACGGAATTGTGGTGGTCACCGGCCCCACCGGGTCGGGAAAAACGACCACCCTCTATTCCGCGTTGCGACGGTTGAATACCACGGAAACCAAGTTGTTGACGGCTGAGGATCCGGTGGAATATGAAATCGACGGCATCATCCAGGTGCCTGTGAATGATGCGATTGGTAATACCTTCGAGCGTGTGCTGCGCGCCTTTCTGCGTCAGGATCCTGATGTCCTGATGATCGGTGAAATCCGGGATCTAACCACGGCCCATATTGCCGTTCATGCGTCACTGACGGGGCATTTGGTGTTCAGCACCCTGCACACCAATGATGCCGCCGGTGCCATAACCCGCTTGATTGATATGGAGGTCGAGCCGTACCTCATCTCCTCCACGATGGAGGCGGTTATCGGTCAGCGGTTGGTTCGCAAGGTGTGTTCGAACTGTAAGACGGCTTATGCGCCGGACGACCGCATTCTGGAGCGGTTGGCTCTGACGCGCCATGATGTTGGCGATCAGAACTTTTATTATGGAACCGGGTGCGGGCAGTGCAACAATACGGGGTACAAAGGCCGGAAGGGCATCTACGAATTCCTGAGCATTACGGATCCGATCCGGGAATTGATCAACCAGCGCCAGCCGACCCTGGTGATCCGTTCCAAGGCCATTGAACTGGGCATGCGCACCCTCCGGCAGGATGGTATCAAAAATATTCTCGACGGGTATACCACCGTGGAGGAAGTGTTGCGGTATACGTAGGAGCTGGACATGGAAAAAATTGTGATCATCGGTACGGGGCCGGCAGGGTTGACTGCCGCCATTTATACGGCACGGGCGAATCTCACTCCGGTTGTGATTGAGGGGATGCAGCCGGGTGGACAGTTGACGACCACCACCGAGGTTGAGAATTTCCCCGGCTTTCCGGAAGGAATGGATGGGACCACGCTGGTGATGAAGATGCGGGAACAGGCGGAGCGTTTTGGCGCCCGTTTCATTCGAGGGGAGGTCACAGGCGCTGATTTTTCCGGGAAGGTTTTAAAACTGACACTTGATGAGGGACAGATCATGGAGTCGTCCACCCTGATCATTGCCTCCGGCGCCCGCGCCAAATATATCGGAATCGAGTCTGAGGAAAAACTTATGGGGCGCGGAGTGTCGGCGTGCGCGACCTGTGATGGCGCATTGTACCGGGATGTGCCTGTGGCGGTGGTTGGCGGCGGTGATACCGCCATGGAAGAAGCCCTTTTTCTGACCCGATTTGCCAGCAAGGTGTCCCTGATTCATCGCCGGAATGAATTTCGCGCTTCGAAAATCATGGCTGATCGCGTCACGACACACCCCAAAATCGAAATCCACTGGGATACCGTGGTGGATGAGGTTCTGGATGTGTCCCGTAATGAGGTCACGGGACTTCGGTTGAAAAATGTCAAAACCGGCGCGCTTTCCGAGATTCCGGTCATGGCGATGTTTGCCGCCATCGGTCATGAGCCGAACACCCGGCCGTTCAAGGGCATCCTCACGATGAACGAGGCGGGATACCTGGTCACGAACCACACCCTCACCAATGTGGCAGGTGTTTTTGCCGCGGGTGACGTTCAGGATCCCCATTACCGTCAGGCGGTTACCGCTGCGGGAACAGGGTGTATGGCAGCATTGGAGGCGGAACGGTATCTGGGAAGTCTGGGTGGGTGAGGTTCACGAACCCGCTTACCAGCGTTCCCACGGCTTTCCGAAGGTCCGGTAACTTTTCAGGATGGCTTTCACATAGGCACGGGTGCTTGGAAAACTGATGGCCTCGGCAAAGGATTCCGGAGAAAAGTTGGACCGGCGTTCCCAGCGTATCGCGTTTGACCGACCGGCGTTGTATTCTGCCAGAGCGTAAGGAAGGGGATCCGACTGGGTTTCCCAGCGTTTGATGGCGCGTGCCAGATACCAGGTTCCCGCCAGGACATTGGTGCTGGGATCAAATAATGTTTCGGGATTGAAGTCTTTAATTCGCTCGGCTTTTGCCCATTCCCCGGCACTTTGCGGCATGATTTGCATCAGTCCAATCTCGCCTGATTTTCCCCGGCGACCGGGATTAAATCGGGATTCCTGCCAGATGAGGGCGGCGATCAATCGGGAAGGAACTTTGTATCGCGCCGCTGCCGCGTCAATTACCGGCCGGTTCAGGGTAGAGCGGAGCTCAAATCGAAAGGCCCAGAAAAGCTCAAGACCAAGGATGGCCAAAACAGCGGGAATCAGTATAATGCGGCGAAATGTTTTTCCCATACGTTGGGTGACAATACGAAAAGCCGTGTGGAGAGGGAAAGCCCAAATCCTCGCCTAAGGAACAGACGGCAGTGAGGGAGGAAAAAATGGCGAAGAAACAGAATAAGCCCAAACCGAAATAGGAGGATCTACCACCCGTCCCGACCGCTTCCGGGTTTCCTGTCCGATGGTAGAGGTCGCCACCAAGATCGTGAAAGTTGTAAGCAAGGCGATGACAGACATTGGTATGGATTTCTGCGCCATATAGGGAGGAGACTCTTTTCCTTTATTTTCAGCCTTGTTTTTCTGCGACTGTGGCGCGTAGTTTGCAGATCAATTATGTCTTGCATACAGCGGATTGCGAATGTATCTTCATAGTATATACATAAGGAGATGCGTGACATGATTACGAAGATTCAGAAATGGGGGAACAGTTTGGCCGTACGGATTCCTCGGTCTGTAGCGCAGGACACGCATTTGAGTTCTGGCAATTCGGTGAATGTGGCTGTGGAGGATGGCCAGATTGTGATTGCTCCGGCAAGACGGCCTCGTTTCCATCTCGATGAACTGCTTAAAGGAGTCACTGCACAGAATCGGCACAGTGAGTGTGACTCGGGGGTTGCCGTCGGACAGGAGGCTTGGTAATGACTGCCTATTGTCCGAAGCGTGGCGACATTGTGTGGCTTTCTTTTACTCCGCAGGCTGGTCATGAGCAGGCGGGCCATCGGCCCGCATTGGTGCTTTCCCCGGAATCATACAATCGCAAAGTGGGCCTCGCACTGTTATGTCCTATAACGAGCCAGGTTAAGGGCTATCCGTTTGAGGTTCGAGTTCCGCAGGGATACGAGGTGTCAGGCGTGGTATTGGCTGATCAAGTCAAAAGTCTGGATTGGAAAGTTCGACGGGCAACCTTTTGCTGTGCACTTCCGGTGGAGGTTGTTCACGATGTCCTCAACAAGCTTGGCACATTGACTGATGAATGAGGTAGAGCGCCGAACCAAACTCATTCTCCAATAATCTTCACCAAGACCCGCTTCCTCCGTTTTCCGTCAAACTCACCATAGAAAATCTGCTCCCAGGGGCCGAGATCGAGTCGGCCATTTGTGACCGCCACGACCACTTCGCGGCCCATGACCTGTCGCTTGAGATGGGCGTCAGCATTATCTTCCGCCCCGTTGTGGGCATATTGGCTGTACGGCTTTTCCGGCGCCAATTTCTCCAGCCACTTCTCAAAGTCGGAATGTAGGCCTCTTTCGTCATCATTTATGAAGCAGCTCGCTGTTATATGCATGGCGTTGACCAAAGCCATACCTTCCCGGATACCGCTTTCGGTCAAGCATGTTTCCACTTGGCGGGTGATGTTGATGTACTCCCGCCGTTGGGCGGTATTGAACCACAATTCCTTCCGGTAGCTTTTCATGGATGGAATCCTATGGACCCCGTCCAATATTGTCAATTTCACTTGAGCGGCTTGCGCCAATCTGACACAGTCGCCCGCATTGTATGGATGACGCCTTAAAGACATCAGATTTTGACTTTGAGCTACCGCCGGAACTGATTGCGCAGGATCCTTTGGAGGACCGGGAGGCGGCTCGTATGATGGTGGTGGATCGTTCGACGGGAACCCTGTCGCACCATACCGTTCGCGACTTGCCGAAATTCCTAAGACACGATGATTGTCTGGTCATGAACGATACCCGCGTGATTCCCGCCCGTATCCATGGGCATAAAGAGAAAACCGGCGGTCATGTCGAGTTGCTGCTCCTGGAGGAGACCGCTGATGGCCAATGGGAGGCGCTTTGCGGATCCGCGCGCCGCCCCAAGCCGGGAATCTGGCTCGTTATGGCGGGTGGCTTGATTCAGGCGGAGGTGACGGCCTGGCGGGAGGGTGGGGGCGTGATCGTCCGATTGCATTGCGACAAGCCCCTGCTGGAGGTTCTCGAGGAGGTTGGACTTCCGCCCCTTCCTCCCTATATCAAGCGGCCTCAGGCCCCTGCGCAGGATGTCACCCAACGGGATCGCCTCTATTACCAGACCGTCTATGCCCGCGTGCCCGGCGCCGTGGCGGCGCCCACTGCGGGCCTACATCTGACCGAATCCCTTTTGGCGAAATTGGGCAGCCAGGGAGTGTCACGCGCCACGGTCACACTTCATGTAGGGATGGGAACCTTTAAGCCGGTCAAGGTGGATACCGTTGAAGACCACACTATGGAGGCGGAGCGCTATGAGGTGCCCAGGATGACCGTGGCGGCTATCGAACAATGTAAACGGACGGGCGGGCGGGTGGTGGCGGTGGGAAGCACGACGGTCAGGACGCTGGAAACGGCCGCTGCAGAGACTGGGTTCCTTCAGCCGGGGAGCGGCCGTACGCGAATTTTCATATACCCTCCGCATGTATTCAAGAGCGTTGATGTCATGCTGACCAATTTCCATCTGCCCCGGTCCACTCTGATCATGATGGTGAGCGCGCTTGCCGGGAGCGACCTGATCCGGAAAGCCTATTCGGAGGCGATCCGCGAGCGGTATCGTTTCTATAGCTACGGCGATTGCATGCTGATTGTGTGATTCCGATTTTTGACAGAAGACACAGTAGCCAGATGAGGCCCGTCGACCTCTTGCTGAACCTGTTCAGCATTGGTCTTTTTAAGAAGCGGCCTTTGCGGTCGAAGGCTTGCGACCAGGTTGGACGACGTGTTGCCGGGCGGCTATTGCGCCGCCAGACCACTCTGAAGTTTCTCCGTGGCGCAGCTATTTCGGGGGTGAAATCAGATCGAAAAAGTGATATCTCGTAGCGCAAAAAAGTGATAGTTTTGGCGCAAGGGTTTCGTGGGGTGTTTATACTTTAATCGTTGAGACGAGGAGAATTAACAAGATGAATACGGCAACGGCATTTTTGACAGCGGCACTGGCGGCGGGATCAGTTCTCGGGGCGGGAAGCGTTACATCACAACCGTTTGGAAAGACTCCTGATGGCAAGGAAGTCTCAATTTATACCCTCAAAAACAGCAAGGGCATGGAAGCCCGGATTATGACCTACGGCGGCACGGTCGTGTCGCTGAAGGTGCCTGACCGGAGTGGTGCTCTTGGGGATGTGGTGCTGGGGTATGACACTTTAGGCGACTACATCAAGGCCAGCCCTTATTTTGGCTGCCTGGTCGGACGTTATGGTAACAGAATTGCGAAGGGAAAGTTCGCTCTGAATGGGGCGCAATACACCTTGGCAACCAATAATAATGAAAACCACCTGCATGGCGGCATCAAGGGATTCGACAAGGTGATCTGGAGCGCCACCATCCTGAAGGACAAGCCTGATGCGACGCTGGAACTGAAGTATGTCAGTCCGGATGGAGAGGAAGGCTATCCTGGAACGCTGTCTGTGACAGCGGTCTATTCCGTTACGGAAAAGAATGAATTGCGCCTCGATTATACGGCGTCAACCGACAAACCAACCATCTGTAACCTGACCCATCACTCCTATTTCAATCTGGCCGGGAAGGGGGATATTCTCAATCACTCGGTCAAGATTTCCGCCGACGCGTTTACCCCGGTGGATAGCACCTTGATCCCGACGGGGGAGCTGAAGCCTGTTGAGGGGACTCCGTTTGATTTTCGCAAGACAACAACGATTGGTGCCCGCATCCAGGCTGAGGATCAGCAGTTGAAGTTTGGCCTTGGGTATGATCATAACTGGGTCTTCAAAAAGCCCGTCGGCAAGCTGACCAGCATGGCTCGCGTTCAGGAGCCCACAACGGGACGGATCATGGAAGTGTTGTCCACGGAGCCCGGGCTCCAGTTTTACTCCGGAAACTTCCTGGATGGTACCAATGTGGGGAAAGGTGGCATAGCCTACCAATTCCGGAACGGGTTCTGCATGGAACCCCAGCATTTTCCTGACTCGCCAAACAAGTCCCAGTTTCCGTCGGTGACGCTGAACCCCGGACAGACCTATCACAATACGATTGTCTACCGGTTTTTAGTTGCGAAAAAGTAAGGGATGATAAGGAAGTCTGATGGGGGTTGTTCATTTTATAAACGGATTTTTCCCGGATTTTTCCTGTTTCTGAAATAATTCAGGGAAGCCTTGAAAGAAGTGGAGGAGGCAGGTAAAGTCACGTGAATTATGAAAACCGCCCCATTATCCGTGTTAAAACCTAACCCCGGAATGGTTTTGCTTCAGGCCGTTATCCCGACGGTTGTCGGGGCGGTTTTCTTTTTCAAGGGGAAGCCAGTTGCCGCAGGAATTCTTTGGAGCATTGGCGGCCTGCTGCTTGTGTCGGGTTTTCTGATTCCCTCTCTGTTTGCCAAGATTGAACAAGGGGGGCGCTGGTTTGGGAAAGGGGTCGGTACGGCCATCACCTGGCTGCTTCTTGTTCCGATGTTTTACCTGGTCTTTGTGCCGGGACGTCTCATTCTGATGATGCGGGGCATTGATCCGATGTGCCGGAAGTTTCCGACGGATGCGCCGACCTATTGGGTGCCCCGGAAGCCGGTTCTGAATACGGACGAGTATAAGAGGCAATTCTGATGAATATCCTTGGAATCAGCGCTTTTTATCATGATTCTGCCGCCGCTCTGGTGTGCGATGGAAAGATCGTTGCCGCCGCCCAGGAAGAGCGGTTTACGCGCAAAAAGCACGATGCGAATTTTCCCGTGAATGCCGCGAAGTACTGTCTTCGGGAGTTGGAAAAACGGGGTGGAAAACTGGATGCGGTGGCCTTCTACGACAAGCCGATCCGGAAATTCGAGCGAATCCTGAAGACCTATTTCAGTACCGCGCCTGCCGGATTGCAATCCTTCATGATGGCCATCCCTCTTTGGTTGCGCGAGAAGCTTTGGATTCCCATGGAGATTGAGGTGGCCTTGGGAAAATGTGGGATCAAAACCATGCCACCACTCTATTTTCCCGAGCATCATGAATCTCATGCCGCCAGCGCATTTTTCCCATCTCCATTCCAAAAAGCGGCCATTCTGACGCTGGATGGTGTGGGCGAATGGGCGACCAGCGCGATCGGGCGGGGGGACGGCAACCAGATTCAGATTATTGAAGACCTCCATTTCCCGCATTCGCTCGGACTGCTCTATTCGGCGTTCACTTATTTCACGGGCTTCCGGGTGAATTCAGGGGAATACAAGCTGATGGGGTTGGCTCCCTATGGCGAGCCGAAATACGTGGATATCATCAAGGACAACCTGCTTGATCTTCGCGAAGATGGCTCCTTCCGGTTGAACTTGAAGTACTTCGGGTTTGTGGATGGCCTGACGATGACGAATGACGAGTTTGCCAAGTTGTTTGGTGGACCGGCCCGCACATCGGAAAGTGAAATTTCGCAGCGGGAAATGGATATTGCACGATCCATCCAGGTGGTGACCGAGGAAATCGTGATCCGGATGGCGAAGCATGCCCGGAAAATAACCGGCGAAGAATATCTTGTCATGGCGGGCGGTGTGGCTCTGAACTGCGTGGCCAATGGGCGTCTCTTGCGGGAAGGAATTTTTAAGGATATCTGGATCCAGCCTGCGGCGGGCGATGCGGGCGGGGCCCTTGGGGCGGCACTTATGGTGGCGCACCAAGTTGAAAAGCAGCCCCGTGAGGCCGATAATGTTCACGATGCCATGCAGGGGTCGTTGCTGGGACCGGATATCGAGGATCATGCCGTTGAATCCTTCCTTAAAGCCAATGGGTATCCTGCGAAGCAATATGGCCCTCAGGAGTGGGGGGCTGAGATTGCCAAAATCATTGCCGCTGAGAATGTTGTCGGATTGGTGCAGGGACGAATGGAATTCGGGCCGCGTGCCCTGGGCGGGCGTTCGATTATCGGTGATGCCCGGTCAACAAAAATGCAATCGGTGATGAATCTGAAGATCAAGTACCGCGAATCGTTTCGTCCGTTTGCCCCGTCATGCCTGGTGGAGCGGGTAAACGACTATTTTGAGCTGGATCGCCCGTCGCCCTATATGCTGTTGGTGGCGCAGGTTCAGAAAAGCCGGTGCAGGGGGTTGGAGGATGTTGGGCGGCTTTCCATTCGGGACCGTATCAATCAGTTGCGATCGGATATTCCGGCGATTACGCATGTGGATTACTCGGCCCGGGTTCAGACCGTGTCGCCCGAAAGCAATCCCCGGTATTACGATTTGATCAAGGCGTTTGATAAACAGACCGGGTATGGGGTGATTATCAATACCTCATTCAATGTCCGGGGCGAGCCGATTGTCTGCACGCCCGAGGATGCCTACCGCTGTTTTATGCGGACGGAGATGGATTATCTGGTGCTCGGCTCGTTTGTGTTGTCAAAGAAAGATCAGCCGCCGTGGCAGGACAAGGCAAATTGGCGAACGGAATACGCGCTAGATTAGAGGATACAATGATTTTCTTTAAGCATCTTGGTCGATTACTGAAGGAATTCTGGAGTTTTGCCTGGCACAACAAGGCTTGGTGGATTATTCCCGTTGTGCTGGTGCTCCTGCTGTTGGGGATCTTTATCGTGGCCGGCCAGACCGTGGCGCCTTTCATCTACACGTTATTCTGAGACGATCTGGCTGGCGTCGAGTCTGGCCAGATATCGTTTCCGATACCAAATAAAGCCGAACAGGTCGAAAATGGTGCGGGGTAAACGTTTCATGTTGGTGTATTTCGACGTTCCCATGGTTCGTGCCCGGTGATCCACCGCAAGCTCTTTGATGGATCGTCCATTAAGCTTGAAATAAGCTGGCATGAACCGGTGAACGCCTTCCATATGGGGGAGGTCTGCCACGCAGACTTTCCGGAATACCTTCAGGCTGCACCCCGTGTCACGGATCCCATCATGAGTGGCCCAGTTTCGAACTCGGTTTGCGAGGCGTGATCCGACGCGTCGAGCCCAGGTGTCCTTGCGCTTGGCGCGAAACCCGCAGACGGCGTCGGCCTCCTTGAGTTCAGCAAGCATTCGGGGAATATCGGCGGGATTGTTCTGCATATCCCCGTCGATGGTCACCAGAATCTCTCCTGAAGCAAGCTGCAGCCCCACCAGCATGGCGTGGCTTTGTCCTCGATTGGGGGAGTAGCGCAGGCCCCTTACGCTCGTGTATTGCGCTTTGGCTTCCTGGATGCGAGCCCAGGTCTGGTCACGGCTTCCGTCATCGACAAAGAGCACTTCCAATTCCGGGATGACCGTGCTCAGCCGGTGCATTTCCTCGGCGAGAGGCAGGACATTATCCTGTTCATTATAGACTGGCACCACGATGGAAACTTTCATAACAGTCCTTTATTTCATTCGCTTCGGTTTAGTCTTATCACGACTGAAGGATGTAATTCCAGCCCTGATTCCCGGCTTTCAGCAATTCTCATTATGGCAGCTGGGCGATGTCAAAGACCGGCTAAAGCCGGTACACCAACGCCGGAATGTGATGGTTTCAGCCCGTTGGTGTACCGCCTTCAGGCGGTCTTCGGCCATAATGCGAATTGCTGCCCGGCTCTGGCTTATCTTTTTCCTGATCCGAAATTGCTTTTTGCGTCAATCTCCCACTATAGTCCCGCAACTCAACGAAAGGGCGATGTTTCATGAAAGTATCGGTGCTGATGAATTTGGCGGTTGTGGCGATGATGGGGATGGTGACTGGTTGTGAATTGGGTGGGAGTGGCGGCGGGAGTGGGGGTGGTGACCTTGGAAATATCGGGGATAACAATCCGAACCTTTATGTTGCGTTGGGGGATAGCACTACCGACGGTAATAACGGGGGTGGAGATCCGTATCCGCCTCGTTTGGCGGCAATGACGGGAAAAACTGTCAACAATATGGCGGCCCAGGATGAGTCATCCAGTGGCGCTCTTTCGAAAGTGGGTGGAATTCTCGCCAATCAAAAACCAGCGGCAGTGTTGTTTCAATTGGGTGCCGTGGATTTGATCGGTGGACGGAGTATCGATAGTATCATCGCCAACCTGCGCTCCATTATCCAGCAGTGCAAGGCGAACAAGACCGTTCCCGTGGTGGCGACCCTGCAACCCATGATTGGTCTTCACGGCCGGTGGAGTCAGGTGACTAAGGATTTGAATAACCAGATCCGAAGCTTGGCGTCCTCCGAGGGGGCCAGTCTGGCGGATGTTGAATCCAAATTCGGAGATGGGGCCGGCTTGATCCTAGGCGACGGGCTTCATCCGAATGAGGAAGGCAATCAACGGATGGCCGAGGCGTTTAACGATGTTCTTTAATGGCTGATGATTCCGCTGCCGAGAACGAGGTCATTGTCGTAATACACGACGACCTGTCCCGGGGTGATGGACATCTGAGGCTGATCAAATAAGGCCTCAACAGCACCGTCTACGGAGCCCGTCTGAATGGTTGCCGGAGCCTCCTTGTGCTGTTGCCTGATCTTGGCTTGAATCCGCATTGGTTCCGGCGGGGGGGCGGCAAGACTGACCCAGTTCATGTCCATGGCGGACAGCCGGATTGAATAAAGATCCGAATGGGCACCGACAACAATGGTGTTGGAGCAGGCATCAAGACGGATTACATAAAGCGGATCTACGGTGCCGCCAATACCAAGACCCTTTCGTTGCCCCACCGTGTAATGAACAATTCCCCGATGCTGTCCCAGTACAGTGCCTTTTGTATCTACAATGGGTCCGGGGGGTTGTTCCTGATCGCTAAAGAGAACCCCATAGTCCTTGCTTTCAATGAAATTCTGGCTTTCCGGCTTGTCGGCCACATCGCCCCAGCCGATTTCGCGGGCGATGGCTTTAACCTCAGGCTTCGTCATGCCGCCCAGCGGAAAAAGAACCTGGCTTAGCTGAGCCTGGGAGAGTCTGGACAGGAAATAAGTCTGATCCTTGGCGGGATCCAGTGAGCGACGCAATTGCCAGCGGCCGGAGACAGATTCCTGATCCACCCGGGCGTAATGCCCTGTGGCAAACTTGTCAAAGGTGATACCCATGGCGCGTGCCCGATCAAGAAGGAGGCCGAACTTCATGGTTC
>CAZOZF010000055.1:0-16153 GCA_964584205.1 uncultured Verrucomicrobiota bacterium
CCGGTGGAAACGTACTTCTTTGTGAATTCAGGCGCCTCAGAATCGCTAGGCCGAGTGGCTCGTACCAGACTCACCGCATAGCCAATAACATGATCTGAAACCGGAATTTTTCTTACGACTTCCTGCAGATGAATCACGGCCTTTTTATCAATCACCACTTGCGGCTCTGCACCCGCCGTGCCGGTGGTCCTCGCAATAACCGTGATTTCCTCATCCCGCTTCGGATAATCCACAAAGATGTTGAACATAAACCGATCCAACTGGGCTTCGGGCAACGGATAGGTTCCCTCCTGTTCAATGGGGTTCTGTGTGGCCAGCACAAAGAACGGCTTGTCGAGCTTGTAGACTTCCTTGCCGACGCTGACCTGTTTCTCCTGCATGGCCTCCAGCAACGCTGCCTGCGTTTTCGGCGGTGTACGGTTGATTTCGTCTGCCAGCAGCAGATTGCAGAAAATCGGCCCCTGCATGAACCGGAACTCCTTCTGTTGCGTCACCCGATCAGTCTCCAACACTTCGGTTCCCGTGATATCCGACGGCATCAGATCCGGCGTAAACTGAACCCGCTTGAACTTCATATCCAACACCTTGGCAATCGTGTTGACCGTTAGCGTTTTGGCAAGACCCGGCAACCCGATCAACAGCGCATGCCCGCCCGCAATGATGCACATTAAAATCTCATTCAGCACGTCCTCCTGGCCGATGATGACCTTGCCCACTTCCTTCCGGATGGCATCCATGGACTGGCGCATCTGCTCAACCAGTTTCAAATCCTCCGCCGAAGCCAGCATACCGGGTGCGGCCGATTTCCCCTCGGCACCCGCCGCCTTGGGCTCAGGCTTCACGTCCTTCTTCACCTCTGGTTTCATCTCTGGCTTAGCGGGTTCTACAGGAGCAACCCCAGCGGCTGCGGGAGCCGAGTCCTTCTTGAATATGAATGTCGTGGCTCCAATCGAAACCTCATCATTGTCCTGCAGGACTGAAATCGTGGCGGCCTGACGATTCAGCGTGGTTCCATTGGCGCTATCCAAATCCGCAAGATGCCATACCCCGTTTTCGCAATACAACTTGGCATGACGGCGTGACACCTTTGAATCATTCAAGGGAAGATTACACTCCTCATCCCGGCCAATGATCACCTCATCGATTGAAAGTTCGACTTCTCGCCCTTTATACTCACCCTCGGTCAATACAATCCTAGCCATCGCAGCCTCCCTGAATCGCCCTCATTGAGCGGTTTACTGATTAGTCCCGAGCGAAATATCGCCCAAATCCTTCACTTGATCCGTCACCCGGATTTTCGACAACACCTTTGAAAAATGATGGGTGGGCGTCATCAGGTTCATCGCCGCCGTTACCGGATAAAGATCCCGCTTCTGCACCACCTGCCACCCCACCCCGACATCCTTCAGCCAGATCAGCTTGAAGGTTCTTCGGCTTATCCCCTTCATCACCTCGTAATCCGCCGTCACGGTTCCCGGCCCATCCCGATACTGGGTTACCACGCACCGCGCAAAGTTGCCCCGACCCGTGGTTCCCTCAACCCGGTGAATGATCTTCTTATTAAAGAATGGGTCGGAAGCTTTAACGATATAATCGATACTCTTGCGATCCTTTTCTGTCAGGGTATCCGGCACAAAGCTCAATTCAAGCCCTTCATAAAACTCATTTTCATAGATTACAAACAGGTTGTATTTCGACGTCGGCAGATTTTCAAATAAAAAACCCTGCCGGGTCGACCCGATCACCTTTCCCTCGTAAACGAGTTCCGGATGATCCGGTGGCATGGCCAATATTTGAAGAATGGGTTTGCCTGGCTTGGTGATCATCCCCGTGATGCCGCCCGTGGAATCGGGATCCGGCGGCGTGTAAAGACGATGCCGTTCCGGTCTGGCATCAGCCCCCGACACAACACCCGCCAGCACCATCACACACCATCCTGCCAGTAAACTGGCTTTCATCCCCCCCTTGTTAAACACCGTCATGGTTCTCATAAGAGTTTATTCTCCGCTACCGAACTGGGTTCGCTTCAGGAGTTCGTTATAGTATTTATCCACCACCGCATCAGGCTCATTCATATAGAGCATGCAGCTCCTGACCATTTTCATTGCCCCGGGCAGAAAATTCGAAGCGTCAATCTGCTCGCAGTAGGCCGAAAGAATCACGCGAGCCCGCTTGTAATCCTTCAAGGCCATGAACAGTGTCGCTTCGCGCAGAATGAAATCGCCCGTAATTTTGTTCAACGGGAATGACCGTTCCCACGTCTTCAACGCTTGAAGCGCCTCGTCATAGAAGCCCTGCTCGATCAAACCGCCCACCGTCTCCGAGGCGGCCACATCCCGGATGGCGGATAATTTCCATTCGGCTACAGCACCCGGGGTTTCGAATTCAGGACTCCTTTGCGGTGCACTCTTTTTCGCGAAATCAGCAGACTTTACCGGCCCGGAAAGAACCGATCCATGAAGCTTGGTCGTAACCGACGGAGCTTTCACCGAACCTGCCTTGGATCGGTTCTGAACCTCCCCATACCGTTCCGTGGCCTCATTCAGATTACGGGACAGGAATTCCAGATCGCCCATCCGGATTCTCGCCCATTCCCCCTCGTCACCCGATGACAGCAACAGGGGCGTGATGATTTTCCGGGCTCCCTCCAAATCATTCAGGTAATACATCAGGATTTCCGCCTGCTTTAACTGCAGCATCACAACCCGGGCGCGGGGGCAATCGCCAGCACAGAACTCCTGCGCCCATTTAAGCGCTTCTTTCGGATTTTGCCGCGCCTTGACAATCAGGAACAAATCCTGAAGTTTCGCTTTTTTCACATCATCCAGTTTTTTCTTTAAAAAGTCCCCTCGTTGCGTCACAAGATAGCCAAGCAACGGGTCTTCCATCTGGAGATCCAGAACCCTGAACAAATTGTTCCACATGCCGGAAGTCCAGCTTGAAAAGGGATCCTCCTTTTCAGAATAAGCCTTCACCATGGTCAGGCAGGCCAAACGGAAATCCGCGCGGGTCGAATCATACGCGATGCTACTCTTCTCCTCGGAATACGGGTAAAACAGGAGTCGGGCCGTGGATCGCTTCCCTCCCGATTCCGCCGTAAGCGTGACCCAGGTATCCTCCCCCCCCTTGAACAGCCACGCCAATTCCGACCCCGAGACCAAGGCTCCGGGCATGCCGTCAAAAGTCCAACTGTACCGAGTTCCCGCCGGATTCCCCTTCGGATCGACCCGCAGCCCATACTGAATGATCGCCTCTTCGCCTGGAAACCAAAATACACTTCCGGGTGACATTGTAAAACTGGCAATGGGCCCGCCGTCCTGTGCCTGGATAGTCCGGATTTTGCAGGCTCCCGATTTGACAATTTCATCATCCCTCGGGAACCGGCTTTCACACATGGGCGTTCCGGGATACTTGAGATCAGGGGGACGCGGCCCACCCAGTTCCTGAATCGTTGTTTTAGGCGTCCGCCAGGTCAACATCATCGGCCCGGTGGCACCCCCTGTGGAGTTATAGCCATACAGTTCCACCCGATGAGGGCCTGCCGAGAACTGAACGGCACCCCCCACCCCTCCCCGTTTTTCATTTTTTTTCGTCACGCTAACCGGTTTTCCATCTATCACGATATCCATCTGTCCGGCTCGTATAAGAGGCGCCACCCAAATGACACCCGGATCACTGACAATCACATGGGCAAGAAGATACATCGCCGTTCCATCCGGGCGCAAATCCCCAAGGGAAAGGGGAATCGTATCCCCTTTGTATGCCCCCGCAGTCCAGGCCTGATTACCGAACTGAGCCTTGACCCCCACACGACCGAATTCACCCAGCTGGTGAGCCGCTTGTTGTGACGCAGTTCCATAGGTCTTACAGGAAATAGCACCGGGCGTCAGTCCCGACTGCGGTGTCCACACTTTCGATTTCGCAGCTCCGGAAAAATAGATCACCACAGACTGCCCAGAGGCAGGAGCCTGGAAGACCAACCCGCATCCCTTGGCCACATTGTGCCAAAGCACACCACTTGTCAAAGGAGCCCCTTTATCATCGAAGACGGCGGGCACAGGCGCCGGACCGGGCAAAATCCCGCCATCCGGAATCGTCACAAAATACCCCGCACTGGGCTGACTGGGGTTAGCCGTCAGATCCAACACGAATCGTATCGGGGCATCCTTGACCGCCCACGCTGAATCATCAGCCGCCATCACCGGGTTCACAAGAAGCCCCACCACACCGACACACAACGCCATAAAACGAGTTTTCGTAATCATAATCGCATTCTCGGATTAACGCCCTACAGGGATTCATTCAGTTTCTTATAATACTCCGAAACCAGCCCGCGGTACTTCGCCGGCGCTTCATCGGGGCTCGCCTCAACAATATCATTCACAAGCGAGGTGGAATTCCGCCCATCCAGGCTGGCCGCACTTCCCTCACCCAGTTCAGTTTTTGCTTTTTTCAGTTCCGCCATCGCCTTCCGCTTCCATTCCGCAATCTCTCCAATGGGAGCGCCCTTGGAAACGGCATCCTCCGCCTGACGCAGATGATGGGCGGCATTTTTCAGGGAGTCGGATCGCATCCCTTTCATGGAAGCCTGGGCGTAGGTGGTGTCCGCCCGCTTCGCCATCATCGCAAGACTCTGCGCGCCGGATCCCTTTTCGGCCGAATCCATGCGGGTGGTGCCCCCGCCATCGCCCCAGCCGTCCCCTTTCCCAGATCCGAGCTTGCCGCCACCTGTGGCCTTCGTATCCGCCTCGCCATCCGCTGTGACCTGCCCCGACTGGGTGGGATCCTGCGTCCGCCGGGCTTCGATATTATCGTCACCCTTGCCAATCGTTCCCGAGGCGGCAGCGGATTCGCCATTCGCCATACCCTGCCTACCGACATTCGATCGCCCATCCTGCTCCTTGTGATCCGGCGGGGTAGCCCCCGATTTCCCCTTGGCTGAGAAAGTCGTGGTATCCCCCTCCATGACCGGCCCCCCCATTTCTATATCCGGCACAGCGGCATTGATGGCGCCATCCGCATCCGCCTTCTGCTTTTCCTCGTCCTCCTTCATCAGGTCACCGATGATGTCGTTCATCTCCGTCTGCAAGGGAGTCAGGGCGACCCCCTCCGGCATTTCCTGCTTGTCGGCGGCCTCGACTGTAACCTTTACCCCGTCAGGTTTCTTCGGCAGCCACATCTCAAAGTCATCCAGCAGTTTCGCGACCTTCTCCATTTCCTCGGCAAGATACTCCCGTTTGGCAACCGCCTTCTCCTTCACCGGCCCGTCTCCCAGAGACTCGGTACCCGCCTCCTGGGTCACCTCCTCAAAGGTTGAAAACACATCCTCCACCAGATCGTTTCCGACATTCAGGTGCGCAAAAATATCCAGATCCTTGGGAACCTGCTGCAAGGCCTCCTTGATGTTCTTCTGGATCTCGTCGGCTTCCTCCTCCAGTTTGTCGGTCTTTTTGCTATTCTTGTCCTTGTTCTCCTCAACCTTATCCATGGCGTCTTTTAATTTCTCTTCCATGGCCTTGAGTTTCGCCAGCTTCGCATTGGCTTCCTTGAGGGCCTCCACCATCTCCAATTCTTTCTCCTTATCCGCCAGGGCGGTGGCCTCGTCAAATCTCTTCCTGACGGCCAGAAGTTTTGCGTACGCCGTCTGCTCATGTGGCATGGCGGCGGCAGGAGCATTCTTTTCGAGTTGCTCGGCCGCCAGAAGCATGTCGCCCCCGATTTTATCCTTCTCACATCCCTGGGCAATGGACACCAGGAAGGCGGCATTATCCTTGTCTTCCCCCTGCCCCGCTGCTGCGGTAGCCAAACAGGCTTTGATAAACGCCGATACCTCGGAGCCCAGTGAATCCTGATCTGCCGTGACGGAAGCCGCCACAGCCATACCCTGGGTCACGCAGAGGCCGGTGGCCTTGATGATTTTATCCTGTTGACCGATGATCCCCTCCAAAATTCCGATCAGGGAATTGTTCTTGCCGTCATCCAGAGCTTTCTTTGCGGCCTCCTCGGCAAAGGTCAACTGACGCAGGATTTTCTCCTCCATGGACAGGGCGCGCCCCACCTGCTTCACTTTCTGCGCGGCCTCCTTGACGCCCGGCACGCCCTGCAAGGCGGGAATAACTTCCGCCATTTCAGCGGCATATAATTTTCGAACCGTCCCAAGCAAATTCCCTAAACTGCGCCCACCTCCCTTATCCATAACCTGCTTGACGATCCCCCGGATCGTTTCCTGACGGGCACCCGCCTCCATCCACTGGTCAGGAGCGCTGGTATTCAACATCCCCTGCAACTGGCGCGTTCGGGTAATGTTTTCCCGCTGAAGCTCAATCACCCGATTCAAGTCGTACAGGGTCTTCTTCGCCGCCTCTTCCTGTTTTTTCGCTGCAAGCGCCGCCTCATCCTGAGTGAACACCAGGGATGACGACAGGGTGACATTCTTCACTCCGGGCCGGTTATCCTTTGCCACAACCCGCAAGGTCAGGTTTCCGGAATCGGTTGTTTTGCGAATCTCCCCTTTCCAAAGCGTGGTATAGTCCCGTGTCTTGGAGGTCACCCACTTGTAGGTTTTCAACACGGTTGCGGGTGCCGTCTTATCTTCGGCGTCAAGAACCTGTTCGACGGTGATTTCATCGAGTCCGAAATCATCCGAGACTGCAAAATCAATACTGGGTGCGCCGCCGGGCAACAAGACCACCGATTGCTTGGGATAGCTGATCGTCAGTGTCGGGGGGCGATCCGGCATGAGATTGTACCCCAACGTGGTTTCTGCCGGATCCCCGTTCGCCGCTCTGGCGGAGAGAACGAATCCGGACCCGTTGGTGACAATAACACTTCCCTCCCAAACCTTATCATTCCCCTTTCGGGACAGGGCCACAGCCGGGCCGAACCCTGCGAGGGCAATACCGGGAACAGGAGTATTGCAATGCACCTCAAACGATACAACGGATCCGGCCGGAACATCAATCGCCGCCGCCTGTGCATCGTATTGGCGTGGAGGTATCGCCATATAGGACGGCGGAACCACCTTCACCGAAATGGAGGTGAAGGCCAGCGGGGGACGCAAGGTGATGGCATACCAATCCGGCGAAAAGGAATCCCCGGCACGGAACCGGTACTGCATGGCCGTGGTGACCTTGAAGAAGGTATTGGAGAATCCCTCCACTCCGCGCCCTTTCAGCGCACCCAGATTATAGGTCTTCGCCGTCCCGTCCGCGGATCGTATATCCAGCCAGACATCATGCCCGGCTTTCCCCTTTGCCTGACACGACACGGCAACATTCCCGCCCTGCAACGCGGACGAATTTCCCGGAGCCGTGCTCAGGATATGAGTCAAGCTCACCGGCGCCACATTGGAGAACGGATTGATGATGCGCCCCATCGCCACGGGCCAGGCCTGACCAACCAGGGGATAGGGAATCAGGGTCAGGGCGATCGCCACCCCAAGCGCAATCTGCGCCCGGCGCAATGTGCGCACATCCTTCATAGCCTTGAAATCCAACCCGCTCCAGTGGGGAATATCCATACCGAGATACGCCGTCGTAAAGGGGTCCTTCCGCCCCGACGCCGAAAACAGGAGAAAATTGATCAAATGATTATCGAGCTGGGGAAACGTTCGCTCAACACTGACCGCAACCAGTTCGGGCGATGGACGCCGGGACAAGACCCGGAACAATCGCTCCACCAACACACCGGCGAGAATGACCAGAAGCCCCCAGGCCACGACCCGACCCCCCCGCTGGAAACGGAGCATGATATCCGTCGCCGCCATACTCTCGAGGATAAAGAGGATAACGGACATCCCGACAGTGAATCGGACTTCCGCACTCCACCTGTTCAGCATCCGGCCGACTTTAACAAGCTGTCCAATCAGCATTACAGGCGCCATGGGAATTCTCCTTTCCTTAATCAGTCCCCAGACTATTTCGAGGCACTCTTCAGCACCTTGGATTTTCCGGGCAACTTAACCACTTTCATATTGGAAATATAAAAAGCTCCTGCCATGCCGGACCCGCCCGGCACATACATCAGAACCGTCATATACCGGACTTTCTTCAAATGTTTATAGGCTAGTTCCGAAATTTCTTCTTTCGGGAAAATAACCGTCATGGATTTCCAGAAGGGACCGCTTGCATCCACGGCATCCCCCTTATAGATGCGCCTCAAATCCGAAAACTTCGGCAAATCGCTGGGCGGCACTCCGGGCGCCAGGGCGTAGCCAAGGAACATCAACCGCAGGCTCACGCCCTCGGCGTAGAGATCGAAAGTACATTTGTATCGATCCCCGGGCTCATACTCCATGACCGGAATCTCCACCTTTGACTCATAACTATTGGGCACTACCATTTTCAAGACGTTTGATCTGCCTTTGTATTCAGGAAGGAAAGAGGCATTTTTATGGTTGCCCATCTGCTTGGAATTACCCGACCAATCGTAGTTGAGTCCCCATCCCTCAAACGGGTCATTCGTGGAGGTAAAAGAGCTGTTAAAACACAGGTTTGACTCCGCGATCGCCGGCGCAACCGTCAACACCAAACCACCCAAAACCAAACCTAGAATCCGATTAACGTGCTTCACGACATGATCCTTCCCTGCTTTAGGTCAGATTTCTCAATTTTCTAATGATCCACTCTATCGAGATCAAGGCGATTAGGCAACTGATGATCGCCCAATGCTGCCATAACGACTTGAACTCCGAAATCTCCTGTTCCAGCTTCTTCGGCTGGAGGGCGGCCAGGGTTCGATCCAACTCCTCCGCTGTCTCGAAGAACAGTCCCCCGCTGTTCACCGTAACGGCCTTGACGATTTCAACGGCAGCCGGACGCGGCACGGACTCGGGAGTGAACGGTTTGACCGAGAACGAGACCATGTCGGACTCCAGCCGCGCCCCCCCGGTGTCAGACGCCGCCAGCACAGAATACATTCCCGCCAGCTCGCCCTTGAACTTGACGCTGAAGACCGGAGCCGACTTCCCATCCACCACCTGATTCATCTGACTGGTCATGGAAAAGGGAATTTTCCGCTTGTCCGGCATGGTAATCTCAGCCTTCACAACCGCCCCTTCAGGCGGTTTTTCCGTCCCAGTCCACCGCGCGGTGATCTCGACCTCCTCACCCAGGAAACATTGATCCCGATCCATGAACACATCCCAGGCCTTGCCCTCTGTTTTTTCCAGCTTGGGCGACAACCACGATACCAACTGGTTCCAGAACCGGGAATACGGCTTGTTTTTCAAGGCATCGGGACTCAACTGCCATTTCCAGATTGAATCGGAAAATATCGCCACCACCTTGCCCTGCCCGAAATCCTGAACCAGAATCATCGGCTGCATACCCTCCGCTGTCTTGGCCTCAACCAGAACACGGGCCGCCGGCGAGGGAATCACCTTGGGGAAAATAGAAAGCACCGGGGGCACCTTCTCCCAAAATGCGACCTCCCCGGCAAACGCCGCATGTGAGCGTCCCTGATCTGTCAAGCGAACGGGAAATTCACCTTCCTGCGCTTTGGCGGTAAAGGACTTGGCGGGCAGCACTGACTTCAGGGCCGTTTTCACAAACCCTTCCGGCGACCACGCCTTGGTTCCACCCAGGAGAACCAGGCTGCCACCCGTCTCGACAAATTTCACCAGCGTCCGGGCACGTTCTTCGCCCAGTTCCTCACCGCTCAGATTTCCAAGAATCACAATCTTGAACATCGCCAACTGCGACTCCTGCATATCGGGGGCAACATCCCCCCGCACCCCGAAGGTCATGAACTTGCCCTTCGGGCCCCGGAGGAAAATGGCGGGGTTGACCGTCTTGCTTTCCCGCAAGGTTCGGGAAAGATATTTGGATTCCCACCGGGGCGTCCCCTCCACATACATCAGGCGATTCTTGGCGTCCAACACCTGAACATTTAAGGCAAATTGATTGTCATTGGTTTGCGATTCCTTGGGGAAGGGAGGCAGAACAACCGCATAGGTGCTGATCCCCACAACCGAATGATCCACCGAAAACACCACTTCACGACTTCCCCCACCCGCAGGAATCTGGGTCTCCTGTTCCTGCAACGGAGCGCCATCCTTGAGCAACTGGACGCGGATCGGAAGCCCTTTGGTCCCCTGCCCTGAAATCACCGCCTTCAATTCCGACTGCCACCCCACCGTCACGCGGCGGGGGGTGTTAACCGTTTCGACACGGACATCGGGCTCCTCGTCCCAGACCGCGTCCTTTTCCAAGGCCATGGAATAGATGGGGAACGGTCTTTTTTCAAGGGACCAATCCGAAAAGGCCTCCCGCGTGTCGAGCCCGTCACTTAACAGCAGACATCCAGTCACATCCAACCCCTGATACCGGCCCACCGTCTTCTTCAGGGCATCCCGCAACAAGGTGGAGGTCCCGTTGGGAGTCAACTGCGTCACCTCATCCAGCGCCAATTTTCCACTGACATCCGTATCGAAGGAGTAAATATCGATATCGCATTTCTCGGCCAGGGTGGCCAACCACGGCATCCCCAGGACACTCTGGGCAATCTGCCACCGGTTGGTGATGTCCTTGACCGGCGTCATCGTCATGCTCTGGGATTTGTCCAACAAAACCAGAAAACGGGATTTCTGCGCCAGCGTCTGGACTGACTTCAACCCGGGCATGAAAAGACACCACGCCAACAGGATCAGGAAGAGCGCCCTTAACACAACCATCGGAAGGAGCGTCCACTCGCGCTTCGCATAGAACCAATATCCGATAAAGCTGACCGCCACGGCCACCATGGCCCCCAACACAATTACCGCTGCGGGCACTGTATGTTCGTAAATGATCACGAGTCCTTGTCCTTTACTTTCCCGGAAGGGGCAATCGCCAGTGAGTCGGTCAGTTTAGACCCCTTCCGCATCAGGAAATTAGAATAGAACGATTCCAGGATCGCCACCAGCAACGCCAGCCACAAAATCGGTTCACCCAACGTCTTGCCAACCCGGAAGTCCTCGATTTTCTTCATCAGTTCCTCCTTGCCGGTCGCCATCTGGATGGTCTTCACCCCCAGGATGGCCGGAACATCCTCCGGCTTGACGGGCGTAAGGTCGGACTCGCCACGGGGCATATTGATGGCCAACGCGGGCTTGTCACCACCCCCGCCGGGCTGGTTCAACCGATAGATTCCCGGCACGGTGAGCCCTTCCGCGAAAGAAACCGTTTCACCCTCCACCACCGCGCTTCGGATGGAAACGGACTTTCCTTCCGGGCTTTTCAGGACGGATTCACGCGTGGCTTCAGGCAGGAATTCCGATAGGGACAGACTGTCCCTCGCCCATAAAAACGGCGTTCCCGAACCGATTCCGGCGGAGTACTGAACCAGTTGATGAGCCATGGGAAGAAAGTAGGGCGACAACGGGAAGTCGCTCCAGGAACGATCCGCCGACACGGTGAACAACAGCGTCACCCCGCGTCCACTGGGGCGAAGGATCATGAACGGATACCCCGCCCCGGTGGAGACAAGGGTTTCGGCTTTTTCCTTCAGGGCCTCGCACTTCAACTGGCGCTTGATCACCAGGCTCGGCGCAATCCCGGCTCCCTTGAAACCCGACACAATCGGGTGGGCGGGCTTCTCCCAACTCAACAGGCGCTTCCGCTCCGCCATCGGCAGATCAAGGACTTCAGACGGTGTTGCCGGCAGGGAAAGCCATGAACCGTAATCCGCCATCCCGCCCGCATCACCCGGGAACACCACCAGCAACCCACCAGTGGCGACATAGCGTTCCAGTGATTTGATTTCCTGCCCTGCCAAGGGCATGACATTGCAAAGAATAACACACGAATAGGTGCCAAGCATTTCCCCGGCCAACCCCTCGGGAGTGATCGATTTGACATCGATCGAAGAGACCCCGCCGACCCCCGTTCCCAATGCCGCTCGCAGGAACAGGGTGCTGTCCTTCATTCCCACGCACAACACGGGTAACTTTTCCCGGGCCCGAAGCAAAAAGAAAAACGTATTATCCACCGCAAGACTGTCGTCCGGTGTTTCAATCCGGACTGTGTGAACCCCGCTTCCCTGGGGCGGGATCATGAACTTCGTTTCATTGGCACTCCCGCCTCCCAGCGTCACGGAGCGCCGCCCCAGTTCCTTGTCATCCACAAACAAGGCCGCCGTCGTTTCAAGCTGGGGCCCGCTGCGGAGAAAACGAACCGTCACCTGGCACGGGGTTTCCGTGGTGATCAACTTGGGCTCCACATCCACATCAATCGGCGCGACATTCTCCGGCTCAGGCGCCCCGAGAAGGGTCACAAAACAGGTGGTGTTATCCTTCACCTTCGCAGGATCCCAGGGGCCTCCTTCTGAAACCGCCTCCTGGGTGGCAGGCGCATTCGTGCCCCCGGCCCCGGCGGTCGCCTTGTTAAACTTGGCCCAGGGCAGAAGCTGATGATCGGAAATAATATGGAGTTCGCGCTCGTTACGGCTCCCATCCTGATCAAGCGCACCCAGACCGGCCAGGGTCGCGGGACAAAGCTGGGATGACCCTTTCGGCAGCAGGAGCGCCCGGAGGCGGGTCGCCGTTTCTTCCTTCTTGTTCGTCAATTGCTCGCAAATCGGCGTCACCTGGTCGCCCGCCAGATACACGCAGAACCGGTCCTTTTCGGAAAGCCCCTCGATGATCGAGGCCGCCAGATCCGTGGCCTGGTTCCACACCCCCTGCCGCCCCATCTTGTAATCCATGCTGTAGGAGCCATCGATCACAATGGCCACATCCCGCGCGGCCCGGCCCAGAAGGTTCCCGAAATCCTTGGTGCGAATCATGGGCATGGCAAAGGCCGCCGTCAGAAGGGCCATCAACAGGGTTCGCAGCAACCACAGCAGGAGATTTTCCATCTTGATGCGGCGCGACGACCGCTTGGCAGCAAGCTGAAGAAAACGAATCGTGCTGAACGGCAGGCGGACCGTCCGGCTCGACTGGATCATGTGCAGAACCAGGGGGATGAGCAAAGCGCCCCCGAACGCCAGGAATATGGGATTAAGGAAGGAAATCATAACGTTACTTCGGCTGTCTCCGCCGCTCTTCCAGATACGCCCTCACATACGTCTCCACGGATTGATCGGTCTGAACCAGGCGGTAATCCACCTTCATCCCCTCACAGGTCGTCCGGTACTGCTTCAGAAATTCCCCGAACACCTTCTGGTAATCGGCCGCCAACGCCCGGGGATCCACAGTGAGCAATTCCCCGGTTTCCATGTCCTCAAATTCAAATCCCTGCTTCAGCGACAGGTCAACCTCCACGGGATCGAGGACATGGAACACAATCACATCGTGAAGCCGCTTCCGGAAATGGGCGAGCGCCAGATTAACTTCCTTTTCGTTGTCCAAAAGGTCTGATATCACGATCACCAGAGCGCGCTTATGGATCGAGGCGGCGATCTGGTGAAGCGTCTCCGCCGTGTTAGTGGTGGACGCTGGCTCCATTCCCTGCAACCGCTTGAGCATGTTATGAAGATGATTGAGCGAGTTCCGGGGCTCCACCTCCATATCGATCTTGTCGGAATACACAAACAAGCCGACGGAATCCCGGGCCTTGACCACCACGTACCCCAGAGCGGCGGCCAGGCGGCAGGCGAAATCATACTTCCGGAGACCGGCGCTACCGTACCCCATGGAGTTGCTACGATCCAAAATGATGTAAACCCGCAGGTTGGTTTCATCCTCGTAGCGCTTGATGTAATAGCGATCGGTCCGGCTCAAGACCTTCCAGTCAATGTGCTTGGGATCATCCCCCACCCCATAGGCCTTGTGATCCGCAAATTCCGAACTGGCGCCTTTCAGGGGACTCCGGTGCGCACCCGAGAGGTTTCCTTCCACCACATAGCGGGACATCAACACAATCCGACTGAGCTTATGCATCTCCTCGGAGTTGAGGAACGCCTTAATCCCCTCGCCCCGGGGCTCCCTAGACACCTTGACGGCATCGTTTTTCTTGGGTTTGGGTGTCTTGGCCATGGCATTTAAGACTTAATCTTCATCGCCTGTAATCACACTCTGCACGGGAACTTTGGACTCCTCGGTCACCGTTTCTTTTTTGTAGATATCCAACTTGGCCCGCGCCGCCTTCTCAACCTTGTCCCGTTTGGCTATTTCATCCAGCAGGAACCGGGCCCAGCCATCCTTACCGCGTTCGGCGAGGATTTTTTCCTCATACTGGACAAGATCCTCGTCGCGCTTGGAGAGATTCACAGGCTCCTTGCCACCCGTAAAGGAATACACCACTCCGGAGGAATCCCGCTCCTGAAGCATTTCCTTGCCGCCCTTTCGGGCCAGAAGATCCTTGTAGCGCACAATCACCGGATCCACAACCATAACGCGCTTCACAGGATCCACACTCTGGATATTCCCCGTGACCGCAATGGCATCGCCCACCCCGGACTCGGGTGCCTCTTTCAACTTCCCGAGGGAAAGCGTTTTCACCACCTTGAACTTGATGAACATCTTGGAACTCGGCTCGCAGGTGGTCAGTTTAATGACAGGACACCCCTGCTCCACACCCGACTCCATTTCCAAAATCTGAAGGTAGCGGAAGAAGTGAGGCTTCCCGAGCGCCTCGTCGAGAATCATTTTCCGCATCGTTGCCGTTTTGGCAAACGTCAGGTCGCGGGCCACTTCATTTCCACTCGGAACGGCACCCTGAACAAGGGAGGCGCCCAACAGCAAGCCTCCCACAACCAGGTTCCGACAGATTCCGCCCTTCATCATTGCGTCACCGAATACATCAGGATGTTCTGCCCCAGTCGCTGGGAACTGATGTCGTCATAGGCTCGCGCATAGGGACTCTGCGACATCTCCCAGCCGCCCGCCATGCCGAAGGGGCTGTAGATTACGGCCACATGGCCACTCAACTCAATCCCCTCCAACCGGGGCGGAATCACCGCCGTCCCCATATCCTGCTGCAACGCCGGGGTCACACCCACCTTCTGCACATCATTGGGCGTCCGGTAAATCACATTGCCCAATGGAATGGCTTTCAGCGGATTACCGGGGAATACGGCGGCCATCAGCTGGCGGAACGACAAGTCAAACCCCTTCCGCCCGCAACATGCTTCGGCCAACAGGAAACCTCCGTTCTCGAGATATTTCTTGAGTTGCTCAGCTTCCCCCTTCCGCAACGTAAAGAACTCATGCCCGGTCAGATACAGCAACGGCGCATTGAAAATGGCGGGGTCCGTAAGCCGGGTTTCCTTGATCGCGTATTTCACAGGCACTTCCGTCTTATTGTTGAAGGTCTGCATCAGCACAGACAAGCCCGCATGCCGGGTCTTCCAGATGCCGTCATAAACCACCTGAACCATCGCCACCTTGTCGGCGCCGGATTCCGGCTTATCAACAAACTTGATAGCCTGAGCCTGACTCTTGGCCCAGGCCCGCATGGCCGAGGAATACGAGAATATGTTCACCCCGAGTTTCCTGGCAGAAGCAGGCTCATAGGCCTGAAATTGCGGCTCCACCTTGTCTTCCCACCCCACCGCCATACACCACCGCGAAACCAGCGCCACAACACGGCAGTTGATTTCCACCCCGTCAAACCAGGGCTCATTTCCCATAAATCCCGATTTGCGGACACCGGGACAATACTTGACGACATCCAGGTCATAGTAGGAATGAAAAATCGGATGATCCGAGGTTAACCGCTGAATCGGCTGCTCGGGAAACATTAATCCAAGCTCCCTGACGGTGGACCGGTAAAATGGAGCCGAACCTAACCCGGTGTTATAGATCAACATGCCGCCCGACAGCGCGTAGGCGCGGAGTTTCTGACGCTGATCATCGGAGTAGGAATAGTTGTAATGGCCGGATCGGTACAGGATGGGATTCTTGGCCGGATCCGTGTCAATCTGATCAAGCGATGCGACCTCGGTCTTGTAGCTGACATTGATCAACTCCTTCATGCTCTTGAGGAGATTGTTCACATCATTCGGCGTGGCATTCCACTCTTTGTCGTTCCCGGAATCCTGCGGCTTCGACAGCACCGACGTCGCCAGAAACAGCAATAAGCACAGCCCATAGGCAATAAAGTTCATAACCAATGCCTCTCTATTCCGATCCTCTTCGCAAGCCTTCGAATAATGAAGTTGAAAACATATCAAAAAACACATTCCGGACAACGACTATTCGTAATGCCCTCTCACAAGCTCCCTCCCGTTGGTC
>CAZOZF010000056.1:0-15949 GCA_964584205.1 uncultured Verrucomicrobiota bacterium
CCTCGACGGCAGCGAACCCACGGAAAAGTCGCCGCTGTATGCCGGGCCGATGGAAATGCCTGCGGACAAGAGGGTCATCCGTGCCCGGGCTCTTGTTCCCGGAGGAGGTTCCAGCACGGAGATCGCCTATGTTGTGGGGGCTGAAGCCAATCCGCCCCTTCCTGATATTTATCTTTCCGACCTTGAGCCGCTGAAGGCCACCTCGGGCCGACCTGATCTGGGCACCCCTTGGGATACCGCCAAGAAGGATCGAAGCGCTTCGGGAAAAGCCTTGATGTATCTGGGTAAGGAGTACAAGAAAGGGATGGGTGTGCATGCCTCGTCGGAACTGGTTTACGACATCAAGCCCGGGTACGAGCGGTTTGTGGTGTTGGCGGCCATCGGCTCATGCCCTGCCGGGTCCGGCACCGTGATCTGCGAGGTCTACGCCGATACCCAACTCATCGCCCAGTCGGCCTTGCTTCGCGGATCCCAGCCGGGGTGGTTCTTTGATCTCCCCATCCCGGCAGGCTCCCAACAACTCAGACTCGTTGTGACCGATGGTGGCGACGACTATATGTTCGATCAAGTTGACTGGATTAACGCGGGATTTGTCACCCGCAAGGCCGTAAATAGGGAGAAAACGTGAGAGTGACCTGTAGTTGGGATGATGGACACCGGAATGACGTGCGTTTGGTGGAGTTGCTGCGCATGTCTAAGGCCAAGGGAGAGTTGTTTTCGCTAGACGCAGGACGGGAATGTCATTGATGCAAATCCATCGATTATCAATAGGCGGGGCACTTCTTTTGGCCGGTATGGCGCTGGCGGCGGAGGACTTGCCGTTGACGGTCGAGCGATGGCGTTGCGAGGGCGAGGTGCGGCCGTTAAGTGTGAGCCAAGCGCCTCGTTTCAGTTGGACGCTGAAGGCCTCCCAGCGCGGTTGTTTCCAGATGGCCTATCAGATTCTGGTTGCCTCCACTCCCGAAGGATTGAAGGTCGGCAAGGCCGACCTATGGGACAGCGGCAAGGTGGCCTCAGACCAGTCGATCAACGTTCCCTATGCAGGCAAGCCCCTGGGCTTCGCCCAGACAGGGCACTGGCAGGTCCGTGTCTGGGACAATCATGGGAACACCAGCCCGTTCAGTGCTCCAGCCTATTTCGAAACCGCACTTCTTACTCAGGCGGACTGGGGCGCGAAATGGATTGGTGAAGGTGAGTCCGTGGCCAAACTGATCCCCGGTCAAAAAGAGGAGGCCAACGGCTTTCATGCGGAAGTCGCCAAAACGGCTGACACCATCAAGTGGGTTCAGGTGGATCTGGGCAAGTCGTTGCCACTGGAAAGTGTGCGGTTATATCCCGCTGTTCCGGGTAATTTTGGACCCAAAACGCCAGGATTCGGCTTTCCGGTGCGCTTCAAGATTGAGGTCGACGACGATCCCGCGTTCGCCACGGCTAAAATCATCCATGATGCCACAGCGGAGGATTTTCCCAATCCGGGAGCGACGGTGCCGACGTTTTCGGCGGCGGGAATCACCGCGAGGTATGTCCGCGTGACGGCGACGCGGCTGTGGCGGCAGGGTGCCAGTGACAGCTTCATCTTTGCACTGGATGAACTCAAGGTTTACTCTGGCGGCGGCAACGCGGCGCTGGGCGTCCCCGTCACGGCTTTTGACTCCATTGAGAATTGGGGCTGGGGTAAGACGTGTCTCACCGACGGCCGATACGCGGTCGTGCCCGTCGGCGAGAAGAGTGTCGACCGCAATCCCGCCGTGATGCTACGGCGGGAGTTTGAGATCAAGGGTGGCGTCAAGCGCGCGCGCGCCTATATCTGCGGCCTGGGCTATAACGAGCTTTACATCAATGGGGAGAAGGTGGGCGACTCTGTGCTTGATCCCGGCTTGACTGATTATGACCAGCGCGCTCTTTATGTCGTTCACGACCTTGACCAGAGCGTGAAACCCGGGCGCAACGCCATCGGCGTCGTCCTGGGCGGCGGCTGGTACGACCTGCCGACAACGGATATCTGGGGCTGGCACCGGGCGCCTTGGCGGCGTTCACCCCGCCTGCTGGTGCGACTGGTGTTCGAACTGAACGACGGTACGACTCAGACGCTGGTCAGCGACCAGGACTGGCGTGTCTCGACGAACGGCCCCATTGTCTTCAACTCGGTCAGGGCCGGCGAAAGCTACGACGCCCGCCGCGAACAAAAGGATTGGGCGACGGCAGGCTTTGATGACCAGGCCTGGAAGTCAGCGCAGGTGCTCATCCCTCCGAAAGGGCGGCTGACACCCCAGAACCTTCCTCCGATCAAGGTCAACCGGACGCTGGCCGTCAAGAAGGTGACCGAACCCAAACCCGGCGTGTATCTCTTTGACTTTGGTCAGGACTTTTCGGGATGGGCCCGGGTGACGGTCGTCGGCCCCGCCGGGACTACCCTTCGGCTACAGTATGGCGAGCGGCTCAAGAGTGATGGCACTTTGGAACAGGGCGGAATTAACGCCTACACGAAGGGTCGTTTCCAAACCGACGAGTACATCCTGAAGGGTGGCGGCATGGAGGTCTGGGAACCGAGGTTCTGCTACCACGCCTTTCGGTATGTGGAGGTAACGGGTCTGCCCGGTGCGCCCACCCCGGATATGCTCCAGGGGCGCGTCGTTTACAGTTCCGTGGCGCCGGCCGGCACGTTCACCTGCTCCAACGAGTTGCTCAACCGGATACAAGAGGCCTGCGTGTGGACGCTGATCAGCAACCTTCACAGCATTCCCCAGGACTGTCCGCACCGCGAGAAGCAGGGGTGGATGGCTGACGGCCTTTCTGCAGCGCCCCAAGCCATGTTCAATTTCGATATGGAGGCGTTCTATCGGAAATGGATCGACGACATGCGCGACGCGCAGAACCCGGCCAACGGCGGTATGCCTTCGGTTGTGCCCTCGAGCGGCTGGAGCCCGGATCCGGGTGGAGGCTACTCCTGCCCGTGCTGGGGCAGTGTGTGCGTTATCCTCCCTTGGCTCATGTACCACCACTACGGGGATGCGCAGTTCATCGAAGCCAATTATTCCATGATGAAGGCCTATACGGTCAGCCTGTCGAAACGCGCCACGGAGCATATCGTCAGCTTCGGACTGGGCGACTGGCTGGAGGTGGGCTCTGGCAGCCGGCCGAGCCGGACGCCCATCCCGCTGACCGGCACGGCCTACTATTTCAATGATGCGAGATTGGTGAGTCAGGCGGCGGCGCTGTTGGGCAAACCCGACGAGGCTCAAACCTATCAGACGCTCGCGTTGGGTATTCAAAATGCCTTTCAGAATAAGTTCTTCGATCCGGCCACCTCGTGTTACGCGACCAACAGCCAGACGGCGCAGGCGCTGCCGCTGGTCATAGGCCTGGTTCCAAAGGCCTTGCGTCAGGCGGTTTTGGGAAGTCTGGTCAGCAATGTGACCGGGGTCTGCGCGAAGCACATCAGTTCCGGGATTGTCGGAACGCGTTACGTGCTGGAGGCGCTTACCGAACTTGGCCGCGCCGACCTGGCCTATGCGATGGTGACTCAACCGGATATCCCCGGATGGGCTGCGATGCTGCGCAACGGGAACGGTACCATCAGCGAAGACTGGGGGAGCGGCATGTCGCTGAATCATCCGGCCTTCACCTGCGTCAGCGCCTGGTTTTATCAGGGGCTGGCCGGGATCAATGGCGATCCAGCGGCTCCGGGGTTCAAACGGTTTATCATCCGGCCCCAGATTGTCGGGGATCTGACTTTTGCCAAAGCCAGTTATCGCTCCGCGCACGGCCTGATAAAAAGCGAATGGATTCGCAAGGGCGATGCGGTGGAACTTCATCTGGAAATTCCGGCCAATACGACGGCGACGGTGGTGTTGCCGGGTGACGGGAAACAGCCGGTGTTGGAAGGCGGAAAACCGGTTTGTCAATCGGATGGCGTGTCATCGGCGGCGCCGCGTGACGGTCGCGCCGTCTATTCGGTAGGATCTGGTATCTACGATTTTGCCTTCAAACTCTAGATCAAGAGGAGCACGAGAGATGAAGAACACAGAGAACATGGTATGGACGTGGTGCGGCTGGGAGCCATTGCAGTTCTATCGTCGTCTGGGGGGGTTCCACGAGGCGCAGGAGGGCAATGCCCTGTGGGCCGACGACTGGCGGGCTCTACTGGATTCGGAAACCTGTGCCGCGAAGTTGGCGGAAGCCGGCATCAACTGGGTGACCACTCATTTCTTCAAGGGGTTCGGTCTTAAGGCAGAGGCCGAAGAGATTGCCGCCACGGCGAAAATGATTGCCAACTACCATCGTCACGGGGTCAAGGTCTTCACCTACATCCAGTATGGTACGGTGGTGCCCGAGACGATTCAGGCGGAGAGCGAACCGTCCCGGAATTGGGGCCGGGTTGACTGGAACGGCCAGCATGACGGGCATCCCTACGAATATGGCGACCAGTACTGGCGCGCCAAGCCCTGTGCCAACCAGCCGGGGTTCCGGGATTATATGCTGGGCTGTGTAGACAAGGCCATTGAGATCGGCGCGGACGGCATCTGGATCGATAACCTTCAGGCTGATGGCTGTTACTGCGATAAATGCCAGAATGCCTTTCATGTCTATCTGAAGAAAAACATTACCGATCCCTGGGGCGAGTTAGGAGTGCGGGATATTTCCAGGATAGCCATTCCGCGGGCTGAACGGCCCCGCGACCCGGTCTATCAAGCCTGGGTGCGGTTCCGCTGTGAAGAGACCAGGGCCAGCCTGCAGATGATGGCGCGGCGGGCCCGGGAACGCAAACCTGACGTGATCGTTTCGGTGAATATCGGCATTGGCAATCATCAGCGGTCATTACTTGAGAATGGCAACTGGTTTGGCAATCTTGACTGTGTGGATTACACCTACGCTGAGAACGGGCTTTTCCCGGGTTGGAAAGAGGGGCGCATCGTCTCTCAACACTGGACGATGGGTATTGGGGAAAGTATTGGCATCAAGATTGTCCCCGGCGCCGGGATACACGGCTCGCCAACGTTTTATCCCCGTCCCGAGGTGCCGGATGCGCGTGGGTTGCGGCGAAGTTTTGCCGAGAGCGCCATGCTGGGTGGACATGCCTTTGGCGGGCCCTTCGGCTTGCGCGGGGAAGATGGAGGCGTCGAGCCTATTCTGCTACGCGATGCCGGATACCGTCGACTTCACCGGCAACTGGTCGATTGGTATATGGATAAACAGGAACTGTTCGACGGTAGTGTCAACGCCGCGCCCGTTGCGGTGCTGTATAGTCAGGAGGCGATGATCGGGGATGAGAAACGCAGCCGTCAGGCCTTCGAGGCGATGATCCAATTTCTTCAACAGCATCAGGTTCCATTCCGGTATGTGCTGAGTGACCGGCTGGATGAGTTGGCGGGCGTCAAATTGCTGGTTTTGCCGCATGTATTGCCCCTGTCGGATAACCAGGTTGGCCAAATCCGCGCCTTTGTTGCCTGCGGCGGCAAAGTGTTGGCCACCGGGCGCACCTCGCTCTACGATGCCCAAATGCGGCAACGGCGGGATTACGCCCTGGCGGATTGTTTGGGGCAGTCCTTTGATCCTGATTCCGAAGTGGGGCACCAGGACACCGCCTGGGTGAATCCCGGAAACGGTTGCATTCTCCTCGCCGGTGAATGGGGGCTGACTTTCCCGGATGGCCGACCCGTCAGTCAGATTCCGGAAAACAGGCTGTTAAGACTGATGCGGCATGCCGTTGTGGGCACTGTGATTCCAACTGTGTCCTCTCCGGTTCCCCAGGTGGGCTGTGCGTCGAGGCTCTTGCCGGATGGACGTATCGCCATGATGCTTATCAATTACGGCGATGACGTCGTTCAAGGGATTACCCTGGAGGGAGTGGATCCCCATGTTATGGCAAGAATGTGGTCGTGGGAGCATGCCGGTGTGAGTTTGCCGGTGACCTCCGCGCTGAATGGAGGAAAATGTGTCAAATTGCCGCCGCTCGGGGTTGAGGCGTTTGTGACGTTGACGATGAACGGGAGGAGTCGCGAATGAGTGTCAAACCTTTGCAGGGTATAGCCCTCCCCACGGGGGCCCGACAGCAGGATTTTTCGGGGGCCTGGTTGCGCCGATTGCGCACAGCGGGTTATTCCGCTGTGGCAATCCAGAACGACCCGTTTCCTGCGGCTGATGACGACCCCGCCAACGGACGGGAATCAGCGGATCGGCTTCTTTTCCTTTACACGCTTGGCGCACGGCCTTCCGGGGCACGATTCCGCCTGTATATTCGGGACTGCTCCAGGAAAGCGCACAAAGCAGGCTTGCGTTTCCTCCTCGATTGCTGGGAGCCCTGCGTCCCCACCTTTTTAGGGAAGACCTTCCCTGATGCCTGGCAGGGAATGGAAGGGGGGCGGCGCGTTGCGTCCCGTCTCTGTCTGAGTCATCCTGCGGCGGCGGAGTGGTATTGGGACAACCTGCGTCGGGTGTGCGAGACCCAGCCGGACATTGATGGTTTTATCATGGGCCGGGAGGACAACGATGCCCGTTTGTGCGATGAAACGTGTCCGAGTTGCGGCGGTCGTTCCTTAGCGGAACGATGGGTGGATTATTACCGCCAGTTTGTGGCGGTTCTGGCGAGTCTAAACCGGCCGCGTGAAGTGATCCTTTACGACTGGTGGTGGAAGCGCGGTGATCATGCGCCCCTTCTCAGTAAGGTTCCGGCGATCAAGCGGGTGGTGACACGGTTCGAGAACAATTTGACGCGGTATGACCATCCGCGCCTGGTTCAGGGCGAAAGTTTGTTTCAGGATGTGACCTTGTGCGCGGACAAGCCCATTCCGGATTCAGGCGGCATTCTGGATATCTATCGGAAGCTCGGACGGGAGGCCTACCCGATGATTGCCTTCACCGGATCCATGGAGGCATTTTTTCAGCCCTATGTGGTGGCTCCGCGTTGGTATGCGCGCAAATTGAAGGCGCTCCGGCGTGAGGGGTGTGCCGGGTGGATGGATTACGATTGTGGCGGTATGGACTCAGGTTTAACCTTCGATCTTCTGCAAGCGGCCCATGAGGAACCGATGGCCCCACTTGAATCGTGGGTGAATACCACCCTGGCCCGTCGTTACGGCGACGTTACGGCGCGGGCGGCGGGCCCCGCCATGAAAGCCCTTGAACGAGCCGTAGAATTATTCCCAATCGATTTGTTTACAACGGATGCCCGGTTGTTGCAGGCGGCGGGATACGTGCTCGGGTTCTGTATTGCCACGCCGTTACGGCCCTCCGATGCCTGGCAGGCTTTGCCCGATACGGCCTACCCCGCCGGGCGTTGGATGGGTGATCCCCACAACTATCTGGCTCCGCGCAGTCATGCCGAGTTGCTGCGCGTTTTGCCGGCCATGGTCGAACGTCAACGGGAGGGATTGTCCCTGTTGCGTGCCGTGCCGTTGCCGCAAAAGGCCAGACAGCGCACGTATTTCAAATACGATCTTGACCTGGCCACCGCCTACACATTGATGCTCGAATCGGCCTGGCATTTCTACGCCATGGCGGATCTGGTTCAGGCTTGTCGCCAGGCCCCGGCACCGCGACGGCGCTGGCTGGAGGCGCTGACTGAACTGACCACCCTTGAGATTGGAACCACTCGCGCCTATGCTGCGCTGGTTCGCCGACATCCCGAGTTCTTTGATAACTCCACTTGGGATGCCTATGTTTGCGTTCGTCGGATCGATCCGCGTCTTCCGTCAAGTTCAGCCTGTTGGGCGCGCAAGATCGAATTATTGGAACGTTTGGATTGGGTTCGCGAATTGAAGCGGTGTGCTAAATAATTTTTTTTGGAAGGGGTAAACCCTCTGGATTTCAAAGAAAAGAGTCTGGCAGGTATTGGAAAGGAAATTGTCAATGATCACACGAGTAATTAACACCACACGGGGGCAGGCTTGGCAGGAAGGCGTTTGTACGCCAGGTTCTGCGGAAGACGTTACTTTACGGTTGGGGGCGGAACGCCATCAGGTTTGGGAAGGGTGGGGCGGTTGTTTCAATGAGCTTGGTTGGATCGCGCTGTCTGCCTTGCCGCCGGAAAGGCGAGACGCGGTTTTGAGGGAACTTTTTGATCCCGGGGATGGTTGCCGGTTCAATCTCTGCCGCCTGCCGATTGGGGCCAGCGATTACGCCGCCGAGTGGTACAGCCACAATGAGGCAGCCGGTGACTTGGAGATGAAAAAGTTCTCCATCGAGCGGGACCACAAATACCTGCTCCCGTACATCAAAGCCGCCCTGGCGCTGCGTCCCGATGTGAAGTTGTTCGCCTCGCCGTGGAGTCCGCCAACCTGGATGAAGTTTCCCAAAGCCTACAACTACGGAACGTTGATTTGGAATCCCGACATCCTGCGTGCCTACGCCCTTTATCTGGCGAAATTCGTCCAAGCCTATCGACACGAGGGGATTCGCATCAGCCAGATCCATGCGCAAAACGAACCTGTGGCCGACCAGAAATTTCCATCCTGCCTGTGGACCGGGGCGCAATTGCGTGATTTCATCCGGGATCATCTCGGACCGGTATTCTCGCGGCTTGGATTGGACTGCGAGATCTGGCTGGGGACCTTGAACACCGCCGACTACGACGGGTTCGTCAATACGGTGCTCAGTGATCCGGAAGCCAACCGTTTGATCGCAGGGGTGGGGTTGCAATGGGATGGCAAGGGAATGGTGCAACGCGTTCATGCCGCATGGCCACAGAAGCGACTCATGCAGACCGAGAATGAATGCGGTGACGGTAGAAATACCTGGGAGTACGCTCAGTATGTCTTTGGCCTCTTGCAACATTACATCACCAATGGGGCCAACGCCTATGTCTACTGGAATATGGTTTTGGCGCCGACGGGGTTGAGCACCTGGGGGTGGAAACAGAATGCCATGGTGACCGTTGATCCCGACACTCAGGGGGTGGTCTACAATCCTGAGTTTTACGTCATGAAGCACTTTTCCCGTTTCATTGCGCCCGGCGCCGTGCGGATGGGGGTATCGGGAGGCATGGCAGGCAATGCGGTGGCCTTCGAAAACCCCGATGGATCGCGGGTCGCAGTGGTGGCCAATCCATTGAAGACAGAACGCCAGTGCGTGCTGGGCGAGGGGTCGCGAACCATCAGCTTTATCCTGTCCCCCGAGTCGTTTAACACGGTAGTCCTATCGTAGGGAGACAGATTATGAATCCAATTATTGGTGTATTTCTTCATTGGCTTGGGGGGCTTGCTTGCGGGTCATTTTATGTCCCTTACCGTAAGGTGCGGAAATGGTCCTGGGAAACCTATTGGCTGGTGGGAGGATTCTTTTCCTGGATCATCATGCCGGTACTTCTGGCGTTGGTGTTCACGAAGGATCTGTGGGGCGTCCTGGCGGCACAGTCCGTGGCGACCTTATTCTGGACTTATCTGTTTGGTGTCCTGTGGGGGTTTGGCGGATTGACCTTCGGGCTGACGATGCGCTATCTGGGTATGTCGCTGGGTATGGGCGTTGCACTCGGGTATTGCGCGGCGTTTGGCTCGCTGTTGCCGCCGATCATGAAGTTGCTATTTCCCAGCATTCCGGCATTGGAAGACATCTGCCAGATTGCCTCCACACTGCCCGGGAAGGTCACTCTGGCGGGTGTTGCGGTCTGCCTTCTCGGCATCGGGATTACCGCTGCGGCGGGTCTGGCGAAGGAACGGGAGATGTCCGCTGAGGACAAGACGCGATCCATTGCCGAGTTTAATTTCGGCAAAGGAATCCTGGTGGCCACGTTTTCCGGAATCATGAGCGCTTGTTTTTCTTTTGCGCTCACGGCCGGGGCGCCCATCGGCGAGTCCTCGCGAGTAGCTGGCACCGATATCATTTGGAGTGGTCTTCCGAAACTGGTTGTTGTTCTGTTGGGCGGTTTTACCACCAACTTTCTCTGGTGCGCGTTCTTGAATTTCAGGAATGGAACCGGGTACCAATATCTGGCCCGCGACGTGAAGCCTGCACATGCGGGTCATGGCGGGCTCGGAGGCGGCGAGCATGGGGATGCAACCGTGAATCAGGGCGGGGAGGTCGCCGATCTCAGGATCCCGAGGTTGGGCAACTATGTGTTCGCGGCGATTGCAGGCACGACCTGGTATCTGCAATTCTTCTTCTATACGATGGGTGAGACGCAGATGGGAAGATATGGCTTCGCCTCATGGACGCTCCATATGGCAAGCATCATCATTTTCAGTACAATCTGGGGCTGGATTCTTCATGAGTGGAAGGGAGCCAGCAAAAAGACCCATTTTCTGATCGGTTTCGGTATTGCCGTCTTGATCCTCTCCACGGTCATCATTGGTTACGGCACATGGCTTAAGGGCAACTGAAGACGAATGGCGATCAACTATGAATAAATCACTTCTCTACAAACCGGATTGGGACGAGACCCGCGCGGCTTGGCAACTGTGGTGGGAGCACAAAGGACTGGCGCTTTGCGTGACGGCTCCGAAAGACAAGCCTTGGGAGGCTATTCCCAAGCCGGATCCAACCGGAAAAACCATGGAGTTCATGATATGGGATCCCGGCTTCTGGACGCAGAGTGCCTTGCATTCCCTTTCCGGAACCTATTTTGGTGGCGCCGCCGTTCCGATCATGGCGACCTGGATTTCCGGGCCGGTCTGTCTCGGCGCCATGCTCGGAGGGGATGCCCTCATTCAAAGCGGCAGTGTCTGGTTGAATCCGGTCATCAGCGATCCCGATACCTGTCCGCCCTTGAAGTTGGATCCCAATGGAACGTGGTGGCGGCGGCATTGGGCGACCCTATCCGAGTGTGTGCGTTGTGCCGAGGGACGCGCGGTGGCCTGTTATCCTGACATTGAAGGGTCTGTGGATGCCCTGAGCGGGCTTCGTGGCCACGATCTGCTGATGGACTTCATCGAACGTCCCGATTGGGTTCATCAGAAAATCCGGGAAGGTAACGCGGCTTTTCTGGAAATGTATGAGTCCTGGTGGGATCTTTTGCGCGACCCCTGGGGCGGCAGTAGCATCGGGGTTTTTGGCATCTGGGCGCCGGGGCGCACGGTTAAACTCCAGTGCGACATGTCCTGTATGATCAGTCCGGAGATGTTTGACGAGTTCGTTGTCCCCAGCCTGCGGGATCATTGTCGGGCGGTGGACTATGCCTATTACCACCTTGATGGAACGACCGCGTTGCAGCACCTTGACAGTCTGCTGGCCATGGAAGAAATCGATGCCATCGAATGGACTCCGCAGTCCGGCCTGCCTCAGGCGGGCGCCCCCGAATGGTACGAGTTGTACCGCCGTATTAAAGCCGCCGGAAAAAGCGTCCATGCCTTTGGCGTGGAACCGGATGAAATCAAGCCGCTGATCCGCGCGGTGGGACCCGAAGGCTTGTGTATAACGACTTACGCAGCCACCGAGACGGAAGCGCGAGCCTTAACGACTATGTTCGGTATTACTCCCCTATTAGAAAGAAATAAAAATGAATGAGCCTTGCAGTCTAACTCAATCCTTGGATTTATCGTCTTTTTCGGGGCTCCACTGGCAATTTCAGCCCGAGCGTGGCGATTGGGGTTCGATTCAGGTTCCCGCTGGCGGCTGGCGGGCGCAGGGTCATTCCTGTGATGCGGGAACCTACAGAGTGGACATCCCGATCCCCGCCAGCGCAGTAGGACAGGTGGTGCGAGTGGCCTTTGCCGCTGTCAATTTCGGTGCCGAAGTTTTTGCAGGGCCAGATGAATCACACTTGGTGAAGGTGGCTGAGCATCTGAACGGCTGGATGCCGTTTACGGCAGACCTGACACCATACATCATTCCGGGTCAACCGATCCTGCTCGTGGTCAAGGTTAAAGGGCGGAAGCAATACTTGCGTGATGGCAAGTACATCATCCCTCAGGGAGCAACATGGTTTGAGGGGCTTGCCGAAGGGATTATTCGGGGCGTCGAACTGCAGATTTTGCCTCCTGTTTTTATTGATGATATCTTTATCCGCACCCAGGTGGCTGAGGATTACCTTGAACCCGAGGTCACTCTGGTGAATGCCACGACCACGGCGGCTTCAATTGCCTTGGAGGGGCGGCTATCGGCAAGTCGGCAAGGAGACTTTACGTACCCGGCCATCCCGCCGTTCCTGGTGACTCTGGCGGCGGGTGAGCGGCGGGTGGTGAGCCTGGGGCGGATAGGGTGGGGACTTGGCACCTCCAGCTTCTGGTGGCCCAATGTACCCTATCGCCCGGACTATCGTGCCCAGCAGCATTGCCTGTCCCTGACGGCGCGGGTTGGGGATGTTAACGTTCATAAGGTGGCTCAGCGTTTTGGGTTTCGTCAGTTCGAAACCAAAGGGTGCCATTACTATCTCAACGGAGTACGTTGCAACCTCCGTGGCGATAATCAGCAGGAGGCTAACTTTGGCACCGACGCCTATGGCGTTTTCCCGGGGTTTGGCCCGCCAAACGCTGGCAATCCGGGATGGCCACAGGCGGTCGACAACTTGTTGCGCGTCAACTTTAACGTCATGCGGATCCATCAGATTCCCGCCACACCCTACATGCTCGACATCTGTGATGATCTTGGACTCATGATGGTTGTGGAATCACCGGTACGGGGATCGGAAGGGATGGAGGATTTTGTCGCCGGGCGGGAAAATATGATAGCCGTTGACCGGGAGTTGGTGCGGCGGGATCGCAATCATCCATCGGTGGTGCTCTGGAGCGCCGGTAATGAGACCTGGGGCCAGCGCGGCCTGATGCTTGCCTGTATCGCGGCGATCATGGCCGAGGACGACACCCGACCCGTTATTGTGGATGGGGTGGCGGACATGGGGTGGCCGATTATCAACATGGAGCATTATGTTGGCGAAGGGTATCGCCAGGGCCAGATTGGCGTTTTTCCGGAATTTGGCGGGACGCCACGCCCTGATCGTCCCTATGGGGAGACGGAGTGCGTCTGGCCCATGGACAATAGTTGGCAAGGGTTCGCCTGGATGTCCACCTGCACCCGCATCCGTCGGCTCAAGGGCAACGCCGATATTCGTAATTACGTTCTGAACAATGCCTGGTCCAATTATGTGCCCGGACAATCGGCCGAGTTGCAGCATCTGGAGAAACTGATTAAGAAAATGCAGTGGACTCTGGAGCCTCCCTTCTCATCCGCAATCTGTCCGGCGCTTGAGGATATGTGGAATCATCCTCTTATCCTGCTGATGCAGAAGTGTTTTAATCCGGTTGCCGTTTGTGACGTTCAGTTTGATGATGCCAATAAGAGAAGCAATGCAAACGGCGACTGGCCGGTGGTTAAACCCGTGTTACGCGCCGGGGCAGTGGAGAGCCGTGAGTTGGCCATTTTTAATGATGAGTTCAGTGGAGAAGAGGTGTCCGTCTCATGGGAACTGGGGCGCGAGGGGGGTGCCACTCCGGTACTGGATCGGGGCGTCTTCACACTACGCATTCCTTTGGGTGAATTTCGAAGGCGTGTTATTCATCTTCACATCCCACAAGAATGCCTTGGCGATGTGTCACTTAGGTTGGTCGCCGCCAAGGATGGTACAAAGCGCTTTTTCGAGGAGGCTATCTGCTTTGAGGTGCGTTCATGTCAATAAAGCTTCATGATATCCGACAATCGGATTGCGATGTCTGGGTGCTGGCCGGACAGTCCAACATGGAGGGCGCAGCGATGCTGGCGGGGGCGCTGTCGCCCGATCCGCGCGTTAGGGTCTTCACCAGCGCCGGTATCTGGACGGTGGCGGAAGAGCCGCTCCATCGCCATTGGGAAAGTTATACCCCGGTGCATCAGGCGCTGATGAGGCCGGGTTTGCCCGCTGAAAAACGAAGTTGGCATGATGCCGTCCTTGCCGAAGAGGCAGATCGTACTCGAACCCAGGGCGCAGGATTGGGGTTGGCCTTCGGGCTGGCAATGGTGGAGGCGACTGGTCGGCCGGTTGGACTGATACCCGCCGCGCACGGCGGAACGACACTGGCGCAGTGGAGTCCGGATGGCAAGGCGCAGGGCACGGCCAGTCTGTATGGCGCCATGCTTGATCGTATCCATCATGCGGGAGGACGACTGCGTGGTATTTTATGGTATCAGGGAGAATCGGATGCCGGGTGTCCTGAAACGGCGGCGAACTACGGGAAAAGGCTGGCCGACTGGATTAGGGCGGTGCGGGCCGATCTGCAAATGCCGCAACTTCCTGTCATTGTGGTACAGCTTGCCCGTCGCGCCATGGGTTCGCTCAATACTCCCGAGCAGGATGCCGGCTGGGATACGGTTCGCGGGGTTCAGGCACGCCTCCCTGATACGATTCCCCTGACGGCGACGGTCGGGGCTCTGGATCTGGGGCTCGTGGACACGGTGCATCTTGATACCGTCGCGCAAATCCGTTTGGGTCGGCGTTTGGCTACGGTGGCGCTGAGGTTGGAGTCTTTTCCGGGACAGGCTTGCAGTCCGCGAATAGGGCAAGTCGAGCTGGTTGCCAATCCCATTTTCGGATTGGGCGGGTTGCGACTTCGTTGTAGCGGGGTTACCGGAGCCTGGCAACCGCAACACCACATGGCCGGATTCGGAATCTATCGTGCCGATGGCACGGTGCATCCGGATTGCTGGGTGATCGACGCTTCCCGCGATCCGGAGGAGGAATCGGCCATCCGGCTCATCCTGAATGCGCCGCCGGAGGGCTCAGCATGGCTTGGCTTTGGGCGAGGAGCCGATCCTTATTGCAATGTTATTGATGAGGCGGATCTGCCGTTATTAGCCGATCTAGTGCCGTGTTTTGAAGAGGGTACCGCCTGAGAACAGCAGGATGTTGCATGCCGCTCTCGAAGCCAATAAGGTGCCGACCGAGTATTTGGAACTTCCGTCGGGCGGACATGGTCTCAATGGGTATCAGGGGCCGATGTGGATTGCCTGGCAGGAGCATTTTCTGAAATGGCTTGAGACGATGGGGTTTGTAAAGCCGTAGTCTCACTCCGGGGGATAGACGTGGATATTAATAATAGAAAACGACTTTATATTTCCGAAATCTTCCCTTGGATTCTGCTGGTCGCCGCTCTGGCGGCTTACTGCGTGATCCAGGTGCGCTGTTTTACGCCTGCGTACTGCGAGTCGGATCCCGATGGCTACAGGATACTTGCCAAACGTCTGGCGACGGGCAGTCCGGTCGGCGTAATCGAGAAGGATCCTTTTCTTTACCAGACCCACGTTTGGGTGGAAAACCAGCGCGGCGAGGTATTCCCGAAATTTGCGCCCGGCTATCCGGCTCTCCTGGCAATTGCCTACCGGCTTGGCGGCGACGAAGCGATGTTCGTGGTCAGTCCCCTCATGGGTGGACTTGCGCTAATCGGTATTTTTCTACTCGTGCGGCTTTGGACCGCCAGTTCTCTGGCCGGTGCCATTGCGGTGGTTCCGCTGGCGCTGGGCCAGATGTATAACTTTTATGCGAGTTATCTGCTGGCGCATTTCGCCAGTGTCGGCTTTGTGGTGTGGGGCATGTACGGTTTGTGGCGCTGGTACCGCCAGCCTGCGGTCGGCTGGGCTTTGCTGGGCGGGCTTGCGCTCGGTTATGCCGCCACGATCCGCCACTCAAATGCCGTATTCGTGCTCGTTGTCGCGGTGGCTCTGTTGTCTCGGTTGACGCAGGCCGTACGGGAGCGCATCCGGCCCGCGGTGTCATGGGGGGTGCTTGCCGTCTCCTACGCCATCTTTCCTGTTTTGCTTGGACTCTACAACCAGCGGTGGTGCGGGAGCTTCTTTGCGTCGGGGTACAGTCTCAGTGACGAGCAGACCGCATTCCAGTGGAATTATTTTCTTTTACATTCCACCTACCTGAATAGCGGCCTTTCCGTCGATATTGCCTATCTGCTCCTGCCATTGGGATTGTTAGGCATCCTGCTGATTGGCCCGGTCACGGAGCGCCTGATGCGCGCGGCCTGTTTTCTGCCACTGTACCTGATCTATGCCACTTACTATTTTGCCTGCACGAGCCAGGCGTACTACCGGTTCCTTTTGG
>CAZOZF010000057.1:0-15775 GCA_964584205.1 uncultured Verrucomicrobiota bacterium
ATTCTCCCAGCTCATTCATCAGTGAAATATCCCCCCATAAACCCAGTAGCGCCATTTTTATGCAGGCGTGGCCAACCGCCTGCTAAAGGCTCCGCAAAGTTTCTGAAAGAGGCGCCCCCAGGGCACTTTCCAGACTGATCCGGGCAAGGGTGCATCGCCAGCCGATTCCTAACTCCAAACGGACGGACTCGAGAAGCTGAAGCTCTGTTCCTGCCACATGATCCGGCATGATATCGGGAGTGCTTTTTAAAATCACAAGTGTCCGACGCATGTCGCTGATAAGCGGTGCAACATCGTTCTCGCAACTAACCAGCTGCAGACGACTCTCCTCAAGTTCGTCAAGGGCATCGCGAATCTCACGGCCAACCAACTGCAGTCCCTCCCGCTCATTCGCGCACGCCAGTTCGTACTGAGCCAGAAGAACCTTGTCCGCATGGTTTTTTCCCAGGGAGAAAATCGGGATATCAAGGGCTACGCCCACCCACCATTCCTCGCCATCTCTGTGATTAGAACGCTCTACCACTCCGTATTCCGAGCTTCTGGATGTCCCCTGGCCCAAAACAAGACCGGACTGGGTCGTACTGGACTCGGACCCACTCCCGGTTGTCGTATCGGCCCCAAACGATTGGTCGCTGGATGCCCGGTAGCTGGCGTTAATTTCTTTGATCCACGGGTTGCGCACATTGCGTGATTCACGGTACTTGGCGTGCGCTGCCAGAACCCTCCAGTGGAGAGCGACAATATCACCCCGACTTCGCAGCGCCACGCGTTCTGCCAAATCCATGGAAAAAGGCGGATACTGAGAGGGTAAGCAGGCCGGCATATTAGTGTCAATCAGCAGGGCGGACGTCGGGATGTTGAGCAGGGCGGAAAGGCCACGTTGAGCCACTTTGAGTCGCTGTCGGGCCAGATCACGTTCGCTCTGGACTTTCAGATGCTGCCGTGCGGCGGACATCGTCTCTGACACCGTGGCAGCGCCCTGTGCCGTCCGGGACTGCACAACTTTCAAGACGAGGCTGTCCAGGCGCACAATCTCCTCCGCAAGAACCAAATCGCGAGACCGGTAGTTGATCTCGGAAAACAGGCGACGCACCTCACACGTGACCATCCATTCGGCAGTCTGTATATCGGCCCGGGCGGCCTGGGTTGCGGCTTTTGCGGCATCGATCCTGGGACCGATTATCCAAGGATTGGGAACAAAGAGACGGGCATTGAACTTCCATCCATCCCCATAATCCCGTTCGCTTCCCGTTGTCAGGCTTGACTGCGATTCTGTATTCTGGGTGTACTTAATTTTATCATCCGTTGTCACGGAATCAGAGGTGATGTTGCGGGAGCTTGACCGGTAGCGCAAGTCGTCACTGATGTTGCGACCCCGGGAAATCCCAAGTTCAGGGTCTGTGATATCAGTGGCGGCGTGTTTTTGCTCTTGAGCAACCCGAACGGCGGATTGGAGCGCCTCAATTCGTCCATTGCAGGCAATGGCGCGCCGAATGGCGTCCGCCAGGGTGAGGGGAACCGCCTTTTCGGATGCGGCCGGAGCCGTGGTTGCGAAGCCGACCAGGCAGGCCAAGGCTCCAATCGACGCTAATTTCTTGAGATCCCTCTTCATGGGCTTACCGAATTACCCCAGTGGATTTTGGTTTTGCCGACGTCGACACTGTATGTCCATTCAGCCGCATCTCCCATCTGTCCAGCATGCCCAGCCAGCCCTCATGAACCTCACGAATCTCAACGGTCTCGCCGGGGCTGAAGTCGTGTTCGCCTTGAAGTCTGAAGATGAGTCGCCTCCCTCGCAGCGGTTGGCCACCCTGTATCTGGACCTGCATCGGGTTGATCCTTACGGGAAGCGCTTCAACTGCCGGAGCAACGGAATCCACGATGGCTTGCACGATAAGCCGCGGGGCACCCAGAATGTTTTCGGTCTGGCGCCAGACCCGGACCTCCTGGCCGACCTTCAGGGTGAGCGGACGAACCTCCGGAAGAAATCCCACCACGGTAGAGGGGCGGGCATCCACAACATTCATGATGGGGATCCCGGCAGCAACCACATTTCCGGGCCAGATAAAGATTCGGGCCACCACGCCATCCCGGTTGGCGCGGAGCGCGCAATTCGATTTGCGCCGGATCGCCATTTCGCGGGTGGCCTCGATAACGGAGAGGCTCGACGTCGTCTTGTTACTGATGGCCGCCATCAGAGTATCGGACTGATCCATGCGAAGGAACGCCTTCATGGCATCACCATGCTTTACGGCACTTTCCCAGGCCTGCTGATAAATCTCGATGAGTTTTGGGTAAGAGGTCAGAGCCTGATCCAGGGCGGCAATTACGGGACGCAACTCATTGACGCTCATTTCATCAATCAGACGTTTGGACAGGAGGTCTTCGCGCCGCTTGAGTTCCCGGCGAAGTTCAACAATTTGTGCCGCGTCGCTTTTCTGGCGCATCTGCTCTGTCTTCAGCGCGGATTCCGCGGTTTTGGCCGCAGCTTCGGACTGCTGGGCCGCGGCAACCATCGCGCGCTGATCCCGCGTGAAGGTTTCGCGGGCATCGCGAAAGGTTGCATCAGCAATAGCGACTTCGGCATCAATCAGCGAGGTGTCCATCTGCGCCAAAACATCACCCTTTGCCACAGACTGGCCCACAACCACGTTGAGGGACACCAGTCGAGCCGTCTCCTGCGGCACAACGTCTTCCCCGATGGCTTCCACGGTTCCAGCCATCTGACCAAACTGTTGGTTCCGGGAATAGAATGCCATGATAAAGACCAGCACCGCCAGCCAAAGCAGGAACGGCCAGTTTCGGGCGATCCGCCGCCAGACAAGGAAATGGTTTGTCATCCTTGGCTTTTCGTAGTTGCGTCTGTTCATGGGACGTTGTGATCCTTCCTCGGGAGCGCTATAGTTCAACCGTAGTCCGATGCATCAGCAGGCTGGGTTCCGAGACCGCCGTAATGCTCTGGAGTTTTTCAATAAGCTCGGCATGATACGATGGATCGATCAGCCGAATCTGGTAGGAGTACTCCATCTGGTCGCCCTGCATGGCCTCGCGCATGGCGATCAGGTGAAATGCGGAACAGTACTGCCGGAGCACACCCTGGACATCCTCTTCCGTTTTTGTTTCGACGGGCAGTATGAAACGCAGGAGCCCCTCATATTCGCGCCGGGATGCAAACGGGGACCAGTGCAGGACCATTGCCGCCGCCGACAGCATGACGGTGCCGACAATGGCCACGTTGTAAGCGGCGGCACCGCAGGCAATCCCCTCACCAAAGCTTGCAAAGAGAAATATCATGTCGCGTGGATCGCGGATCGGGGTGCGGAACCGGATGATCGCCAGAGTTCCCAGAATGCCTAGACCCCGTGCCAGGTTGTTGCCGATCGCCATGATGACCATGCACACCACCATCGAGCCCAGCACCATGGTGTGTACAAACGAACGGGAATACGAGAACCCGACAAATGTCCAGCGATAGATGGTGGCAAAGACAAAGGACAGGGCGAATGTCAGCAGAAGCGCAAATACGATCTGCTCAGTTCCCAGTAGGCGGGCAGATGCAAACGCAGACGAAAGTTGATCCATGACGAAATGTTCCTTTCTATTATTCCATCCTCATGGATGATCGATATCCTCAGCCGTGTAGGGCGCAAACGACATCTGGTCAAAAAGCGATTCCTGCCAAATCGCGCTACAATACTTGCAATTACCCGTCCGCTCCAGATTAAAGCGCACAATCAAGTCCATCATCCAATGTGGCGCGTCGCTCAGGGTCTTGATCTCCAGAATGGTGCTGGAGAACGGATATTGCTTGTTCTGGGCAAACGGGGAGTCCATGCACAGCCAGCGCCTCTCCCGGCCCCATGAATCCCAGGAGGTGGTGGGCTGATAGAGCAACTTCCGGTCCAAGGTGACCCGAGCGTAGGGATCATTGACCCCGAAGTATGATTCACGGGTGTAGCGGATCAGGACGACCGGGCGGGCGCCGGTTTCGCGGACCAGGCGGATGAAGTCCAGAAACCCGGCCTCCTCATTGCGGGATTTGAAGGGCAGGGTGAGACGAGTTTCATGGATGAGATGCCCACCCCATACGTCAAAGGGAACTTTGGCCCGTGATTTGATGATCGTGCTGGCGAACTTGCGCTTAACCTCCAGGTAAACCGCGCTCTCTCCGGGTTCCCCGTAGGTTCGCACACGGAGTTTGAACCGGCCATTGACCTCGTTCGTCTTGGCTCGGTGCATGGCCAAGTCGGGAGTGTCCAACTGGAGTGTCGTGATAACATATTCGGGTGGATCTCCCTGCGTGTGGGGGTCGGGAATACAGAAAGGCCGGATGAATTCCCGGATCGCGGGAACCAGCGATCTGGGAATGACGTACTTCGACTCGTAACGGTCAAGGCGTATATCGAATTTTGCGGTTGGGTCCATGTCTCTTCTTATTCAAACATCAAATCAACGGCGCGGGATCAATCGAACCTTAAATCGATAGAAAGCCTGTGTGGCGGATAATTGATTGGTGACCATGAAATACGGCGCGCTCGCTATCCATTCCGGCGGGTTAGTGGATTGGGCCCAGGTGTGAGGTGAGGTCAACCCAGCGGCTTCACCGAGCGTGTAATTCCGGCTCAAATAAAGCGGATAGGTGGTTCCAGCCAATGGGAAGTTGGTGAAGCCTACGACAATGGCGTTATTGGCCGGGTGTATATGAAGGCGAAGCAGATCGGCATCAGAGATGGCGGGATCTGTCCCGGCGATAAACTCCTGTTCGTTGGACACGCCGTCGTGATCGGAATCATCCCCGGGCAAGACCTGAACGACGGAGGTGAGGGTACCGCCGGAGGCTGACATGATCCGCCGTTCCCACTGATCGTCCATGCCATCCTGATCAGTATCCTCGGCCTCGGCATTGAACATACCCGGTGTGCCACCGATGCGGCTGGTTCGCCACGCGATTCCCTGCGAGTTGTCGGATGATGGGTCAAGCAGTTCAATTGCACTTCCCGTGTTTGTGGGCCAGGGGAGCAGGGAGGAATAGACCACCTGGTCAACCAGGTTACTGCACCAGTCGCGCAGTTCAATCGTGGCACCACTGATCGGAAGACTGAGTTGAGGAATCTCGACAAGGCGTGTGACATATTCCTGAGCGCTGGTCCACACCAGGGATTCATCCCACAACGGAGCCCCGGAATGGCGGCGCAAATAACCTGATTGAGATAATTCGCTGTAAGTATTGGTCAATTCCATTTGGCGATCGGCCAGAACCAGGCATGAAGTTGGGGCGATCATGGTCCCCCATGGGATCCGATAGGATTCGTCACCAATGGTCATGCGCCACTGGCTTAAATCAACGGTCTGCGTGCGGGTATTGAGAATTTCGATATACTCGCCGCCTGATACCGGCGAGACCATGAGCTCATTAATCACCAACCCCGAAGGATTATAAACATTCGTTGCCGCCCAAATCGCTTCATCCTTATCTGGCCAACTCGTGTTGATGAAATAGTCGCGCCGATCCTTAATGAATTGTTTCACCATGTTAGCCTGTCGCTGCAGATTATTGGTGCTGTTGTTGATCTGGAGATAAGCAGGAGTCAGGTCAGTTACGAGCTTGTCTATGCGCGAATACAGGTTGTTTGTGGTTAAAACCGTCCAACAATACCGCCAGAGCGTCATCTGCTGACGATGACGAAAAGGCAGGGTGTAGATCGAGTTGGTGGAATAGAACAGGGTTTGCGCCAGGGGTCTCCCCGCCGGGGGAGCAGCATAGATGTAAGGAAAATCATGAGTGGAGTAATACGGGTGCAACGTGATGTAGTTTGTAGAGAAAACGCCGTCGAGATCAGAGGGGTAATACCACCATCGGGCGTCATATCCGCGCCGATGCTGGAACACATTGCCCCTGAATGACTGGTCGGCATTACCCGTCGAGGATAAGAGGGCGAGAATGTGCTGCATGGCTTCGTACCATACATTCACGTCAACAGTGGCTTCCTTATCAGGGTCAGCCACCGTGTTCAGCAAGGCGTAAACGTCATCATAATTGTCAAGCAGAGTATTGCCGCCCACGGTTTCGCGGCCATGCCAGGAGTTTTTCGAGATATAATCGTCCTGGTCGATGCCATTGTCTTCAATGAATGCCGCACCGGCATTTTCCATTTCCGTGGTGATGGTGGGTTGTCCGTTGATCCACAGGCAGACGTGGCGCAAACGCACGATGGGAATTCCAAAATCGCCCTGAAGCTGGTAGGCCAACGGTTCATTTATGACGCGGATATAATACCAAAGGCTGTCATTCCCGCGGTGCCGGAAGTTGATGCTTTCTTGATTGTCTGCAAACCAGGCGTCCAACGGGTGCTCGTTATTAAAACGCAGGCTGAAAGCGGCATGGTCATCGGGATCGGGGTAGCCGCGATGGCGCACTTGCACATCCGTGAAGGTTTGTCCATTGGGACTAACCGCGCAAGCGCGCCGGGTGATCGGATACAGGAGTGGATCGCCATCCACGAACAGCGTCCAATTCGGCAAATGAGTTTGAGGCGTCACGCTTTGCACCCAGTAGGCGTAGTCACTTTCCGGCGAGTCGCTATGGGGACTGCGCAGGGTGACCCCGTTGGTATTTTGGGCTTCCACATGATAACGCACAAACACTCCATTGGCGTTGATTGTCGGCATGGTTGCGGCATAAATGCCGTCCGAAGCCAGCGTGTCGGGGGCAATGCCGTCATCACGCATCACCACGTTGGAATAGGACTCCTCGCAGAAGTCGTATTGATTGGACGCAAACGCCCGATAGCATACTTGTGCAGTAATATTGGGTCCGGACGGGATTACCTGTGCGCGGATCGTATTGGCCGTACCCGTGGCGCAAATCGTACCGCCGGGCGTTACCCATGCTATCCCGAGGAGGGTTGGCACCGGCGCAATACTGTTCGAGGCCCCCGGCGTGCCCAGGGATCCCATCATGAGAATGTTGGTCTGCGCTCCGGATTGGACGAATAGAGTCCCGGCTAATCCGGAGCGGCGCACCCAGAGGCGATACTCATAGTTTGTGCCAGTGGCCAGGGCAATGGATTCGGATGAGATGCAATTACTTACAGCATCGCCAAAACTAATGATTTCACTTTCGCTGTCGACCACCCGGGTGACATTACCCGCCACAGCCAGTGCGGCACCTCCGCCACGGCCGGATCCTTCCTTCACGCGGGACCAAGCATGGTTGCCTAATAGTTTCCAGCCATTGGTGCCCAGTGTGAAGTCGCCATTCCGCAGGAGATTGGAGGAACTTCCCAGAGGGGTCACAGACACGTCGTCAACATAGCATTTCCCTTCATAATCGAGCCAGAATGACAGCTCCAGGCTTGCACTCGCCGCCTGTTGCGTCCAAATCACAGATTGCCAGTTGGTGCTGGAATAGGACGCCGTCCAGTTCATGCTGGGGTTTCCTGGTAGCAACGGGTTGATCCGTTCCAGTGACGGGCCTTGGCCGTCAGCAGCGGAAGGCCAGGGCTCTTTGTCTCCATAGGTAACCTCATCCACTACCCGGCCATAAGGATTCACCAGTTGTAGCGTCTCATTGCTGTTTTTTAGTTTACCGGGCCAATTGCCAACGACATTCGTAATTCCATACAAACTCGTCATTGTCGAGGTAGACGCACAGCAAACCAGATAGCGGGAGGCGCCGATAGACGTGCCGGGCGGAAGGGTCAAGCCGGTGCCGTCGAGTCTCCAACTTGATAAATCTACGGCTTCGGAGGATGGATTGTAGAGCTCAACATACTCAAAAGGCTCTTCATTTGTGACAGCGGGGTGATACATGATCTCATTGATGACAGGATCCCGTGATGGCGTGCCAACCGGATAGGAGAACCAGTTGGTGACCGCTTTGCTTGCCAGACGTGTGCGGAATTGCAGGGTGCAAACCTGGCCGATTGAAACAGTCGGATTTAACTTTGTGTAGACGTTTTGTCCGGGTCCGCCGGGGCCGGTGGCGATCACATGTGCCACATAATTACTCTCGGGAAGCAGCATTTCGCGGGAAGAGTTGCTATGAGTTCCTTGAGTATACCAGTTTCCGGAAAAAGTCGTGTCGTATCCACCGTTGACCACCCTCTCGGACCCATTTGCCACAAAGGAGACATCATCCACGAGAACCTCTCCGCTGCCGTTCAGATAATAGTACAGACTATTGGTGTGCGTGGCCGTGCCGGTGTTTGTGTAGGTAACCCATTGCGCAACGGGGGCTACGGTTGTGGCCAAACCACCGGACGACATGCGAACTGTTAAGGACGGGCTGGGTAGATACTGAATACTTGTTGTCGGCAAGGAAAACGGGGCCGCGCCGGTGCTGGAGGCCATGAAGCGGTAATAGACCCACGTGGCGCCAGGTTGTGCTGGCAGCAAGGCCGTATAGATGTGGTCATTGGTTGTCACGTCAGGCGCGATGCCATTGTCCCGCATGATAATATTGGTTTCCACGCCCTGGACACTGATTCGCACCACGACTTGTGTCGGTGATGCACCTTGTGTCACGACGGTAACGGTGGTGGTCACGGCTTGTCCCGCTGCGGGCGCGGGTGGAGAGATGGCCGGATTAAGAAATCCTCCAGCCGAGGCCTTTCCTGGCGACCCACCTGGAGATCCGCCATACCAATTCAAGGACACATTCGCGTAGTTGGTGGCGACCATACGTTCCAGAGAGGGGCCTTGGCCGTCAGGCGTAGTGGGCCAGGGTGCAGCATCAAGATAATCCACCTGATCCACCAGGATATAGGGCACAAAACCATCCTCCGGGTTCGGATTGTCAGGTTTATGAAGACGAACGCTCTCGCCTGCATTATCCAATTTACCTATCCAGGGACCCAGCACCTGAACAGAGGACGGCACGCCCGAGGAGGCCCGAAAGACAGTGAGATTGGTGGCGCCCGCAATCAACACCCGCTCTCCCGGTTGCATAGAAATAGAGGGAGGGAACACGAAATCAACGGCGGTTGACAATTTCCAGGTATTGGAAGGATGCAGTCCGTCGAACAGTGTAACGGTATTGGAGGACACATTCAGTAACTCGATATACTCATCAGCATCACTGTCGTTGACTGGATGATACATGATTTCGCTGATCACAATGGGGCCGACCTTGGGGAGGCTGTTGGAAGCGCCTTTGCCGGTTCGAAATACTGCCAGAGTTGTGGGATTGGTAGTGCCAAGCGTCACAGAGTTCATGGTCATTAGGGCGCCCGTTCCATTGGGATATCGACCAAACGAGACGCCGTTTTCAGAGGGACCGAATGCGACGATATCCACGTTCCGGGTCAGGTTGCCTTGGGGGTCGGCGGCGGTCAGGTAGACCCGGTCGCCCTGCCACGAACTGAGGTTAAAGGCGATATTGGTGCCCGGCGGCGCATTCGTGTTGTTGAACTGGTACTCATAAAAAACGGCGTAGCCGTGTGCCTGGATAACGGTGTTGGTGATTTGAAACTTCTTTCGGATCGAGGACTGGTTGCTCAGGAACCAACCACTGATATCCACTGAATTGGTCGTCACGTTGTAGAGCTCGATCGCGTCCTCTTGAGGGGGATCCGTATGGGAAAGCACTTCGTTGACCACCACGTCCGCCTGTGTCACGGTGCCGGTTTCGCCGGGCGTGCCATTGAAGCGGGCGCTTGCACCCCAGTTGGCGGGATCGTTTGCCGTCCCGGAAGAATCCCTGAGCTGTAATGAACAGCCGTGTCCGTCCGCCCAATCCGTCCATAAGCCGGAGGTGCCGTATGTCACGGAATACAGGGTGACACTGCTTGCCGACTTGAGCGTGAGCTTTTCGCCAGCATTTGACAGGTTTCCCGTATAGGCTCCAGAAGCCAGGTTCGTCGAGACGGGATAACGCAGGGCGAAGGCGGCCCGGTTCCGGACGAGGATTAAGTAATCGCCGGGAGCGATCACCGTGGCTGCGGCGAACGTGTATGTTATGCCAGATGTGAATTGGGCGCCGCTCAGATCGACAGTTGCCGGGCCGGAATTATACAATTCGAGGAATTCGTATTCGTCGCCGTCCACCGGCGCATTCGTGGCGTCCACGGGGTGATACATGATTTCGGAGAATACGACTCCTGCGCGGGCCTCCGGTACAAGGCTGGCAAAAATCAGGCAGATCAAGGGAGCGAGTGGAATCAGACCGCGAAGCAGATCTTTCACAACGGAATTGCCCCCCGGGTACGACCATCACTCTTGAAAATTATTCCTGCTCCGCTTCAGCCTTCGCCTTGGCGGCCTCCATTTTCATCTGTTCCTGCATGGCTTTCATAAACGAGGCGGCCGCTTTGCCCGCATCCTCGGGTGTCATATCCTTGGCAGGCTTCCCGCCCATTTGCTCCATGTCCTGCTGCCAGGCGCCCATGCCTTTTTGCATCTTCCGCGCACCCGCCTGGGCACTCAGCGACATCAGCGCCAAAACCGCGCCAATAATCCCGAACACCAGCCAAGCCTTCTTGGCGGGCAACTTGTGAACCTCCACGCTGGCCGTGACGACCAGATACAAGCCCCAGGCCAGCCCGACCAGACCACCGACATACGGAATGATCCCGGCAATCGCCGAGATCGGCGTAATGGCGGCGGCATAGGCGGCACAGCGATAGGCCGTCTCATAAGACTCGCCTGAGCCCATCAATTTCCAGATCACAAACAGGATGGCAGCCCCAATGAAACTTCCAATAACAATCCAGATGGGTGCCAGGATAATGAATCCCAAGGCCATCATCACCGACCCCACCGGCCCCAGATGCACCAAACTCAACACCGCCTGAATGACGCCGCTGACCAGGCCCAGAACCACCACAAAGACAAGCGGATCCCCGAACCCGCCGCCTTTCGGCATGTTGCGGTAAAAGCCAACGGGATCCAGAATGACCTTTTTGACGGTTTCCAGAATGGTGTCAAACGGTGATTTTTTTGTCGTTTCGATTCCTGTGTCGTTATTCATCTCTGTGCTCCTTTAATGTTTTCTGACTAAGGAATGTTCTCACCTCTCCCGAACCAACGCAACAGGAAACAGTGTGGCGTGGTAAGGGGTCACTGACAAGGGGGGGGGGGGCTTCCGAATTCTGGAGGGCCACGCTTCGTCGTGGCCGCCTTTTCGTTGTCCCGGACGCGACAAAGCGCGTCCCTCCAAAGAATAGCTCCCCCCTCGTCAGTGACCCATTACGTGGCGTGGTTGAAGAGCTACGTCTGCCGCCGATACTCCGCAATCACCGGAGAGCCCCAGCGGCGGGTCAGGCCAAGCCAGCGACATACCGTCTCCAGTGCCGCCGACAGGCCGCGGCAACGCAAGGCGCGATGCAGAACCATCGGTAGGAAAAACTGCTTCTCGCGGGTTTTCAGAATCAAGCCATGCCGGGCAAATTCACCATCCACCTCGGCATGCCGGAACAGTCGCCACTCCCGGGTATTCCCTTCCAACTTCTTCTTCGCGCCAAACAGGGCCGGGGCAATGGCGTTGAGCCCCTCGCTGGTCGGATAATCCACGATCACGGATCCCCGGGCCACACGAGACAGCTCCGCGATAAGCGTCGGCCACGCCGCGCAATGAGGAAGAAGACGAAAGGACATCACGATATCGAAGGACCGGTCAGGAAACGGAAGCGCCACCACATTGCCGACCACAAAACGGCAGGCACCGCTTTCCACAAGCCCGGTAATCCGCTTCCGGCAGGACTCATCACTCCCGAGAACCGTCACCGGAAACCCCCGTGTGCAGAGCGGCCCGGCAAGTTGACCGTGCCCGCCGCCTACATCTAAAATGAAGGCTCCAGGATTACCGACCAGCATACCGACGGTAATCTTTTCCTGAACGGCCAGCATCCAGCCGCCGACCGGTCCGGCAAACCGCGCCGCATACCCGTCCGATGAAGTCTCGATATCCGCTGTTTCCGGTTTTGAAGGAATGGTGTCCATGGGAGCGAACCCTATCACACCAGTCGCCCGTGAGAAAGGATGAAGGAACGTCAACTACGCGCCAGGGAAGCGGGCGGCACACATGCGAATCCATTCCCGGGCCGCCTGATCTCCCGACAGGGACCGATGGCTTTCGCGAATCTGGGCTTCGCGATACTTCTCGATGCAGCACATCTGCTCAATCATCCGGGCCATGAAAAGCATCTGATTGCTGAGAAATTTCAGCCCATTCGAAAACTGAATGGCGGGCTTCACACTAACCGGGGCAGACCAGATAATTTCCCCGGTAATCTTGTTCCGGAGGGTCAGGGGCGGAAACTCCATCTCCACGATGTCGCCCGGGGCATAGGAATCAGCGGAAACAAAATACATGCCGCCAAAACTGATATCCCGAATTTCACTGGCATTCGCTTCCCGATGCCCTTCTTTCCGGCACTGAACCGTCATCGACACCGGGTGACGAATGAAACACCGCCTGTTTTCCCTCAAGGCTTGCGAATTCATGCAGCCGCCTCCTCTTTACATCAACGCCCGACAGCGTGATTATCACCTTGCCACCCCGGGTCTGCAAGAATTTTTCGGAATGATAAAGTTTTTAAAAGGAGAACAGCGGAAATTAACCAAAGCCTCACGGAGCCACAGTGAAGCAGAGGAGCACCTTCTTGTTGCGAACCAGGAGTTTTCCGTCGACCACGATCGGCATATTCCACGCCGCAGTCGGGGGATCCTGCTTGATCCGGCCAAGTTCCTTGTAGGCGGCGCCATTCGCTTCAACCAGAATGATATCCCCGGTTTTCCCGTTCACCACAATGATCGCCCCCCCCGCCGCCCCAATGGGCCCGAATTCAAAGCCGGGCTGCTTCCACTTCGTTTCCCCTGTCGCCGCATCGAGGCATACCAAGGTTCCGGGAGTCTGCGGCATGGTAACGCCATAAATGAACCCATTCACATGCACCGGACTACTAAAACGGGCCTGCAAATCCTTGGTCTTCCAAACCACCGTCGGCTTGTTGTCCGTGATATCCACCAGCCCCGAGCCGACATTCCAGGCGCTGCTGATAAAAATGCGTTTTCCAATCACGATCGGCGTGGCGGAGTTCTGGTTGTGACTGGTAAGCCAGGGCTGCGTCCAGAGACGTTTTCCATCCGCCGGATTGAATCCGATCAAGCCTTCGCTATTGAACACCACGACCTGCCGCGCAGCACCCTCACCACAAAAAATCGGCGAGGCATAACCGGCCGGCCCGCCAGAAGCTTTCCATCGGGTCTGGCCTGTCGCCTTGTCCAGCGCCACCACAGCGGCGTCGGACCCACCGGGAACAAGGATGACCTGTTGATCGTCCACCAAAGGAGACGCGGTGTGCCCCCATGCCGTTTCTGCCGGTTTACCTGAAAAATCCCGGGCCGCATCACGTCGCCAGATCTCTTTTCCGGTAGCGGCATCCAGACAAAGCGCCTGCAGTTGACGACTGACGCAATACAGTTTCCCCTGATCCAACGCGGGACTCGGGGCGGTATAGCCGTATTTTTCCCGACTGGGCCCCGAAAACGAAACGCTCCAGATCACCCGTCCCATTTTCAAATCCAGGGCGCGCACCCTGTCCGACCCGCCGTCTTTTCCCTCATGATCCAGCAGGAACACGCGTCCATCCCCTACTGATGGATTGCTCCAGCCTTCATCGCCCAGCGGAAAGGACCAAAGCAACGACGGTGGCTTGGCATTCCAGTCCCGGTTGATGACCAGATCCGCCGATATCCCGTCACCCGTCGGTCCGCGATATTGCCTCCACTCATTCGCCAGGGACATCGACGTCACCCCCAGACATCCCACCCCTGCCATCAACACGATCATTTTGCGCATCATGGTTGTTGCTCCTTTATTTTAAGTGTCACTCTTCCGGCACGGACAGTCCCCGGCGGGCGAGAAGCGAGCCATCCTTCTGATAGAGGTCGATACGGGTCGTCAGGGTAGCGATGACGGCCTGAATCGTGGAGAGGCGACTGGCCAGAAGATCGCGCTCCGCCTGGGCCACCAGCAACGCCGTGGATTTCCCCTCCTTGAACTTCGCCCGTTCCGCCTCCAGTTTCCGCTCCTGTAACTGTTGCGTGACCCGCGCCGCATCCACCTGCGCCCCCGCCTGCTCCGCCATGATCCAGGCCACCCGAACATCCTCCTGCGCAAGTTGGCAGAGATTGGCGAGGGCCTCCCCGGCCTGTTCGCGGCCCACCCCCGCACGCCGATAATCCGCACGAGCCGCGCGGTTCCTCAGCGGATACTCCACCTGAAGCCCCGCTCCCACATCATACCCCCTGGCGTCCTGTCCTTCCACGGAGTCATCGAATGACGAGGCATAGCCGCTGCGCCCCATCGTGACAAACAGATCCAGCTTCGGAAGCAATCCGTTCCGGGTGCGAACCACTTCGAGATCGCCCCGCTCAAGGGCCAGTTTCGCCTGATTAAGATCCGGACGCCCGGCCAGGGCGGCCGTCACATGAGTCTCCACATCCTCCAGCACCGTTCCCGGCGGAACAGGCGAATCAGAAGCTTCCGGAGTCAGCGTCCATGTGGCCTGCTGAGGCAGATTGAGCAAACGCAGCAATCTCAGGCGTGCGGCCGAAAACCGGCTGTCCGCCGCAATGACTCCCTCACGACGGGACGCCGCTTCCGCCTCGGCCGCCACCGATTCCAACTCCGCCAATTTCCCCACGCGAATACGCTCGCGGGTTTCCTCCACCTGACGCTGCGCCACCTGAAGGGAATCCCGATACACATCCCGCTGGTCCCGATTCTGGACATACGCCCAATATGCCCGTTCGACCTCCGCCACCAGGGCCAGCGTATACCCCCGCAGTTCGAACACCGAAATTCGTGTATCTAATCGTGCCTGCCGAAGAACCGCGAGGGTAGCCTCCCTCCCGGCGCCTTCCAGAAGGGGCTGGGTCACCGAAACTCCAACACGGGATGCCGTGTGATTATAAACCGGATGATCCATATCCGTCTGACCGCTCAGCGCGAGGCGGGTTCCGGTCGGCAGGGTTTCCTCGATTCCCGCCTGTAGGGCTGTACGATCCCGGGTCATCTCCGCCGTCGAATTGGTCGCCGCCTGAAAAGCCAACTGGGGCCCGTTAAGGCGATCCCGGGAAATCCCCCCGAACAGAACCGGATCAAACAGGGCTCGGGCAGACTCCTCGCGGGTCCTGACAAGCCGGGGCTGAAGCCGTTGGACGCGAAACGCGGGATTATGCTCCAGCGCCATCATCACAGCCCCGGACACGGAAACTCGAACCGGCGGCAGATTGCTCTCAGCGCAAAACGATGAAACAGGAAAAGCCAGTATCAAAAACAGGAAGAAGGCCGAAGACTGAAGGCTGAAGACTGAAGGCTGTAAGGAAATTCTCATAATCTTGGTTAATTTCACGTTATGTCATTTACGATAATTCCCGGTTCGTCGATTCGTGTTTTTCCTTTCAGTCTACCACCTTCGGCCTTCAGTCTTCAGCCTTCCACCTTCAGTCTTCAGCCTAACCCGCTTCAACCACTCCTGAAGCCGTTCCATATAGAGATAGAATACCGGGGTAACAAACAGGGTCAGCGTCTGCGAAAATAGAAGTCCACCCACCACGGTCAACCCGAGGGGACGCCTGGCCTCGCCGCCCGCGCCATACCCGACCGCAATCGGAATCGCAGCCGCCAGCGCCGCCATTGTGGTCATCATGATCGGACGGAACCGCACCAGACAGGCTTCATAAATGGCATCCCGGGCCGACTTGCCCTGATCGCGACGTGCCGCGATGGCGAAATCCACCATGATAATGCCGTTCTTCTTCACCAGCC
>CAZOZF010000058.1:0-15691 GCA_964584205.1 uncultured Verrucomicrobiota bacterium
GTACAGGCGTTTAGATCAATGAATAATCCCCTCATAAACCCGGAAGGACCATTTTGTATGGCGCGCCCACGGGGAGTCGAACCCCGCTTCCCAGGATGAAAACCTGGTGTCCTAACCGATAGACGATGGGCGCTACGGGAAGAAGAAGGGCGGGACTATATCACACATTTTTTCCGGCGCAATCACAAAAGCCCCCTACCAGGGAAGAACATAACAGCGATCCAATGGGAATGCGTTTTCAATATGCCTGATCTTCGGGCGCCCCGTTCCCGGGCACCCGATAACCTCGACCACATCAAACCTGAAGGTCACCGGGATCCCCAGCTTCTTCAGGTACCGGACACTCGCACGCGACATCACATGCCGCTTCTTCCGGTCTACCGCACTCAGCGGTCGCCCATAGGATTCCGTTTTGCGCGTCTTGACTTCAACAAACACCAGGATCTCCCCGTCCCGCGCAATCAGATCCACTTCATCCCTGACGGTCACCCGGAACCGGCGACTCAGAATCTTGAACCCTTTGGCCGATAAAAACCGTTCTGCCTCCCCCTCGCCCCAAAGCCCGGTCATTAAATGAAATGGCAGCGACAATTTCATTGTGATGGGTCCGCCCTGGCCTCCTCTTTACGCATGCCTTGAACTAATACAGCACTATATTATATAGTCAACTAATATGTTGATATAGCTTCCGCCATGTCTTTCGCGGTTTCCGGGAGTCATGGCCACTCTTGTTTCTCCCGCCGCCCCATGATAGTCTGAATCCGAAAAGCCGTAGGAGTGCGGACATTATGGAAAAATCAGAGTCGAACAACCCGTCGTCTTCGGTTGCCCGGGAAAGTTCCCGCACCATGCGCATCGACCTGACCCCTGACCTTCTTGAGGACAAGAAGCTGAGCCGGGCCGCTACAGTCCCCCGACGCCCGATCATCCGGATCACAAAAGCCAAGCCCAGCAACAGCATGGTCGGTGACTCGGATTTCCAGCAACTCCTCCAAAATGTCTACGATGGCGCCATCATCACGGATTATTCCGGCCGGATTGTGGATGCCAATGTCCGCCTCAGCCAGTTTCTCGGTCACGAGCACGACGATCTCTGCCGCATGGAAGTTTTCGACCTGCTCTACGGCGCGGACGAAACCCTTCTGCCCATGATTCGGGAAAATCTGGCCAATACCCGTTTCGTGCTGCTCCAATCATTTTTTGTCCGCAAGGATGGATCGGTATTCCCCGCCGAAACCGCCATCAATCGCCTTTTTCTTTCCGGCCAGGACTACCTGTGTTTCTTTGTCCGCGACATCTCGCTGCGCCGGCAGGCCGAAGAACAACTGCGAACCGAACACACCGCCATCCAACTGGCCGGAAGCGGCATCGCCATCGCCGACCTTCAATCCCACCTGATGTACGGGAACCCGATGGCCCTGCGCATGTGGGGTATTGAAAACCAGGAAGTCGCGCAAAAGCTATCCCTGTCTGATTTGTTCAGCAATCCTGATCTCGGCACCGCCATCACGGACCGGGTCGCAACCGGGGAGGCCTGGTGCCAGGAAGTCGAGGCGCGCCGGACCGACGGCTCCACATTCTATGTCCAGGCCGCCGCTACCGCCAACTTCAATGCCGACGATGAATTGATCGGCATCGTCCTCTCGTTCAATGATGTCACCGAACGTAAACGCGCGGAAGCTCAGCGCGAGTTGTATGCCGAACAGCTCCGCATCCGGAACAACGAAATGGAAGCCGACCTCGACATGGCCAGAGAAGTCCAACTCGCCCTGCTTCCAAAAACCTTTCCCACCTTTCCTGCGGAAACATCCCCGGAAGAAAGCCTGCTGAAATTCAACCATTTCTACCGACCCAGCACTGCGCTGGGGGGCGACTTCTTCCACATTCTCTCCATTTCCGACCACCAGGCAGGGCTTTTCGTGTGTGATGTGATGGGACACGGAATGCGCGCCGCGCTGATCACCGCCATTATCCGGAGCATGATGGAGGAGTTCAAACCCATCGCAACCAACCCGGGCCTGTTTCTGTCCCGTATGAACCGGGAATTCATGACCATCCTTCGCGACGCCCAGGAATTCATGTTCGTCTCGGCGTCCTACGTCCTTTTCGACCTCCACGCCAGACAGCTCACCTTCAGCGATGCCGGCCATCCCAACCCTCTTCGGATCAACCGCATCCGCCGTACTGTCGCACCCTTGCGCACGAGCCAGGAACCTCTCGGACCCGCCCTCGGGATTCTGGATAAGCATGTTTATCCAACAACCGAGCTTCCGCTGGAATCCGGCGACGGAGTGCTCATCTACACCGACGGCATCACTGAAGCCGAGGGGGCGAAACGGGAGGAATACGGCGTGGAACGACTCTATGAAAGCGCCCGGCGACATCTCGATTCGCCGCCCGGACTCCTGTTGCCCGCCATGGTGGCCGATGCCGAATCCTTTGCCAGCACTTCAGGGTTTGATGATGATGTTTGCCTCGTCATCGCTGAAGTCTCTGAACTCCCCCGGGGGTAATCTTAAGCCCCGGCGTCGCCCTTATCGCCCCCACTCGTTCCGATAGGGAATCGTGATGCCGTAGGTCTTGCCCAGGGTTTTCAACTCGGTAAGAACGCCGGGCTGCTTCATGCGGTTATGTTCGCCAATCAGAAAATACGCCCGCTGCCAGGCCCACTGCGTCCGGATATCCGCCTCACCCCCCAGCGCCTTCGCCAGATCCAGGTCAAACACCATATCGCACTGGATGTCATCCGCCTGGCCCGTCGCCTGGAAAACCAGTTTCCGCGTGTTCCTTGGAACCCGCCCGAACAACACCAACGGCCGGTCCATGTACAGGTTCGCCGTCAACACCGGATACGCCTCGCAATAAGTTTGGCCCGAGAACCGGAAGCGCACATCCGACAAGACCGGCCGACTCACCTCGCGAACCCGCGCCTCAATCACCGCGGGAATATCCCACCGTCCCGTCTTCACCACAAACGTGTCGCCCCGGTTGCGAAAACTCAAGAGATCCAGAAGGTAGGCATTGACCCCGGGATAGGTTCCCACCGTAAAAACCGACACCGCCCCGCGGTTCGCCTGGCTGAACGCCTCAATGATCAACGAATGATCGGTCAACCCCGCCGTTGCCACCCCATCGCTCACCACCAGGAATATCACCGGCCGGCCGAACTGGCGCGGCGTCGCCAGGAGATCCTTCAGGGAATCAAAGATATCCGTATTCCCGACCGACTCCATACGCCCGATAAACTCCCGCGCCTGTTGCAGGGTATCCGGGTTTACCGTCGCCCAGGTTTCAAAACAACGTGAAACGGAGTCCCGGAATTCGACAACATTGAACCGATCACCGGGCGCCAGCAGGTCGAGCGCCTTAAGCATCCCCTCCCTGCAGAAACGGAGTTTCTGTTCGGTGATACTGGCCGAGCCGTCCTGAACCAGCAACAGATCCTTTGCCAGAACCGGCAGCAGATCCGCCTTCCGCCGCTTGATCTCGATCCGGCAGTAATCATAAAGAGGATCCGTCGGGGACCGGTAGAGATACACCTCGGCTTTGAGGTATTTCTCGAGAGCCTTCAGGATGGTGATCCGGTTGCGATCCTCATCCGCTAATTTCCGGGGCTCCTCCTGAAGGATTGTTTTCGAAGGCGGCACATCCCGCGCCACGCCGCTTAACCCCGCCCCGGCCGGGATGCTCCGCCCCCAGGTGAATTGGGACGGATCATCAACCAGGTAATAGACGCCCGTTGATGCAATTCCCCGCTCCAAGGCGTCCCGGCTCGCCGGGGCTGCGATATCCGCCCCGTGCTTTTCGCGCGGCACGCTCTGAACCGTGCGGCGGGGTCGACTGAGCTCCGCATCATCCTTCACGATTTTCTGGTTAATGCTCAGGATTTCCTGGCGCGGCTCCCACACCGGACGATCCACCTGCGACGGCTCGGCCAGCGTGCGCTGCTCCCCGATCAGGATCCCCGCCCCCACCTGCCTCGGCTCCACCGAGGACTCATCCAGAGCCCGTCGAACGGTCGTCATCTCCGCGTTAATTTCGCCGGCAACCGCCGCGCCTTTTGCGGTTTCAGGCTTGAACTTCGGCGGGCGCAGATTGGACTCGGGAGTTTCCGGAACCGCCTTGACGTTTTCCAGCCGGAGTGAAATCGGCCGTTCTCCCGCCCGACCCGGCATAATCTTGTACGCGCTGATTCCGGGAAGAAACAGGATTAGAAGCAGATGCAACAACACCGAAACCAGTATGGCAATGCCATACCAAACCAGATGTCGCCGGTGCAATTTCCGGACAATCTCCATCGCCCCCAGCGGCTGGTTCTTGCGACGGAAGCTCACGTTTCGTGGAATGTTCTTCATAATCAGCCTAATCCAACGGATCGGTCGGATCTGTTGGATCACTTTATTGCTTCAGTTTCTTCGCCCATTCGCTTTCCGGGTAGCGATCCAATAATTCCTTGTTTGCTTTTTCGGCATCCGTCTTGCGCCCCAGAGTGGTAAACAACTGGGCGGCCTCATACAGGCATTCGGGCACCAGTACCGGGTCGTCGAACAGCACCGCCACGCTCAGGAAATGACGGGACGCTCCGGCAGGATCGCCCTGGGCCTTTAGTGCCCGGCCGATCCCGGCATACGCCTGAACCCGGATCGGCAGCAGCGTATCCGAGGCCGCCAGCATGGCCGCCTCTTCGAACGCACGTTTTGCCTTCGCCGCATCCCCCGCCGCCAGGGTTAAGCCACCCAGCTTCAACCAGGCCTCGGCCATGGCCTGGCTCTTGAAATCGATTCCCACAACCCGCTCAAACGCCTGCAGCGCTTCCTCGTTCTTCCCCTGCCCCAGCAGCGCCTTCCCCTTGAGACACCAGGCAATTTGTCGCCAGTTGTCTGTGGTCGCCCGCGTCGCCAACCAGTCGGCATCCAGCGCCGCCGCGGCAAATTCACGCTGGCCAATTTGATAATCCGCAAGCCACTCCGCCAATTCGGGAGGAAATTTTTCGCGCATCGGCGTCGCCATCAAGCCCTGCAACAAGGTCGCCGCCTCACCGGACTTCCCGCCACGCCGCTGCAACACCAGCGCCAATCGGAACCGGGTCCGCTGAACCAGGTCTTCCGAAGGAGGAGGAACCGCATTCAGCGCGGCCCTGAACGCCATCTCGGCTTCCTCAAACTTGCCGTTTTCTTCCAGAAGGATCCCGTTCCAGAACCGGGCATCGGCTCCATACCTGGTTGCCGGAAAACGAATCAACAGGTCACGCCAGGTTTCCAGCGCCCGGGCATCACGACGCAGAAACGTCTCCACGGTGGCCTTCTGATAAAGCGAATCTTCGACAAAGGGACACTTCGGATATTTCTCCACCAGCCGGGCATAGGCGGCCACGGCCTGCTCGTGCTTCTGCGCCTTACCCAGGCATGAGGCCTGCGCAAAGACAGCCTGCGCCGCCAGATCATGCGCGGGAAATTCGGAAGCCAGCCGCCCGAACAGCTCGGAGGCCTGCAGAAAATCGCCCTTCTTCTGCAACCCATGGGCCAGCCGGTACAGGGCGTCACCTGCCAGCGGCGACGCCGGGTACTGCTCCACCAGCAGCCGGTAATTCTGAACGGCGCCATCCTCGTCCTTCACGGAGGCATAGGACTCCGCCAGAAGCCAGTACACATCCCGCCGGATCTGCTCGTTCGCCGTCAGGCCCCTGGCCTGGTTAATCGCCTCCTGAAACCGGCCCAGCTTGAAAAACGCCAGAGCCCGCTCATACGCGGCACTCCCGGCCAGGGCACCCTGCGGGTACGTCTTCAAAAGCTCGGCATAGGTGGCCGCCGCTTCCTCGTTTTTCAAAAGCTGCCGCTCACAATTCCCCTTGAGATACAGCCACTCCTCGGTCCGACCCGCGCCGCAAAGCTGAAGGGCATCCGAAAATCGCCGGGCATGATACAGGGCCCAGGCCTGCTGGAGCCGGGCCTCGGCAACCCGGCCATCGGCCGGATACTGCGCTGCCAACTGCTCATAAGCGCGGGCGCTCTGCTCATACTCCTTGCGTCCAAAATAAAAATCACCCAATTGAAACCAGGCTTCGGCTCCAACCTGCGGAGAGGCTGCATTCGTGGCCGCCAACCGGTAGAGTTCAGCACTTCGTCCGCCGCCAGCCTTACGATCCAAGCCGGCCAGGGCAAGAGCGGCATACGACACAAAGGGGGTGCCCGGATATTTTTTTATCACCGCCTCATACGCCTCAACCGCCCCGCTGATTTTCCCCTGCTTCTCCAGCGCGGCGCCCAGCGAGTAGCGACAGGCGGATCCGAGATCCGGCGGCGGGGTTGAGGCCAGCATGGCCACAAGAAGCTGAACCTGCTCCACGCCCTGTCCCGCCTGTTCCATGAATTCCGCCCGGCGCAGGCCGGCCCGATAGTGGAATTCGCCGTTCGGATCATCATCATAGGCCCGTTGATAGGCCGCTTCGGCCTCCTGGATCCGGCCCAGCGCCCGATAACTCTCACCCATGCGATAGTACACTGACTCACGCCCGTTTTTTTTGTCGGGATTCTGAGCCAGAAAAGCCTGGTATTCCTTCAGCGCTGTGTCCCACATTCCGCGCGCATAAAGACCATCGGCGAATTGAAGCTGTTCGGCGGCATCGAGGGCGGAACACGGTCGTGCAAAACACAGGAGACCCCCAATCCATCCGGCATACAAGACGGATCGAATAGTGGAACCACCGTATTTCACGACCCGGCTTTCTTCTCCACCAAGCCCGTGGCGAAGGACACATTCCAGATGTCGGCCTGCCGGCAAAAATCAAGAACCTTGATCACATGCTCGTAATCGGTCTGCTTGTCAGCGCGAAGCAGAACCGGCTGCCCGGGAAACAACTCCACAAGGCGCCTGAGCAGCGAGCCCAGCTCCGGATCGCTCAGGGTGCGACCATTCACCACCGTCGTCCCGTTTTTCATGATGTTCAGGATGATTTCGCCCGGAAGCCGCTGCTCGATCTGGGCGGACGACGCGGTGGGCAGCGTGACATCCAGTTCGGCCTCCCACTGCGTGAAGATCTGGCTCATGATTGAGTAACAGAGCAACACGAGCAAAAAATCCACCATCGGTGCTATCTGGAACGCGATGGGATTGGGCTGGTGCCTTCCTCGAAAGTTCATTTGCTCCTCTTGCTCAGCAGAACATTCATGACCTGGCCGGACGCCACCTCGAGCTCGGCAATCAACCGGGCCGCCCGGTTCCTGAAAAAGGCATAGAAGGCCATCGTCGGGATACCGACAATCAGTCCGGCGGCCGTGGCCACCAACGCCTCGCCCACTCCTGCCGCCAACAGCATCGGCTTGGCCTTGGTCAAATCCAGAGCCACCGCATTAAAGGCGTGAATCATGCCAAACACCGTTCCCAAAAGCCCCACCATCGGAGACAACACCGCCAGGTCGAAAAGGTACTGGGTCTGTCCCTGGATAATCAACGCCTGCCGCCCGCCCTCTCCCTCAATCACATCCTTCAACAGCGCGGGATCCGGCTTCTCGCCAGACCGGGCATAATCAATTGCTGAAACCGCGACCTCCGAAAAAGCGCAGGGCTTGTACCCGCAGGCAGATCGGGCATCAACCCATTCCCCCGTCTCCAGTTTGTCGAGAACATCTTCCCGGAGCGCCGGCGGCACCACCTGACTGCGGCGCAGAATGACGAAAAAGTAGATCACGAGCGCCAGACCGACGACCGACATCAACCCGAGCACCCCCATCACCACGCCCCCCTGGCTCACCATGTCCCATAAGGGCACCTGTTGCGTGTTCAGGAGATCCTCCTTGCCGGCCGCCTGCGCATAGACAGCGGCGGACGATGCAAAAACAGCCATGACACTCGGAATAAAATAGTTTTGGACTTTGTTCATGTATTTCCCTCTCTCTTTCGCTGACTCGACACGTCTTGCCCTTCCAGGCTCACTCACGCCACCGGATACTTGATTCCCATCAACTTCGCCACCGCCTTGCAATGGGCGATCCACTCCCCGTTCTGCCATTCCCGTCCCGCCTTGATCCGTTCCCCGTACCACCCGAAATCAAGCCCGCCGGGTGCACCCCAATGCGTTTTCTTCAACACCGAGTCGGCCGCATCCATCGTCTCCAGTTCGTCCAGGTTGGCCTTGATGTAATGATAGGCATCCCGGAACGGCATCCCGCGCCCCACCAGTTCCAGCGCGCGGTCGGTGGCGAAAACCCCGGGAGAAAACCCCTTCAGCAACGCCCCGGCATTGACCTCCATCCGCTCCGTCATCTGCGCCATGCTCCGCAGGCAGGAGCGGGTTATGGCCACTCCCTCCATGAAGGGCCCCTTGGTTTCCTGAAGGTCGCGATTGTACCCGCTGGGAAGGCTCCGGGCAATGTCCATCACGGCCAGCTCGCAGGCCATCACGCGGGCCACGCGGGCCCGGACCAATTCGACCACATCGGGATTATTCTTCTGCGGCATGATGCTGCTTCCCGTTCCGTATTCCGCGGGTAATGTGAAATAACCAAACTCAGGCATGGTGAACAGCATCAGATCCTGAGCCAGGCGGGAAAGCGAAAGCATCACCTGCGTCAGGGCCTGAAGGATCAGCGCCTCGATCTTGCCGCGGGCGTTATTGGCATACAAGACATTGTGAACCGGCCGGCTGAATCCGAGCAGGCGCGCGGTGAGCGCGCGGTCAATCGGGAGCGGAACGCCGTAACTGGCCGCCGAACCGAGCGGACACTGGTCGTTCAAATCATAAACCGCCATGAGCAGGGCGACATCGTCAAGCAGGCTCTCCGCATGCGCCGACGCCCATAACCCCACCGAGCTGGGCATGGCCGGCTGCATATGGGTTCGCCCCACCATGGGAACCGCCTCATGCCGCCTGGCAAACCCCACCAGCACGCCGGCCAGAGTCAGCGCCTCGTCGACCGTTCCGATCAGTTCTTCCCGGGCAAACAAACGAAGATCCACCGCCACCTGATCGTTCCGGCTCCGGCCCGTGTGAATCTTTTTACCCAGATCGCCCAGTTTCGCGGTGAGAATCCGCTCCACCGCCAGGTGCACATCCTGATCGTCCAGGGAAATCGAAAACTGCCCTGCCGCCACGCGCTGCATGATGGATCCCAGTTCCCGGATCACCGCCTTGCACTCGGCTGCCGTGATCACCTTCGGCCGGACCGGCATGCGGGACAGCATGATGACATGGGCTGCGGAGCCAATGCAGTCGGCTTGAACCAGGGCCAAGTCGAGCTGAAGATCACTTCCGGCGGTAAAATCCAAAACGGAGGAATCAATGGAGCCCACCGTGGTCTTGCGCGTCATCTTACGAGATGTCATGGAATCTTTCCCTCTGCTACCCTTTTCCGTCAGGGCTTATGGTATCTTTTTTCGGCTTCGTCAATATAAGACTCTATACTGCTTTTTTCAAGTTCGGGAACCAACCCCTCCCCCGACCCCGCCGTCTGCTCTTCTCGTTTTCCCGCCGCTTCCCGCTCCACTTCGTCAAGATACGCTTCGCGGGAGCGGGTCAGGCTTTCCAGCCGCGCCAGGGCGGCTTCGGCCCGGCTCAGGCGCCAGGCCAGAATGGGCGCCCAGGCTCCCGTGGCAACGCCCTCGTAAAAACGCCCATACAGGGTGGCCAGCTCCCCCAGCTCAGGAGCCTTTCCCATCGTGATCAACCCCAGCCGCTCCATTTTGGCCGCCGCCTCATTCGCAACAACCCGGGGCCATTTCTTTCGTGCCGCAATGACGTCGCAGGGTTGAATACAAACCGGTTCGGGGACATTCAATGCAAGGGGTAATTCCGCCTTCACCTGCTCAATCAAGGCCAGCGACAACTCCCCGAATTCCTGAATGGCATGACTCTGCCGTTGTTTGAACTCTCTCCACTTGGCTTCCATTCCCGCCACGGAATCCGCCTGGATTCCGGCCCCGGCAAGCCACTGGGGTGATACCGGTTCCTGCCGCACCACGCGCTCAAGCACCCGGTCGAGGGCTTCGGGAACTGAATTGATCCACGCCACCAAAATCCCGCACAAGGCCTGACGACTGTGCCAGCCTTCCGGAAGTTGCTCCCATCCCATTACCGCGGAAGCCGAAGTCATCCCCAGTTCCATTCCGGCGGCCGCCACGATTTTCCGGTTTCGAACCACTTGCGCCTTGTCAAGATTCAAGGCCAGTCCCACGCTCAACCAGCGGGGAATCCCCGGAATCACATCCGGCAGTTCCTCCTCACGCCGGCGACGCTCCACAATCCCGGCCAACACCAGCCGGATCAACCCCTCCTGAATCAGGGCGTAGTCCACCACACCCGTCCGGGACAGGGTCAGAACCCGCTGGAGCTTCCCCTCGCGCCGGGAACAGGAAACGGATACCGGCCCGGAATTTTCGAGAACAATCTCCACGACACTCCCACGCATCAGGGGAAGCGGCATTCCCAGGAACCGCTCAACCTGAAGGGTCATGTCTTCAGCCCAGCGGGTATAATCAGTGTTTTCAAGGGTGTCTGACCCCACGACCCGATAACGGCCCGAGGCACTGGTGGTGACAACCGGGCCGGCAAGAGCAGGGGAAAACAATAAAAACAACAGAACAAGGGCCAAGCCCTCACCGTTCACCCTCGATCTTCGCCGCTTCACGGAGCCAGCACCAGGGTGACTTGGGTGTCCTCGATCGCAACATTCTTCAGGAATGAAACCACTCGTTTTTCTCCCGTGATATCCAGGAACAAAGATCCGAAATAATCGATCACCACATTTTTTGAAGATCCCGGCAGAGGAAGATGCCCGATTCGACCCCGCTCCACGATCAAGACGCCCGCTTGAAATCCCGCCCGCATATCCAGGGAAACGGGAATTTTCACTTTGGCCAGCCACGTGATGTTCGTGATCGGCACCCAGTCGAATCCGGCATAAAGGTCAAACAGGCCCGTCTTGAGGTCGATTACCAGTTTCCCGGCCTTTCGGGACTTGGCCCGTTCCGCCAGGAAGCCGTTCAACTCCCCTTCCGTCAGATCAATTTTGATTTCACGATTGTAGGACAACGCGGTCCGGGCCGCTTTTGCCTTCATGGGGATCTGCACCGCGCCAGCCGCCTCGAAATAGACCGGAGGAGGCTTTACCGGCCAGAGAATTGTCCCCGCCACCCCTCCCACCCCGAGGATTACCACTCCCGCCAGAACCCCCCGGATCCACTTCCCGTAATCCACTTCCCGCCGCTCATTCAGATCCATCATGGACGTATTCTGCAGGTTAAGCTTTTGCCCACACGACGAGCAAAACACTCGACCCAGGTCGTTTTGATAGCCGCACTTTGAACATTGAATATGAATGGCCATCGCGATCCTTTCAGGCTTCTGATTTTTTCTTACTCTCCGTCGATCCGGACTCGGCACTGGCGCCGCTCTTGTAACTGGAACTCCGGTAATCGGTCTGATAAAACCCCGATCCTTTGAACAGGATCCCGGCTCCGGCTCCCATCATCCGCTTCACAGCCCCCTTGCAGGTGGGGCAGCGTTTCAGTTTCACGTCCTTGATGTTCTGGAACACTTCAAAAAAGCCGCATTTTTTACATTCATAATCATAAGTCGGCATGGCAACTCCAATTCCAAAATAAGGCTCAAATCGTATCGGCGCAGCCCCGTCCTGTCAATGCTTCGGGCAAAAACACAAAAACATCAAGTTTGACTGGACTCCCTCTTCGGAGGCAGGTAGCATGTCATGCCATCTGATGCAGGATAGAAAGCGTACTATAAGAGAACGATCATGAAAAAATACAATGTTTGCGTAGTCGGAATCGGTGCGGTCGGAACAGAAATGATCCGCCTGCTCAAGAAAAGAAACTTTCCGGTCCAGTCGCTTACCATTCTGGCCCGAAGCGAGCGGACCGAACTGGTTGACGGAGAAAGTTATCCCGTCAAGGTTGCCGCTCCCGAGGCGTTCGAAGGAATGGACTTCGCCTTTTTCGCGGGAACCGAGGGCGCCAAGGGCGCCTCCCAGACACTCGGCTGGGAAGCGGTAAAACGCGGATGCATCGTGGTGGATAACGGGGATGATTTCCGCATGGATCCCCGGGTTCCGCTGGTGATCCCTGAAATCAATCCGGAAGCACTGAAGGACCACCAGGGGTTCATCGCCAATCCGAATTGCAGCACCATCATCGCCCTGATGCCGCTGGTGGCCATCCATAAGGCCGCCACAATCAAACGCCTGATCGCCACCACCTATCAGGCCGTCTCAGGCACGGGAAGTTCCGCCGTCCGGGAACTGGAAACCCAGACCAGGGCTTGGGCCGCCGGACACCCCCTCCAGCGCGAGGTGTATCCGCATCAGATCGCCTTCAACCTGATCCCCTGCGTCGGATCTTTCAAGGACGACTCGGGCGAAACCACCGAGGAAATCAAGATGCGCAAGGAAACCCACAAGATTCTCGATCCTTCCATCCGGGTGGCCACCACCTGTGTCCGCGTGCCGGTCTTTAACAGCCACAGCATTGCCATTCATGTGGAACTTGAAAAACCGCTCTCCCCGGATCAAGCCCGGGCCCTCCTGGCGAAAACACCGGGCGTGCGGCTGGAAGATGACCCGAAAAACGCCGTCTACCCGATGCCGATCCAGGCGACCGGCCAGTATGATGTTCTCGTGGGGCGCATCCGTAAGGATGCCAGCGTGGAGAACGGACTGGTGCTCTGGTGCGCGGGTGACAACATCTGGAAGGGTGCCGCCCAGAATGCCATTCAGATCGCCGAGGAACTGGTGGCCCGTAACTGGATGAAGAAATAAGACTTACCGGCCTGGAGCAGAAAACCCCGGAATGCCCGGGGCCCCTTCCCAGGACTGCGGCGTATTCCACGGCATGCTGGAATCGGACTCAGTGGCACACCCGGCCACCCACATCAGGCCGCCGAAGACCACGAGTAACCGGATAAGTCGCATGAGGGAAAATCCTGTTCGGGAAGTAGATCAATAGAAAACAGTGTCGCCCCGAGCCGGAGCCTTCTGCTGATAATCCATCAGGATTTCACCCAACGCGATACGCAGATCACGACGAACCTCGGAAATCCGAACCTTGCCAATAAACTGATCCGCGCGCTGGACGGTGATATCCGAGAGGGGAACCATTCCGGAATCCGGAAGGATCTCCATAACGACAAAGTTCCAGTTGGTATTGACCACTGAAATCTGGCCCTGCACACCACGGGGAAGCGTATTGGTGTCAGACTGCCCGAGACAGGATTTCAGCTCCCGCTCCACCTTCGTAATGTACCGCTTGCCGGCTTCGATTTTGGATTCGCTTTCACTCAACTTCTCGCCCAATTTGGCGATTTCATTGGCTTTCTTCTCGATATCAGCCTTGCCGGTTTCCACCTCGGCGGTCAAATCGGTGATCTGGGTGACTTTCTTTTCAATCTCCGTCTTCGCCTCCGTCAAATCGCCTTCGGCCTTCACAAGGGAATTGCTGGTCGTCCCCAAAGTGCCTTCGGTTCTGACCAGAAGGTTGCTGGTCGTCCCCAGGGTGTTTCGGTTCTCCGTCAGACCGGTCCGGGTATCGTTCAAACGGTCGAACTGCCGTCCGGCATTGACAAGGACCTCCAGAAGAGCGTCATCCATCGTCCCGGCACCTGTGGTCACCTTGGACGGCTTTCCATCATCCCCGATCTTGTAGTACTGCTTGACGGCTTCTGGCTTGAGCTTCATATGCGGGGCATCCGCGACGACAAGATCCGCATTGGTCTGGGGGATTTCAATCGTGGCCGCGATTTTTCCGACATAATCCGCCAATTTAACCGTGCGTCCCTTCAACTCCTCACGCTGGCCATAAAGCTTAAGCTCCATAACCACTGCCGTGATGCTCAAGACGAGGATAAGAACAACCAAAATCTTCAAGATTTTATCCATGTTTTCCCCTAGCGAAAACTTTTCGTTACGCCTGAGACTATGCACCGCCCGAGCGATCACTGTCAAATAAAAATCCACCCTCGCTCTTCTCCTGTTTTCACATCGTGAATGATCTGCTACAGTTCCGGCTCAACGCGAATCATGAAACCGTCATTATCTAAAAGCCGCAGGATTGAGCCGGATTCCACGCAAATGGATTTCCTGGCAGCCATCCCCGAACCCGCTAAACCCATGCCTCCGGTCGGACCCGGCGCCGACGGAACTCCGCCACTCCCTCTGATCAACCAAACTCCACCCATCCCCCCAGGACCCATCATGCCGATATTAGAAAGCGAACCGGAAGAAGAAGGTAACCCCATGACCGACAAGCCACATGACGATGTGTTCGAATTGGATCCGTTTTTTAAATCCGACGATACGATGCCCGAAACCCCGGAGCCGCCCCCCCTCCTGCCGGAAGTCCCCGTGCCCGGGACCACTGCAGAGGAACGGCTCCTGAACACCATTGTCAGTGAACCGGAACGGTTCGCGACCCTGGAGTCGGATCTTGCCGCCGCACGGGAAGAAACGGCCACCGCCTATGCCTTGAAGGCGCAGGAAGAAGCCCGGCACGCCGACTCCGAACGCCAGTGGAGCGACAAACTGGCCCACCTGCGCCGCATGCTGGACGAAGTCGAGGATATCCGTGACGAACTCAACCGTAAACGGGTTCCTAGAATCCTGTTTTCAGGAACCCTTGCGACCGGCATCCTCGCCACCGCCTTTGCCTACTTTATCGGCGCGGGCCAGGCTTCTCGCCAGGACATCACCGAAGCCCCGGCCGTCCCACCCGTGACCGCCACTCCCCTTCCCGTGGCCGCCATCAAACCCGTGTTGCCTCCACCGATCTCCCGCCCCATTGAGCCCGTCTCCTGGCCTGTCCTGGAAGGATCCCGCTGGCACGTCACTCAAAGCGAAAAAATGCTGGTGGTGACCTTCCTCGCGGGAACCTTTACGCGAAACATGGAACTTTCCAATGAAGCCAGGGAGGATTTAAAAACCATCGCGACGGCCATCAAGGCGAAAGGCAACCGGTTCCAGGTCGAGGTGGAAGGCCATACGGATTCCTCCAAGGCAAGTGGCGGAAAAACCCAGACCGGCAACAACAAGGCGCTCGGATTGGCGCGGGCAAAAGTCGCGGCAAGCGTCCTGATCAAAGCGGGGGGATTACCCGCCTCCAGCGTCACCACCTCTTCCACCGGTGAAGCCAATCCGCCCTACCCCAACACCACCCTTGAAAATCAAAAAAAGAACCGGACCGTGATCCTGAAAATCACCGCTTCAGCCGCTCGATCACCTTGACCTTGTTATCCAGGAACTCAAGGCGCAGCGTTGGAAATTCCTCGCTGTACCCGCGATCCATCCACACCGTGTCATAGGATCGGCGCATCCGGCCGGCACGGTCCCGATACCAGTACCCCGAGTCCATGGGCTCAAAACGACTGATATAACGGCTCCCCATATAGATCCAGACCTCAACCTGTCCGGCCTCCGTAATGCGGGAATGGACGCGATGGGGGCGTCCCTGCGCTAGGCGAGCCATATCCCGGGTAAACCCGAGATCCACTTCTCCCTTTTGAACCTTCGCTTGAATTTCAGACGGAAACGACGCAAAGACGCCCGGCTCCTTTTCAATACGCCGCGCCGGCGTGCTGACACACCCCGTCATCCCGCACAACATCCCCGCCATCACAATTAGGCTGAAGGTGGAAGGCTGAAGGCTGAAGGTGAAGGTGAAAGGCCGAAGGCTGAAGGTGAAAGGCCGAAGGCTG
>CAZOZF010000059.1:0-15095 GCA_964584205.1 uncultured Verrucomicrobiota bacterium
CCAACTTCACCAGGGGCGGCTCGCTCTTGGTTCAGAGCCAGGAGGCGCTCAAGAATCTGCTCATCTGTTATACCCGGATTCCAGCCATAGGCGTCCGAAACGGCATCATCAAGTTTCGCGTGGCAGGCGGCAAGCCAGGCGGGACGTTCGTTGTAGAGCTTAGTCAAGGTGCGTGCTTTGAGGCGGGCGGCACATTCGGCGTCACGCGGCACAAGGCGAGGATAGCGCACAGTCCCGACCTTGAACGCGCCTCGATCCGTCACGGTGGCCGGGTCAATGTAACGATCCCAGGGGCCGCCTACGGTGCCGGGGAAATCCATCGTCTCCGTTTGCATTAAGTCAGGGGGATTCAACCAGTTTTCGCGCATTTCATTCAATTCTTTGGCGACTGGTGCAATGGTGGCTTCCGCCTGGAGATTCGAAACAGGGAAGGGGAATGTCTCGAAGGAGCTTTGCACATTGTAGTTCAGTCCACTTTCGCGTTCACGTAACTGAGTACCTTTCGCTCTGGCCCAAATCTCATGAAAACGAGAATGAAGTATGCCAAAGAAAAAATCATCACTGCGGGCAAAAACAACCAATTTATGATCCGGCAGTGTCGGATGAGCCAACCAGCAGTAGACGCGATGTTTGGATGTCGTGGGAGTGACCAAAAATCGACCAAGGGGCTGGGTTGCCTTTCTCATCTCTGCGCGCATTCGTTGTGGTCGCCACCAGTTCTCTCGGAGCCAGCGATCACGATTGACGTCACGTTGCGGCTTTACGCGTGCCTCGACAATCGCATGCGGAGCCTCATAGAGGCGCGCCTCAGCCAAGTCCAAATCGGCGTTGTCTATGATCCATCGTTGCGATCTTCGCATAAAAAGGTCATCGCTGTTAAGAATAGGTCTCAGAACATCGCTGTTGGGGCGGGCGTGTGGATTACCTGTAGCACGCAAAAGATCCAATGCTTCCGGCTCTTCGATATCGAAGGCTCCGCCCTTACAGTTTCCAATGAATGCCACACCGAGGTTCGCTTGCAGTGGCTTGGCATAGGTGATATCGGCTGCTGCAGTCAGGTTTGCATTGATTTTTTCGACAGATTTGGAGTCAAGGCTACGAGTGATTTCCTCTCCATTATCGAATCCGACCATCGAGACATGCACGTTTGCGCCATCCAGGATCCAGTCGCGGTCAGCGATTGCCCAAAATATACTGCCGCTCTCCTTGATGCGATCAAGCACCTTTCGACTCGCACCACCGCGGATATTTTGGGTGGCGAGGAGGCCGGCGCGCTTACATTTGCCAGCCGATATGTGAGCGCGGGCCTTCTCAAACCAGTAGCAACAAAAATCAGACTGGCCGGGGATACGGCCATCATAAAGAGCACGCAACCGGTCAACGTAAGCATCGCCCAACTCACGGCGCATGATTTTGTCACCGAGAAATGGCGGGTTGCCGACAATGAAGTCCACCGCAGGCCAATCGGGCTCCCCGGACTCGGTGATAATGGCGTCCATAAGGCGGATATTTTCTGAAAGGGGCCGCAAGATCGGGTCAGCCGGGAACCCGAAACCATTAACGCGAATCCATTGGAGCCAGCCAATCCATACGGTCATCTGTGCCAGGTCATGGGCGTAGGAGTTGATTTCGATGCCGTAGAGTTGCGACGGGCCGACCATTGGCAGGAATGAGCCAAGGCCATTGTCATTGCCGAACAGGATGGCCTCTTTCTCTAGGTCTTTCAGACGGAGCAAGGCGACATAGAGGAAGTTTCCGGAGCCGCACGCCGGATCGAGAACCCGAACATGTTGCAGGCGGTCAAGGAAGCGGAGAAGGATGGTTCCGGCTTCGCCCTTTGCCTTTTTCATAGCGGCGGCATTCAATGGTTTTGCCGGGGTCTTGGCGTCGGAGACAGTCTTGCGCCCAGTGGTAAGCAGGGCATTGATGATTTCACGGGATTCCGTCCATTCGCGGCGGAGAACCGACATGACAACCGCGTCCACCACGAGCTAGATGTCTGCCCGGCTGGTGAAGTGTGCGCCGAGTTGCGAACGCTTGGCCGGATCCAGCCCGCGTTCAAACAGCGTGCCGAAGATAGACGGGTCAACGGAACTCCAGTCGAGTTCTGCGGCGGCCGCAATGCGCTTCATTTCATCCGCAGTGAGGTCAAGTACTGTGCGATCATCAAACAGGTTGCCGTTGAAATATCGAATGGGTTCCAAGCCAAAGTCACCACCGGTGGCCATCGTGTCGAAAAGCTGGCCCAGTATCTTGCAGAACCGGGCCGGGTCGCCTCGTGACTGCTCCACAATGCGGGTGAACACCATATTGGGCAAGAGGCCGGTGTCTTCCGCAAAGAGGCAGAAAACAATCCGGTCAAGGAAATGGGCGACAGCCGCAGGGTCAAGACCGCGTTGGCGCAGGGCAGCGGCGATTTCGGCAAAGTGCCGGGCGGCGTCCTGGGTGACGGCAGTACTGGTACGGCCGGGGCGCAGCGCCTCTGGATTGTGGAATACGGCGCGCTGGATTTCGATATTCCGGGGTTCGCCCAGACTTTCCAAAGGGATGTCATAGGTGGCCGACACGGTGCCAGTGAAGTTGGTATGCACAACGATGCGGTCAAGGTCGCACACAACCAGTAGGGGCGGACTCTCCAGGGCATCTCGGTACCGCAACAATTGATCGTAAGCCGCGGCAAGGTCTTTCCGTTTCCCCTTATATTCAAAACCGAAAGAGTCCTTTTTCCATACATCTGCGAAACCGTCGCCACCACCGTGCTTGGCTGCGCCCTTCTCAAAGCAGAATGTCGCGCCGGTGGGATCGCTCGCCGCAGGGGTGGGATGGTCGAAGACGTAACAGAGATCAATAAAATGCTCTTGCGCGGCGGACCGCTCTTTCAGATCCACCTTCCGCCACTTCGCTATGAATTCCGAAATTGTCATGTAGGCAGGACGGTAGCACGGGCGATGCGGCGGAAACAAGAATGAAGGTTTGGATATCCTACCTGGATATCCTCCCTCTCCAGGATCCTGATGTAATGGGTTTTGCTACAGGGCTTGTAGTAAATTGCACGACTATTCCAAATTTCGGATTTGTGCAATCCTCTCCCGCTTAACAAATCATGACCACGTCTCATAAACCTCCACCAACTGCCCGACGTAACGCCGACATTCTCAAGATGAGACAAGCAGGCCTTACCCTTCGTAAAATCGCCAACTACCATAACCTTGCAGCCTGGACTGTTCTTCAGATAGTCCGGAGGGAAGAGAAAAAGGCTGAATGGGCAAAACGAGCGGTGCGCCTGCAGCAGGAATGTTTAGAGACAAACGACATCGATAGAAAAATACCCATTGATGACTTACTCTGTCTTTTCTCGTTTCCGACGCGAATCAATGAGGCAGTGAGGAACCATTTACGAGCGAATGGAGTTCAAGCGTATAGCCTTCTGGAAATGATGGAATTTCTCATCCCGAAAGACCGAAGTTCAAACATCTGCCATCAGGTCATGCCCGCCTGTGTAATTGCGGGAATAGGACTAAAGCACTATGCGACGATGATCCGTAAAATGTCATCAGTGGATTGCGGCGTGAGGTTCCAGCGAGAATGGGAAGAGCGGAAGATTCTGCTAAGGGCTTATCTTACGGGAGTGGGGAAAGGCTGGCAACGGCTGCGATCCCGTCTGAAAGTTCAGAAAGTTCGGGAACTATCTTTTCCCCTTGCCGCCACAAATAAGAAAGTGCATATCTTACTCCCCAAGGGGGAGGAGATGTTATTATGGAATGCAAAAACCTCGCCCCGTTTACCGTCTCATCCTTCGCTTCCAGATTGTTTTCCCCCTGCTGGCACCATGTCTCCCGCAAACGAGAAGATTTTTGACACCCACCAATAGAAAGGAACCGTATGTTAAAGAATAGGCTGCTTATTATTTCCATCGCCGGTCTCTGCGCTCTTCAGAGCGCCGCTCTCGGCGGAGAAATTGTCTACAAGTATGACAGTTTGAATCGGCTGACCAATTCTGTCTATTCCCAAGGCGTAATCGCCACTTACAAATACGACTCCGCCCACAATGTCCGCGAAGTCAAACTCATCAAGGATACCGACAATGACGGGCTCCCGGATTATTGGGAAATGCTGTATTTCGGGTCGCTCACCGCGACCGACGGGACGTCGGATTCCGATGGTGACGGGTTAAGTGATTATCTGGAATATTTAGCCGGAACCGATCCGACCGACCCGAATTCCTCCATGCGTTTTTCGGGATGTGGGGGCGGATACAGCGGGCCGTCCGGTTTTAATATCATCTGGTCAAGCTCTTCCAATCGCAACTACACGGTTGAATGGACATGCAACTTGATGACGAATTTCACAATGTTGGTGACTAACATCCCGGGAGCCCCGCCCCAGAACCAGTATTTCCACGAAACGACTGAATCCAATGCCTTTTACCGGGTAATTCTCCAGAATAATGATGCCACTGATGAGGAGGTGGTTCCGTGAAGTCATTCCTCATCAATCGTTTTGGGTCTGTTTTCTGTAGTCTGTTGACGCTGGTCTGTCTCTCTGCGTTGGCCGAAGGCCCACCGCCGGTGGAGGGCGAAGGCGGAAACCCCGGCTGGTTCATGGCCAGCCCGTCCCCGGAACCAGCCGGGGAGCGGGTATCTACCTTGGCCGAGGCAGAGTCCGGCCTCAGTGCAACGGCCATTTCGACCAACGGCGCCGACGCCATAACATCGGAAATTGTGGAATTGGCCCGTGGCTTGGATAACGATCCGGTCCGCCTCTATGAATATGTCCATAACCATATCCGGTACGAACCCTATTACGGTTCACTCAAGGGGGCGACCCGTACCCTGCGAGATAGGGCCGGAAATGATTGTGATCAAGCGTCGCTTTTGCTGGCCCTGTTGCGGCAAAGCGGTGTCGAGGCCAAGTATGCCTATGGCACTTTGACCCTGCCTACTATCGCTTTTGATGGAACCCCGAATGCATGGAATTGGCTCGGTGCCAGCGATCCCCTGGACGCCTTGATTAAGGGCGGGATTCCGGCGACTGCCGGCAGTGGTGGGGCGACGGTCACGTTGGATTACATGTGTGTGGATGCGAACGTCAGCAACACATGGATACGACTGGCCCCCTCGCTCAAAGCCTATAACGTCAGTGCGGCTCAGGATCTATCCACGATGATGGGGTATGATCGCAGTCAAGTGCTGGCGGCGGCGGGCGGCACCGCCACAGCGGACTATGCTCAAAACCTGACGGAGCAGGCTCTCCGTCTCAAGCTCGATGGTCTTAGCAGCAATCTGCTTGTTTCGCTGCAAGGTGCCATGCCGAATGCTTCTGTGGAAGAAGTCATGGGGGCTCGAAAAATCTGGGAGGAATCCTATGCCTCGTTGCCGACTAATTTCCCTTCGTCTTGTGTATTCGCCCTCGGTCAGAATTACACGACAGTCCCAACAAATCTGGAGCACCGGGTAAAGATCCAATACGGGGGCATTACCAATACCTTGGCGCTACACAACATCGCCCACCGAAAACTGACCATGAAGTATGATCGGCTTATAGTCGGGTCGGTCGCCGCCATGGGGGGACAGGGAATTGGGGTCGCCGAGGCTGGGGGAACTGCTTTACCTCCCCCGGATCATCAAGAACCAGTTCCCGTGATGGCGGAATCAGCGCCTGGCGGCCTGTCTCCCGTCCTGCCGGATCCCTTGACTACCAATCAGGTGTTGTCAGACCCGGGAGGAAACTATTCCCCCACGAATGAGGCTCAAAACACGATGACTGTTCCCTTTGGCATCGTGCCGCAGGGGGGCTCTGCTGAAGGGCCCATTGATTCCTATTATCAAAATCAGAGCGGAGGGACTTGGACACTTACCTGCTCCTTGCTCGCCAATCCCCAAAACGCTTTTTCCATCACGGCGGGAAGCGGGACGACCTATCTCACGCCTGGAAATGCGATTCAGTTTCGCGCCAAATTTGACACCGCAAGCCAATCACGCGGAGTCAAGACGGCAACACTTCGTGTCACCATCTACCCCCTTGGAGTCGTCAATGATTATTACCTCACCGGCACCGTGGCGGAATATCCTCAAGTGGGCTTGGCCTCTTTTGTGAGCGAAGCTTATATGAATGAACCGGTGACCGGTGTCTGCTCGATCACGAATAATGGTAGCCAGACAATGACGATCCAAAGTATCAGCCTGGCAAATAATCAGAACAATCAATTCCAGATCCTGGGCGGCAATGGTAGCGGCACGATCCCAGCAGGCCAGCGCCGGGACATCACGGTAAAGTACTTGGCCACCACACATGGGGTTTCCTTCGGTGATTTGGTTTTTGATATCGCTTATGATGGCTATGACTATGCGCCTTTTACCGTTACCATGATGCGTGGCCAGGCTTATTACAAGCCTGCCTTGTCGGTGGACACATGGCCTGATTTCGGGCAGTTCTGTTACTATGGTGAGTCTAGTCAAAGCAACATCGTGATTCGTAATGTCGGCAGCCTGCCGCTATCGGTATCGTCAGGCGCCCTAACCGGGCCTGATGCGGCGCGCTATAGTGTTGTGAGCGGCGGTGGCGCTGCCACTGTTCCGGCGAACGGAACCTACACCGCCTGTATCCGCTACAACGCCGATCAGGAAGGCCTGCACACCAATGCCTTTTTCCGGCTCAACTTTACTTATGACGGGGTATCGAACCATGCGGATATTCCGCTAGCCGCCCAGACACTGTCCCGGCCCCGCGCCTCGCTTTTGCTGGATGATGCAATACTGGCCGCTGAAAATAGTTCGGTCTCCGGCACCGTTGCCGCCTGTGTCTTGACAATTACCCATCCCTACAGCAACTGTAACCAGACGGTCGTATTCCCCTTCAAGCGGGGTTCTCTCTATGCGATTATGTGCGGTTTCGGGGATGCCGAAAGCGGTCTGACTCTGGCTCGCAACCAACGCCAGCTTGAGGCCTTGCGGGCAAAGTCTTCCGACTCCTCTTCGGCGGTGCTTAGTCAATGCCTGCACGTCATGGGTCAGACATGGCTCGATGAGTCGGCCTTGGTTAATCAGGCCATCGAACGAATCAGCGGTGTTAGCCCCATCTTCCACCACCGTTTCGGAGTCATGGCCCAGGAAGCAGGCTACTACGTCGATGTCAAGGCGCAGGTGATGAGCTACTATTCAAACGAATTCGGCGGAATGGCCGTGGACGCGGGCATGAAGGCTGGTTCGCTGGTTGCCAGCTCGTTGGAACATGCCATTCTGGAGCAACTCCAGGGTGCTGACCGTTCCGGGGTCTCCACCGTAAAGCTCCTGCAAATGGCCAATGCCAATGGAGAAAAGATTTACAGGATGACGGCCTCCAATGCGGTGAGTGTGCTGGCCGCGCTGACGAACTACCCCGCCGAAGTGAAGAATCAGTTCCTGGCTAGTGCCACGAACGGCCTCGTTCAGGTGCTTCCCCGTAATGGAGCCATCACTGCTGGTCAATGGGTGGGCAACGGCTATGTAACCTTTGGCTTCCTGCCGACCGGGCAATACCAGATGGGAATGATCATTTCCGGTGATTATCACGGGGGCTATTCAACCTACTCTGGAGCCTTGGAGTCACTAATCGCGGTCAACGCCCAGCACAACATTGTCGCCCGTGCCGCCGAGGCCCGGTATCCGGTGAGCGCAGACCCCGTGGATCTTGCCACAGGATCCTTCCTTTACAGCGCGGATGATCTGGCCCTTGGCGGCGCTGATCCCGTGGGCTTGAGGTTCAGCCACTACTACAGCAGTCTTGACGCCACCCGCCTGCGGGCTCTTGGGTATGGGTGGACCCACAATTACGATGTTTTTATTGAGGAACACAGTTCCTGGCAGGGGGGAATGGGACTTCGCACCCCGGCTGAAGCCGTGCCTCTGATGGTGGCCGCCTTTGTGGCTGGCGACCTTGCCGCCAGTGAGGACAATCCAAAAGGTTGGACAACGGCCGCTCTTGTGAGCAAGTGGGCCACCGACCAACTCACGACCAACGCGGCGACTGTCTATCTTGGCAATCGGGCACTGACTTTCATCCGCCTGCCGGATGGTCGCTATACCCCGCCGCCGGGTGTCACGATGTCGCTCTCCAAAACCAACAGCCTCTACACCCTGTCCGAACGCAACGGCCGGGAATATCGGTTCAATGCCACACGGCGGCTCGCGTCTATCGTGGACCCAGACAATAACACGATGAATCTGACCTATAATGCGGCGACAAACCTGTCAACAGTGACAGATGCCTGTGGCCGGAGCCTGACTTTCAACTACTCCGCCACCATGCTCACCGATGTGGTAGACTCCACCGGGCGCAGTGTCACCCTGCAGGGCGATGCCGCCTCCAATCTTTCCACATTCACCGATTCTGCCGGTTCGGTATGGCGTTTCGTTTATGATACAAACCACTGTCTGACCGCGACAATTGAGCCCGGCGGAGTCACGAATGCGCTTAACACCTATGACAGCCTCTCCCGCGTAAAACAGCAAGCCAACGGCCGTGGATTGGTTTACCAGTTGCTTTATGCCGATTACCGGACAGTTGAGCAGGATCCAGCCGGGAACCGGAAGACCTATTACTTTGACGACAAGCAACGCGAAATAGGCAGGGAACTGGTTCCGGGTGAAACAGCATGGTCCGCCTACGATGGGCAGAACCACACGGTTGCCACAATGGATCCCCTGAGTCGAATCAATTACGCCATCTATGACGGCAACCACAATATCCTCCAGACAATCGATCCGCTTAATCAAGTCAGTTCATTTAACTACGACAGCCTCAATCGCCTTGTCGAGGCCGTCACCCCGCTGGGTCTTGCCACCCGGACAGAATACGATTCCAAGCACCACCCGGTCCGTATCACCGCTCCCGCGAGCAATAGTGTGGAGTGCGTGTATTCGGCCAGTGGATTGCTCGAAAAGAAAATCGTGATCCCGGCGGCGGCCGTTGGCGGCGGCACGCCCCGCACCAACTCCTGGGCCTATTCCTCATGGCGGACGCCGTCAGAAATGTTCCACCCTGACGGCAGTCGTGAGGCGTTTAATTACAATGCCCGCGGCGACTTGCTGACCCATACTGATACCCGGAGCAATACTACGGTCTTTACCTATGACAACCGGGGACTGCGCCTGAGCCAGACCGATGCCCTGGGCGGCATCGCCAGCAATAACTGGAATGCGCTCGGCCTGCTGGTCTCCAGCACGGATCAGCGAGGCAAGACTACCGCCTTCACCTATACCAAGACCCGCGAACCCGCCAGCGTGACCGCGCCCGACGGGGGTGTGGTGTCCAATGTCTATGATAATGCCGGTCGCGTTATCGCGGTCATCAATCCCCGAGGCGGAGTCACCAGCAACACCTGGGACACGGCAGGCCGCCTTATCGCGAAACGCGATCCCAACGGCGTCACGATGCGCCTGGCCTATGATTCGGTCGGTAATGTCCTGGCGACCACCGACGGGCTCGGAAACGTTTCAACGAATATTTACGACACTTTGAATCGGCTCGTTGAAGCCCGCTCGCCCAACGGTGCGGTAGCGACAACCGAATATGACGCCGACAGCAGGGTCACGGCCGTGGTGGATGTGCTGGGACGGCGGACGGAATTCACTCTGGACGCCTTGGGCCGGAAGGTGGCGGTCAAGCGGCCCGACAACCGCTTTGAGCGGTACAAATTCGATGGACATGGCAACCTGCTCGCCTTCACCAATGCCGCAGGCAACGTCCAGTGCTTCACGTATGATTCCATGGGCAAAAAGACCGGCGAAAGCAATGCGGTGGGCACGGTTCGGTCTTATGGATTTGATGCCGCAGGGAATCTGACGGCAAAGACGGATGGAAACGGTAGGCTAACCACCTTTGACTACAATGCCGCCAACCGGCTGACGGCGTTGCACTATGCCGACAACAGCGTTGTCTCGTTCACCAACGACGCCGCTGGAAACTTGACGGGGATGGGCGATCCTTGGGGAACCGGGGCGTCCGTCGGAACCTATGAGAATGCCGGGCGGCTGTCGGCATGGACGGATCACCACAACTCAACGATTCAGTACCGGTATGACAAAGCCGGGGGTGTCACGAATATCAGTTATCCCGGCAATCTTTCAGTGACATACGGATGGGACACGGCGGGCAGACTGGCCTCGGTGAAGGACTGGGCCAGCCGGACTTGGACATTCAGTTACGACGGAGCCAACAGGCTGGCCGGGATCCAGTATCCCAATGGCGTGGCCTATTCGCGTGGGTACAATGCCGACGGGCTGTTAACCAATTACGTTCATAGCAAGAGCGGCACGGCATTTATCAGCCGAACGATCCAGCGTAACGCGGCAGGCTTGAAAACGCGGGAAGTGATTTCAGCCGGGCTGGAAGTCGAGCAGCCTGACACTTGGCAGAAACACACCAGCGATAAGGCGGATCGGTTGACTGGCCTGACACGGCGCGATGAGTACGTGTTACCGGAAAACTGGCGCGGGTACACGCCGAGTTACAATAAGGAAGGCCAAGTCACCAACGTGACGGAAGGCTATAAGGCGTGGTCGTCGGACAATAACCTCATTTGGGATGCGGCGGGGCGGCTTGTTGAATACACAGGGCTTCGCCAGACCAACCTCTGGACCGATTTGCCACCATTGCCATCGTGGGGGTTGAATCTCGCCTATGATGGGCTCGGGGTGCGTACGGTTCGGACGGATGAACTGGTGACCCACCGGACGGTGGTTGATCGTGTGGGGCGGTTGCGGGTGCCGCTGATGGAGACTGACGATAGCAACACAGCGTTGCGCTATTACATCTGGGCTCCGGGAATTGGTTTGCTGGCCCAGATCGAGGCCAGTGGCACTATCCACTATTTCCACGCCGATGAAAATGGCTCCACGCTGGCGATGACCGATTCTAACGGCAATGTTACCGATCAGTTTGCCTATTCGCCTTGGGGTGAATTGCTCGGACGTACGGGCACAAACACGACGGCATTCACCTTTGTGGGCGGTGGTGGCGTCACTTGGGAAGGCGGCGCACTCTACCGGATGGGTGCCCGGTATTATGACGCCCGCCTCAAGCGTTGGCTCAGCAGTGACCCCATCGGCATGGCGGGCGGCGCGAATCTGTATCTCTACTGTAGCGGGAATCCCGTCAACGAGACCGATCCAGAGGGTAAGTGTGGGAGCCAGAACCGGATTGAATTCAACATGCCAGGCTACGGCCCGGAGCAGAGCTATCAGGTTGTGAGAGGCAATGTCTACCAGCCCAACATCAATGACCTCCAGATAGGGATGGGGTTCAGTGCGGCGGGTGGCATGGCTGCCGCCTCCATGGTGCCCGGCGTTGGCGAGGCGATGGACGCGCATACGATGATGGATCCCAACGCGGGCTGGGGTTGGCGCACAGTAGCCGCAGTCAGTCTCGGCGTGAATGTCATCGCTGACGGCCTGCTACCCAATGCTAGTGTGTTCAGGAATGGGGCAAGGGCCACAGAGACAATAGACCCAACCGCTGTTCGTTTCAGCCAGAGTAGCATTAGTCCTAACTTCAGCGCAGGAGGTTCAATTGATGATCTTGCCGAAGGACTTCGAAGCGGCACGGTTATGGCGGGTGATGTTCCAGCAATTCGACTCGTAGAAAGGGACGGAAATCTATTTACTTTAGACAACCGTCGCCTTGAAGCTTTCCGAAGGGCTGAAACTCAGATACCATATCAGATGGCAACACCAGCAGAAGCCGCTGCCGAAGCATGGAAATTTACGACTAGGAACGGCGGAACTTCCATTCGCGTTAGAGGAGAATGAACTATGACTCTCGCTGAACACAATAACTCGATACGTTCACGTGAAGACTTTGTGGCGTTTGTGAAAGCCCTTAGCAAAGACCTTCGCGACAATCCCTCATCTTGGGAAAATTCAAACTTGGAACGTTTTCTTGCCGCCCTTGCCGCATGGGTAGATGACATAGATGGCTATTACCTCAACCAAGGTAAGACTGTGCCGCAACAACCAGACTGGAAGGTTGTTGGCGACATGCTGATGGCTGCAAAAATGTATGAGTAAATTAGGGGCAACTACGTCAAGGGGCGACAGCTTTACATCGTAGCAAATACCCTTTGGAGATGAGTTGATAAGATGGTTTTCCATATTTGCGGTGGTGTTGAGACTTATTTCGTCTATGGCTGAGGCTTCGTTTCCACGTCAGGCCCTGTCAGACGTGGATTTGCGGGACGCTGTTCAAACCTTGACGCAAGCATCCCCCCCCGCCTCCCGCCCGATTAGTGGTTATAAATCAAGTAATTCAGAGACCGAATATTCCGAAATACAGCGGGGAAAATGAGGTTTTGCTCAGAAACACTATTCAAGGGAGACCTGTCAGACCATGACAATAACGCCAGAAATGTGGAATATCATCGTGAATGTAATTGCATCAATGCAAAGTTGTCCTTCTTGGCTGAAGGCGCAGGCCTGCTTGACATGGGAGACTGCATCACAGTTACCCATCGTTGATGCCGCCAGTGATGGGCAAAATGCCATCCCAATTGTTGAGAAAAAAATAGTTACACAAGACTATCTCGATTTTCTGCGCGAGCAGATAGCGTTGAATCCACGTGGGCCAGAGTGGTTGGTAACTCTCAAAAATCGTTTGGCTGCCTTGGAACCATTTGTCAGCGAAGAATTAATAGTGGTGGCATTTCATTGCAAACCGCATTCAGCGATACTCCGAATTCTTCCCAAAAATGGGAATCTAGTCCATATCGAGGTGGATGGGGTATGACGGGCACCGCGTTCGTGTTCACATCTTAAGGGCGCGTTGCCAGGGGCACGTTTGCGGGAGATGAATTGAGATCGTTGTATAAGTCAATATGTGCGGTTGTAGGTCTCATTGCCTGGATGGGAGGAGTGCTTCCATGAGTTATGCGGAGATTGATCCGATCATTTTTGCCTGGATTGAGAAGCATCATTTCACCTTGTTTACAGAATACAAGGATTCTGCCGTTCGGTCGATTGAAGTTGTTTCAGCATCTGGACAAAAATTTCAAATTTGGCTTGACCGTCCTGCTTCAGGCAAGGTGTCGATTCATCTTTGGGATTTCAGAAAAAAACGGTGTGACTGGGAAGTTGCCATTGCTGATTTGGCCACATGCTTAGAGTTGGTTGCAGCTACGGTTTTTGAATGGATAAGAAAGTCATGATATATGGGATATGTGAAAACATGGCTGACTAATTTGATCATATTGCCAAGGTTGCCATTTGCTCTGGCGGCCCTCCTTGTTTTATCTGGCTGTGAACAAGACAGCCATCAGTCAAACGCAGTGAGCAATGACAGCGCCATTGCCGACGGCACCGATGTAATGCGCACCACTGATGGCTCCCAGGGTAGCCCGGAAACAAATGCCGTTGTAAACTATGGATACTATGGTCCCGGCAATCCGGGTTCAGTGCCTGTGGTAATAAGCAACTCCGATTCAGACTGGGTTTTGCCTGTGATTACCCTTTTTTCAAGCAATTCTTTATTCACAGACAACGGAACAAATCTGCTTATAATCGCTGGCGATCAGCCCGTTTTGAGTAATTCGGTGCCGTTTATAAACGCTGGCGACCAGCCCGTTTGGAGTAATTCGGTGCCGTACACTCCAGATTATTCGTTCGGTGGTAATGGTGAATCTGGATGTTCCATGTCAACCCCGGCATTCCCCTAATGCAGATGTTGAAAAATCTAATATCGCTGGCGGCGTTAACCGCTCTGCTCGGATGCGAGCATCACGACGAAAAGACCGGAAACGCTGTGTCGGCGGCAACGGATAGAAATATTTCCGCGCAGTCACAGTCGGATGACTTTCAGGTTCCAATCTTTGAACAGTTACTCACTCACGGGCTCATAAACTCAAAATAACATGGGGACAACTTATAAATGTCAAAGAAATGTAAATTTGGGGCATGGCGTGATACGTCAGTGCAGGTTTCCCTGACTTCTTTAGTTTTATCGCGGCGATTCATTGGGAGTCGGAAGGCTTGGATTCAAATCCCGCCGCCACGACCAATTTAAAATCCAATAATATAAATGTTGAAAATGGATGTTGAAAATTTACTGTTCACTTGATTTCAAGGCCTGTTTGGTGCATCTTTTACAAATGCCTCTTGTCAAAATTTCGTCCTCCGTTGAATTGCCTGCCGACAAGCGGGATCTTTTTCTGGCCGCCGTTTCCTCGGCGGTGGCGGAAGTCACCGGTAAGCCCGAACGGTATATGATGGTGACGTGCGAGTCCGGATCGTTCCTGCTGGACGGGAAGTCCGGCCCGGCGGCGTACGTGGATGTCCGGGCCATCGGCGGCTTGACACCTCCGATCAATGCAAAACTCTCTGCCCGGTTGTGTGACCTGCTGCTGACCTGGATGACGATTCCCGGCGACCGGGTTTATCTGACCTTTACCGACCTGCCCGCCACACATTGGGGGCATAAGGGAACCACCTTCGGCTGAGGCTTACTATCCATGCAAAACACCCTCCGGAATTCAGTTCTATCGGTGACCGTCAAGCGACATGGGGCGGAATTATGCGGGCTCAAGGCGGCCGACGGCACGGAATACCTGTGGCAGGCGGATCCTGCTGTCTGGGGTCGTCATGCGCCGCTTCTCTTCCCGATTGTGGGAAAACTGATCCAAGGGCGGTATCTGTATGATGGACAAAAGTATGAGATCACGACGCCGCACGGGTTTGCCCGGGATACGGACTTCGAAGTCGTGGCCGCCACAGAGTCCACCCTGTCGTACCGCCTTCAGGCAACGACGGAAACCCGGAAGCAGTACCCGTTTGATTTCACGCTGCTTCGCCACTACCGCCTGATGGAGGCCGGTGTGGAGATCACTACCGAGGTGACCAACCCCGGAGTCGTGGTGATGCCGTTTTCGATCGGGGAGCATCCTGCTTTTTCCTTGAAATGGGGAGCGGGTGACAAGGTGGAGGATTACGCATTGCAGTTTGAAAAGCCGGAACGGCTGGTTGCTCATTTGCTTGATGCCAATGGGTTGCTGTCCGATCAATCCGAGCGCCTTCTCTCGAACCAGCGGGTTCTTCCGCTGCGCAGTACTATGTTTGACCGGGATGCCCTGA
>CAZOZF010000060.1:0-15004 GCA_964584205.1 uncultured Verrucomicrobiota bacterium
TCACAGGGGAACGCTTAAAGCGGCGAAATAGGGCACTTTCACGGCGGCGGTCACAGAAATCCAAGCAAGTCAACGAACAAACCTGCCACCATCCAGCTTCGGGGGCCACCTGTTGCGTTAAGTTGACCCATGACCTCCTGTGCGACGCGTAAGGGAATAGGGGTGAGTGTCCGGCGGCAAAAATCCACATCGCCCGACATATAGGCGCCTTCTGTATAGAATTCCACCGCGGAACCCCCAACAACCACAAGATCCCAGCCGGCTTCCTTGAAGACGGTCGTCACCAAGCCGGATAACTTCATGGCCTTTTCCAGGAGATCCTGGGTGGACTGTATGTCGGTCAGCGCGTCTTGAATCATGTTCACGTGGAAAACCTAGCACCAGATCGTAGTGGCTTCAAGATCGGAAAAGGAGCCCTATCCCTCGCCTAAGGAAACGAACTGCAGGTGTCGATCCGAGAACACCCTTGTCCCTGCCGAGCCGCGTCAATAGTTGCGGGGGCAGGATGATCATTTAGTCCATCTTTATGATCAGATTCTCTATTGTTTCTTCCGAAAAGGTGTGAGATTAATGAAGCCTGACGCTAGGAGCCTGACACAACTTGGCAGGCGTTTGGCGATAGAGGTGCTGAAACATCGTGGAGAAAAGGGAATCCGTGAGGGAGAATTCGAAACCATGAAGAAATCTGTTATCTATGCCCTGTTGTGCCTTTTGTGCTGGCCCATCGCCGGTTCCAGCGAAACCCTCGAACCGGTTTGTCTGCAGACCATTGAACTGGGTGGTTTCTGGAAGCAGCAGGCCAAACGGCTGACGGTCAAGTGGCTGCCGCATTGCGTTCGCGAGATGGAGAAGGGCGGGCGGGGGCAGGAACTGCTGAACCTGATCGCGCTGGGCAAGGCGCAGCGGGGGGAGCCGGTGGAATGGAAATATACCGGTGCGCCGTGGAGCGATGCGTACATCTACAACACGGTCGAGGCCATCTGTGTCGCGCTGGCGGTAGATCCCGCTGGCGACGCTGAACTCGCCAAGGCGCAGGCCGAACTCCGCGCCAAGCTCGAGGAGTGGATCCCGATCATCCTCGCGGCCCAGTCCCCCGATGGCTATATCCATTCGTTCCATGTCCTCAACAAGCATCCGCGGTACAGTAACACGGGCTGGCATGAGTTCTACGTCATGGGGTACTTCCTTGAAATGGGGGTGGCCCATTACCGGATGACCGGCGGTAAGGATCGCCGGTTGTATGACGCCGCAGTCAAATGCGGTGATCACCTCTGCGACACGTTCGGTCCCCCGCCGAAGCGGACGTGGCGCAACGGCCACCCCGGGATGGAATATGCGCTGTGCCGGCTGGGACGTCTGGTGAATGAGGTTTCCGGTGCCGGCAAGGGCGACAAGTATATCCAACTCGCCCGGCATTTCCTGGACCATCAGCACGTAGGAGAGAAAGGCAGCGAGTACAACCAGTCCGAGAAACCCGCTGTCGAGATGAGCGAGGCCAAAGGCCACGCCGTGAGGGCCACCTATTTCTACACGGCCATGACCGATGTCGCCCTCCAGCAGGGGGATGCGGCGTACCAGCAGGCCGTCGATCGCATCTGGACCAACGCCATTCATCGGAAGCACTACCTGACCGGCGGCGTGGGCGCCTCCCACAAGGGCGAGGCGTTTGACGGTGACTTTGTGCTGCCGAACAACGGCTACTGCGAGTCGTGCGCCAGTTGCGGTCTGAGCTTCTGGTCCGACCGGATGCACCGGCTTCACCAGGATGCCCATTACCGCGATGTCCAGGAACGGGTGCTCTATAACAATCTTCTCGGCTCCTTCGAGCTCGCCGGCGAGAACTTCTATTACCAGAATCCGCTCGAGTCCAACAAGGCCCGGTACCCGTGGCACGGGTGCCCATGTTGCGTCGGCAACATTCCCCGCGCTCTGCTGGCCATCAAGGATCTGATCTACTCGGTCAACCCGGCGCGGACGGACCTCTACCTGAGTCATTTTGTGGACAGCGTCGCCACGCTCCCCGGCATCAGCGGGACCTCGTTGCGTATCCGGCAGGAAACCCCTTATCCATGGGACGGTGACGTGGTGGTGACATTGAACCCGGCGACGGCGACCGACTTCACGCTCCGGCTTCGCATTCCCAACCGGACGGAAAGTGAACTCTACTCCGCCACGCCCAGCCTCGCCGGCCGGTTCACTGTCCGCGTGAACGGCGAGCCGCAATCGCTGCACATTGATCGTGGCTATGTCGCCCTCCGGCGCACATGGAAGGCAGGCGACCGCGTGGAGTTGTCGTTGCCGATGGACGTGCAGCGTGTCCATTGCGAACAGCGTGTGGTGACCAATCGCGGTCGCGTGGCGCTCCAGCGCGGGCCGATCGTCTATAACGTCGAGGATGTGGATCAGTCCCAACCCGTGAAGTCGCTGATACTCAAGCCCGATCTGCCGTTGAAGGCGACGTGGAAGGAGGACTTGCTGGGGGGCGTCATGGTGATCGAGGGGCCGGGAATCATGGCTATACCAAACTACGCAAGGCTTAACCGTGGTGGAGCCTCCCAGGTCTGGTTGGTGGAAGACCCTGACGAGGTCGCTCGAAATAAACCTGTGCCGGCGGAAATGGTGCCGGGCTATGCCGGAGTCCAGAAGCGGACGGTTGACAGCGTGCTGATCGGCGATGAAGCCTCTGAAAAACAACACGCGATGGAAGGGACCAGGACCGATCATGGCGAGGCTTTTGGTTATCCGTGGCGGCACGCCGGTGGGGGTGGCTGGTTCAGCTACCGGATGAAGGTGGCGCCGGAGGGGGCTCAAGCCGTGTACTGCGTCTACTGGGGCAGCGACGGCGGCAAGCGCGTGTTTGATATCCTCGTGGATGGGGAGAAGATTGCCACGCAGAAACTTGACGAAAGCAAACCAAATGTGTTCTTTGGCGTCGAGTATCCGATTCCGGCGAAACTAACTGCCGGCAAGCAGCAGGTGACCGTGAAGTTCCAGGCTCAACCGGGGTGCACCGCCGGTGGCACGTTCGATTGCCGGATCGTGTCAGGAAAGTGATTGGCAAATATCGTCTATTGGGAATTGCTATCGGAGGACGAACGGAAGATGCTCCCCAAATGAACTGCTTGGTCGCTAACGGCGGCCAGCCGGCCTGCCCCCAAAGTCGTACCGTCAATCGGCGGAATACGAGGTCTTGAAGAATTCCAGTTTTTGTTGAAAAAAACCATAAATGGTATCATGATGTCCAAGGTAATAGATTCTGTGCTCGTCACGTCTGGGGATGAGGGAGTGATAATGTGAAGACAACTCTGAGTATTCAAGTGGCCTAATTACTATGAAAAGATCTCACTATTTAAATCTGTTCGTACTCGTGACTGTCGGTTCCCTGGTCGCCGCTGTGTGTGTGGGGGAGGGGCTGTTGCCGCCACTGGCTGTGCCGGCGGTGAAGGATGCGGTTCCGGCCGTGGCCCAGCCTTTTGACCTGGCGGATGTACGGCTGCTGGACAGTGACTTCAAGCTGGCGCAGGAGACGGATTTCAACTACCTCCTGAATCTCGATCCGAACCGGCTTCTGAGTTTCATTCAGAAGCAGGCCGGGCTATTCACGGGAACGGATCTCCTCCTCGGATGGAAGGATGCAAAAATCGGCGCAGAGGGCTCTGACTGGACCCTCGGCCACTACCTTTCCGCCTGCTCGCAGATGTATCGCGTGACCCGGGACCCGCGGATGTTGGAGCGCGTCAACCGCATTGTGGACGAGCTGGCTAAGTGCCAGAAGGCAGGAGGCAACGCGGGATTGTTGGTGTCCGCCCAGCAGCAGAAGGCTTTCGAGGAGGTCCGGAAGGGGGACATCAGGGCCAATGGCGGCTCCTTGAACGGGACCTTCGTGCCGTTCTATGGCAAACATATCATCCTGACCGGCCTTTTGGACGCCTATACCCTCTGCGGCAACGCCAGGGCCCGCGAGGTCCTTGTTGCGATGACGGACTGGTACTGGGGCGTGCTCGGGTCGCTCACCGCGGAACAGATGCAGAAGGTGCTCATCACGGAACACGGGGGGATGGCTGAAGCCCTCGCCGACGTGTATGCCGTGACGGGCGAGCCGCGTCACCTCATGCTGGCGAAGAAGTTCCGCCACGATGAGTATTTCGTCCCGATCGCCGCCGGGGAGGATATGCTCAGTACCCACCACGCGAATACGCAGGTTCCGAAATTCTCGGGGTACCAGCGGATCCATCAGCTCACCGGCGAGGCGGAGTGGGGCAAGGCGGCGGGCAATTTCTGGACGTTCGTGGCCAGGAACCGCTCCTTCGCCAATGGCGGCAACTGTGTCCGGGAACACTTCAATCCGCTGGACCAGTTCGATCTGGCCATGAAGGAGACACAGGGCCCGGAGACCTGCAATTCCTACAACATGCTCAACCTGACCCGCCATCTCTTTGCCGAGAAAGCCGAGGCGGAGAAGATGGACTACTACGAGCGGGTGATCTACAACCAGATCCTCCCCTCCCAGCATCCCAAGACGGGAGGATTCGTCTACAACACCCCCCTGTTGCCCGGTGCCTTCCGTGTCTATATGAACGTGACCAACCATATCGGTTGGTGCTGCGTCGGTACCGGCATGGAGAATCATGCCCTGTATGGGGCGAGTATCTACGCGCACCGGGGCGACCGCCTGTTCGTCAATCTCTTCATCCCGTCCGAGCTGACCTGGCGCGAGCAGGGCGCCGTGGTCACGCAGGCCAACGCCTTTCCCGAGGAACCACGCACCAGGCTCCAGATGAAGCTCGCCGCGCCCAGGACGCTCACGGTGGCGGTACGTTATCCGAATTGGGTCGAAGCCGGCACCTTGAAGCTGGCCGTGAACGGCGCGGGGGTGCCCGTCAAGGCCCAGCCGGGCTGCTACGCGGAAGTCACACGTGAGTGGAAGGATGGAGATGCGCTTACCGTCGAGCTTCCCATGAAGCTCCACACCGCGATGCTGCCGAACACCAACACCTACGTGGCGGTGTTCTACGGGCCGCTCCTGCTGGGGGCGAAACTCGGGAACGAGGGGCTGGTTGAGGGGGATTTCCACAGCGGGACCAGCATGCCGGCGAAACACAGGCTGGCTGCGGCCAAGGTGCCGGTCATGGTCCGTCCTGTGTCGGAAATCCTGTCGCACATTGAGCCGGTTGCGGACAAACCCCTCCAGTTTACGACGCGGGGGCTCTGTCAGCCAGCCGATGTCACGCTCGTGCCGATCAATCAAATCTATGATGAGCGTTATTCCATCTACTTCCCGCTCCTGACGGAGGCGCAATGGAAGGAGAACCGGCAACGGTGGGCGGACGAGGAGCAACGGGAAAAGGAACTCCTGATGCGGACGGTTGACGAAGTCCGTGCCGGCGAGCAGCAGCCCGAGATGGATCACCGGATCAAAAGCGACAAGAGCAAGAACGAGATGAATAACGCCGTTGGCCGTGCCTACCGGGAAGCCCAGAACGGCTGGTTCAGTTATGAAATGATGGTGGATGGCCAGTCGCCGATGACGCTTTCTTGCACTTACTGGGGGAGCGAAAAGGGGCCCCGCGATTTCGATATCCTGGTGGATGGCTCGTTGATCGCCACGCAGCAGATCAACGAACTGAAGCTCGGGGAATTCGTCGAAATTGCGTATCCGATCCCGGAGTCGCTCACCCGCGGCAAGGACATGGTGGTCGTAAAGTTCAAGTCTAAGAAGAATCGGATTGCGGGGGGCGTCTACAGTTGCCGGATCCTGAACATGGCTCCCGACCTCAAGGCGGCAGAACGTTCGGTCAAGGCCGCTACCGTGGCCCGTGCGGAAAAGGCCGACATGGCCGCCCGTTCCGCCGCGATCACCAGGTCGGCAATCGTCACCGCGAGCATTATGACCTCCAAGGCGGGAAATTTCAGGGTGGATGCAGTGAAGGATGGCCTGGAGCCCCAGAGCAGTTACGACACGAGCGGCAAGGTGTGGCACACCTGGCACAATCCCGGCAAGCCCTTCTGGCTGCAGTATGAGTTCCCGTCGCCGACCCTCGTGAAGGCGGTGCAGGTCTACTGGTTCGATGAATCCGTGGCCAAGGCCAGTTGCCGGGTGCCTGCCTCATGGAAATTGCTCGCCAAGCGCAACGGCCAGTGGGCGGAAGTTGAAAAGCCCACTGGCTACGGGGTCGCGCCGGATACATACAACCAGACCGCATTCACTCCGGTCGAGGTGGAGGGACTGCGCATCGAAGCGAATACGCAGAAGGGATTCAACGGCGGCGTCATTAAGTGGAAGGTGGAGTGAGGCTCCACCTTTGGAGTGCGGCGGCTTGACCTGCTCCTTACACGGAAATATTGGTCATAGACATCGGGGGTCGTTTTTGACAACCTTGCGGCATGAATAAACCATTGCTTCTGGGCGGACGAATCTTCACTGAGCAGTTCATTGAACAACTCAAGCTCATGCAACAGCAAGTCCCGCCCCTGGGCAACCGTGAGTTGGCGCACGTTGTGTGCCAGCGCTTAGCGTGGTTCTCGCCTGATGGTCGGCCAGCCATCTCCAGTGCCAAGGTTGCGTTGAACAAGCTTCGTAAACGAGGACTGATTCATGGCCAGGAGCTTATGCCGAAGAGTCCGCGTTCGCATCGGCTTCAATCTTCGGCTCAACCCTTGCCAGGCGTCTGCCAGGTTCCTGAGCGGGTGGATCAAGTCAGAGGCTTGTACCTTCATCTTCTTAGCGGCTGTGAAGATCCGCTTCACGGCCTGTGGAACGACCTGATCATTCAGCAACATCCCTGTGCTGACGCACCTCTGGTCGGGCCCCAGTTACGTTACCTTATCGGCAGTGAACATGGCTGGCTGGGGGCGTTTGGCTTTTCCTCAGCGGCCTTTACCCTGAAGGCGCGCGACATGTGGATCGGTTGGTCAGCCGCGGCGCGGCTTCACCATCTGCCTAAAGTTATAGGCTTGGCTCGATTCCTGATCCGAACGGAAGTGAAGTGCGCCCATCTTGCCTCCAAGGCCTTGAGTATGGCCTTGGATCGTTTACCCGGGGATTGGGTGAATCGTTACAACGTCACTCCCCTTCTGGTGGAAACATTTGTCGATCGCAGCCGCTTTACGGGCCGCTGTTTCGCGGCAGCCAACTGGATTCGCATTGGTAGCAGCACAGGCCAAGGGCGGCTAGGGCCATCCCCGGCTGCCCTTTCGCTGAAGGATATATGGGTCTATCCACTGCAGGCCAAAACACGCCAAATGCTCCAGGAAGAGGCGCCACCGGTCTTAACGCCAGTGCCGTTGGTGGAGAGTTTGGTACAGGAGGCGTGGTGTGAGAACGAGTTGAATACACTGGACCTTGGTGATGAGCGCCGACAGCGCCGGGCACAAACCATTCTTGCGGCACGCTGGGCGCAACCCCAAGCCAGTTTTTACGGCAGCTTCAATTCGTGGGCCGCCGCAAAAGGGGCGTACGGACTCATTGAACACGCCACCGCACCGCTGAGTCTGGACAGCATTTTAGCGGCCCATGCTGAGGCAACACAGGCACGCATGGCCGCCGAAGCCGTGGTGCTGATGCCACAAGACACGACCACGCTCAATTATACTGGCCTGCGTCAGACCACGGGGCTTGGACCTCTTGGAGAAACCGGCGGACAGGGGTTATGGCTGCATTCGTTGTTGGCTTATCGCCCTGATGGTGTGCCGCTGGGCGTGGTGCAGGCCCAGTCGTGGGCCAGGATCCAATCCGCCCCAGTTGATAGACGCGGGCGAAACGCCAAATCCATCGACGAAAAAGAAAGTGGACGATGGCTCAATGCCTTACGTGTCGGCGCTTCGGCCGCCCGCCGGATGCCTCAGACACAACTGGTTGTCATCACGGATCGGGAGGGTGATCTTTACGAATTACACGATGCGGTACAAACCGGCCCGACCAACCTGCACACGCTTATTCGTGCCCAGCATGACCGTTATTTGCAGGGACATCAGAAACTTTGGGCATCCATGGCGCAAAGACCGCCAGGGGATACGCGCTGTATTGAAATACCGCGGCGACACGGGCAAAGCGCCCGTACCGCCACTGTGGAAATACGCTGGAGCGCGATCACCATTGAGGCGCCAACAACAGGTGCTAAAAAGGGCTGGCCCCCACTCAATCTTTGGGCGGTATGGACCCATGAAACCCATCCTCCCCGGGGAACTGAACCTATCGACTGGATGCTGCTGACCGATATGCCTGTGAACACAACGGACGAGGCGTGGGAGAAAGTGCAGTGGTACCGTGTACGCTGGGGCATTGAAGAATGGCACCGCGTTCTCAAGACGGGATGCAATGCCGAGGGGCGTGAATTTAAGACAGCGGAGCATCTGCAGCGGGTGCTTGCCTTCGATCTGATCGTAGCTTGGCGGGTGTTGGCTTGCCTGAAGTTGGGACGGGCGATGCCGCAACTGCCGGCCAGCGTCATCTACACCGAGGCGGAACTCGCAGTGCTATCGGCCGCTTTAAAAAAAACGACGCGACCCGACGCGACCCGACGAGGCCCTTAACGCTTGGCGAAGCTAACCGCCTGGTGGCACGGCTGGGCGGCTATGCGGGGCGGCGGCATGATGGCGAACCTGGAGCGGAGAGTGTCGGGATCGGAATGCGGCGGCTCATGGACATGGCCCGCGGCTGGACCTTGCGGAGGGATACCCATGAAATATGATCAACATCCGTATAAGGAGCAGGTCAAGCCGCCGCACTCCAAAGTCATTTCGTGCAAGACAAAAATTAGTATGGAAAGGATCGTTCATGAATAGTCTTAAAATCGTCACTCTTCTGCTTACCTTGAACAGTATGCTCGCGCCTTGCGGTATCGCCCAGTCGGCCTATGCGCCTTACCCCGAGCGGGAAACAATTGGCCTGCAATCGGCTGCAGGACATGGCGGCACTTTTGCATGGGTCATGAGAAAGGCTTCGGAGGCCGGTTATGGGGGCGCCATTTCCAGCCCGGATTTCGCGACCGGGGGATGGCAGAAAGCGGTGGTGCCGGGAACGGTGCTGAACAGCCTGGTCGCCAACGGCGTCTATCCTGAACCTTACTACGGGGTGAACAATCAACTGACGCAAAAACGGATTCCGGACATCAGTGAGACGGGCGCGGCTTTTTATACCTACTGGTTCCGGACGACATTCCATGTGCCAAAGTCGTTTGAGAACCGCCGGGTCTGGCTGCAGTTCGATGGCATCAATTACAAGGCGGAACTCTGGCTGAACGGACGGAAACTCGGCGATATGGCGGGTATGTTCTACCGCGGGCTGTTCGATGTCACGGCGCTGGCCAGGATCGGACAGGAAAACGCCCTGGCCGTTCTGGTCCATCCGATTGATCCGCCCAATGGCTTCAGGCAACGCGTGGATACCAAGGGGAACGCCAAGAACGAAAACCGGAATGGCGCGGATGGGACCATCGGCGCCTATGTGACGATGCTGATGACCTGCGGTTGGGACTTCACCTTCAAGGACGGGGTCCGTGACCGCAATACGGGCATTTGGCGCGATATCAAGTTGTATGCCACCGGGCCGGTGCTGTTGAGGAATGCCTTCGTTAAAAGTGAATTGCCGCTGCCCGAGCTTACGTCCTCGCGTGAAACCATCACCGTCGAGGTCCGCAATGCCACCGGAGAACCGCAGGACGGGGTGCTCAAGGCGGTGGTGGCCGAGACTTCCATGACGATCCAGCAGTCCCTCACCCTTCAGCCCCACGAGACCCGTGTGGTGCGGTTGACTCCCGGCGCATTCCCTGACCTGGTGTTCCGCAAGCCCCGGATCTGGTGGCCGTTCAATAAGGGCGACCAGCCGTTGTATCACCTCCAGTTGAGCTTTGAGCAGCGGGGCGGTGTCTCCGACACTTTGAAAACACGCTTCGGGATTCGGGACATCCGTAGTGACCAGAATACCCCCGACAAGAGCCGCGTGTTCTACGTCAACGGCAAGCGCTATTTCGTGACGGGGTCCAACTGGATCCCGGAGGCCATGTGTCGGACCTCGCTGGAACGGACCCGCGCGGAACTGCTGTATACCCGCCAGTCGGGAGTCACATTTCTGCGCCTGTGGGGTGGGGGGATCACGGAGTCCGATGAATTTTTCGACCTGTGTGACGAACTGGGCATTCTGGTCTGGATTGAGTTCTGGGCCAGTGGCGACACGGTCGTAGCCAAGGATACGGAGTTGTTCCGGGACAATGTGAAAGACACGGTCAAGCGTATCCGGAACCATCCCAGTCTTGCCTACTATGTTTCCGCCAACGAACGCAATGCCAGGAGCATCATTCCCATAAATGATATCCTGGACGATCTGGACGGTACGCGCGGTTATCAGCCCGGCTCGGAGACTGACGGCGTTCACGATGGAAGTCCCTACGGAACCTGCAACCCGATGTGGTACTACGAGGATACCGGGTCCGATCGCGGCACCCGGCTCAGCGGCTTCAATCCGGAATACGGTACGCCGATCCTGCCGACCATCGATGCGTTGCGCGAGATGATGGATGAAAAGGATCTCTGGCCGATCAACAAGCCGGTCTGGTGGTATCTGGATGGTGACGGGTTCCACGGGATGACCGGCCTGTATGATCAGGCAGTAAGGCAGTATGGACCCAGTGCCTCGATCGAGGAATACTCATGGAAGGCCCAGATGTTCGGTTCACTGGCCTATAAGAGCCTCTGGGAGTGCTGGAACGCCCAGCGGTTCGAGTATGGAGAGCGTTTCAGTACCGGGGTGCTGTTCTGGTATCATAACAGCCCCAACCGTCAGACCTGCGGCCGGCTGTGGGACTGGTCGCTCGAGCCGACGGCGGCGCTATATGCCAGCCAGAGCGCCCATGAGCCTCTCCATATTCAATATGATTTCCTGAAGAACACCGTGTGCGTGAACAACGAGATGAACAAGGCCTTCCCGGGCCTCACCGCGACCCTCCGGATCCTGAATCTCGATATGAAGGAGGTTTACCGCAAGGCCGTGACCGTGGACGTGCCGGCCGACCGCTTCGTCAAGGATGTCCTCCGGGTTGACCTGCCGAAGAATCTTACCGCGGTCTATTTCCTCAAGTTCACGCTGGCAGACGCTTCCGGTAAGGTGTTGTCGGAGAACTTCTACTGGAGTTCTGATAAGCCCTATCAGCGGGGCCGGACCCTCACCGGGCCGCTCTTTCAGGGCATGGCTGCCCTGAATGGCTTGCCCAAGGCCACTGTTCAGGCCGAGGTTTCCCATAGTCAGGTTGACGGGCAGAACATCGAGCAGGTTACCGTCCGCAACCCGTCCCCGGCGCTGGCCTTCATGGTCTGGCTCAGGCTGCAAGATGCCGCGACGGGAAAACCCGTGCGGCCTGCGTTTTACGGCGATAACTTCTTTTCGCTTTTGCCGGGCGAGTCGCGGACGATACGCATCGTGTACAGTGAAAAAGTCAGCAAGCCCCGGCTGATCGTTGATGGCTGGAACGTGTCCCGCAGACAGTATGAGGATGGCAAGGTAACCGATCTGCCCGATATTCGTACCATCAAGCCGTCGAGTCTGGCCCAGGGCAAGCCGGTAACCGCGTCCAGTTCCGTCGAAGGATCGACCCCGGCGGCCGTGACGGACCTCGACAGCACGAGCCGCTGGGTTTCCTCGCGTTCCGACAACCAGTGGATTGCCATCGATCTGGGCGTGCCGACCACGTTCAGCCGCGTCGGGCTGGACTGGGAGGCGGCTTACGCCACGGATTACCAGATCCAGGTTTCGGACGATGGCGCGACCTGGCGGGATGTAAGCCACGTCACGAATGGAACGGGGGGGAATGTGATCCTGAAGTTCGAGCCGGTGGTCGCCCGTCATGTCCGGATGCTGGGTAACAAGCGACCCGGTCCCTATGGCTTTTCGCTCTTTGATTTCGCCGTGTATCCATAAGCCTGGCGAAGGGGCAAAGGGATGCTCTCCAGAAGAGAGGTGTCGTTTTATGACAAGAGGAAAGCCAGCGCATCAGCTCTGCCATGACGCAGACGGGCGTCAGGGAGGCATTGTCGCAGCCAGTCTCTGGGGAATAGCTGCAGAACCGGCCAGGAGGCCTTTTGCAGTGCTTCTATTGTATACTTGAAGGCGACTTCATGTTTGCCAAGCAGGAGTGGTAGCATCTCCGGACTTGGATGTTTGAGAATTCCAGGCACAACTGGCAATTTGATTTCCTGTCCGGAAGGCATTTTACAAGTCGCAAAACCAATGCTTCGGGCGAAAACGAAGGTTTGTTTCATGACTGAGGCTCCTCCCGTGAGGCGGATTTTAGCCATTGTAACAACATGTCTCTGGTTTGTTTTGCCTCTTCAGGAGACACATCAACATAGGACTCCAAGTCGGCTGTGATCCGTTCGTCAGTCCATGACAGGAGTCTTTCCGCTAACAGCAGGGCATCTTGTTCCGTCAACAGGCGGCGGGCAAGGGGTTCCATTTCAGGGTGCCGCCGAAGGACGGCGAGGATATCCACAAGATCGCGTGCCTCGGCACGCTCTGCCACGCATTGGATCTTGTCAGCCAGATATCGTGACAGCGATACCCGAAGGATTTTCGGGGCGGTTGTCGACGGTACAAGGTCGGTCTCCTGGACATCCTCGTAGTTCGACATTACTTCTATTGTGATCTGCTCTCCGCTTGGAAGAGCAAGGTTTCCCCGAAAGCTGGAGCCAAACTCGTCCGGGGCCTGGATCACCTCGAATTGCCCAGGGAAAGCGTGCTGGATCTCGCTCATGATCGGCCGGACGTTCTTGAGCGCTTGTCGTGTGTGGAAATCAAGGTCAAAGGAAGTCCGGTGGTGAAGTTCCTCGATGGCCAGTGCGGCACTTCCAGCCCAATAGCAGAGGCGTCGTAACCTGGGGCAACGCTCACCCAGCAGGCGCAACGCCAACCGTTGCGCATCAATTGTCTTGTTTGCATCATTAGACACGTCGTTATTAGAGTCAGGTTCTCACAGGCATGTCAAATAATTAGTTTAAATACCTGAAATGGTATCAATATGTTTTTGACGATGATCGACCGAAGTGGTAGCTTGTTCCTCTTCTATTAATTGCTTCTGTCGTCCAAGTGGCTGTTAAGGGGTTTCTGTGGGGTAAACTACGCCGTTGTGTTGTTCTCAGGAGGTAAAGTCATGCGACATCAAAGAAGGTGGTTTGTTGGGCTGGTTGTGGTGGGGCTCATAGGCGTGCGCGGGCATGTGTTTGCCACTGAGAATGCGGACCGGCCGGTACCGCCGGGGACGGATTTGCAGGCGGTCTTGGACAAGGGGGAGAACCTCCTGCTGCAACCCGCCAAGGTCTATCCGGTCAAGAAGGCGTTGCTTTTCAAGAAGGCGAACCAGAGCATCAGCACCTTCGGTGCGACGCAACTCTCGGACTATGCCGTGTTGAGGATTGTGGATCCTGAGTGCCCGCAGCTTGTCAATGGCAACAACCAGGATGGGGTGATTCTGGAGCGTGTTGTGCTGGATGGCAACCGTTACAGCCTGTCTGCGATGGGGCCGTCCAATCTGGGAGGGCAAGCCCTGGTTCATTTCGGGGGGGGGCATGTCAGGAACCAGATGGTCCGCAACTGCGTCCTGATGAGCACCAGAAGCTGGTCGTTACTCAAACTACATGAGGGTGGCACGGGCATTCGCGTGGAATCAAACATCATCCTGGGCGCAGGCAGCGATATCCACGGCAACGGTCGGGACGGCCGCGAGACAGCGCCGGGCTGGGGCGATGGGGTCACCTGTGCCGCGCGCGAGTCTGTTGTCCGGGACAACCTGATCATTGATCCCACGGACGGTGCGGTTGTGGTATTTGCCGCCCCGGGGACGCGGGTTGAGGACAACGTGATCGCCTGCATCTCGAGGGAATCGCTGGGGGGAGTCAACATGGTGGACCCCATCCGCTATTACGCCCTCAACGGCAGTACGAACCGGACGGATTACGGGGGGACGGTGGTGCAAAACAACCTGTTTGATGCCTTTGGTGCCCGCATTCACATCATAGTGCCGATGGGGGCGGCCGTTTGGGCGCCCAAGAACCTGGGACAGATCCTGGTTGGTGCCACCGTTATCAACAATACGATTCGCGGTGGAGCGGCAGCCTATGGCTTTGTGGCCCACGGAATCGAGGGCTTTACCATCACAGGCAATGTGTCGACGGCCTCCTATTCCGGGATTGCCGAAGGCAAGGGCCCGAAGCTGCCGCCTGATGATCCCGGACCTTTCCTTTATGCGGCTGATGCGGTGACCAATTGTGTGTTGCAGCCGGAATTCAAGGCCGCGCAGCGGCATCTCCTGCATATGCTCCGCTGCAATCACGCCAAGCCGAACATGCTTGGCTACAAGGCCTATACCTACGGCGAGGCAGAGGCCAAGGCAATCGTCCAGGCCGCTTATCGTGAGATGCTGGGGCGTGAACCCAAACGCCGGGAATCCGCCTATGCGATCAAGTGGCTGAATGAAGCTAAAGCTAATGCCGACGAACTGAGAAGGAGTTTGATGATGTCGCCGGAATTCACCTCGCGGTTCGGCTTTGTGCCGCCGGAAGAGCTTCACCCATACCGGATAAAGTTATGGCTGGGGACTCTCGACCAGGTACGCCGCGATTACGCCGCCAAGCACGGCGAATTCCCCTCCGCCAAGTACCTGTATGAACAGGCGCTCATAAAGATCTGCCGGAGGTAGCGATATATGAATATGCAAAATAAAAAGACGATGGGACTGTTGCTCGTGATGCTGCCGATGGCGGCGACATTTGTTCCGGCGACGGAATTCAATGTGGCCGTGACTGGCAATGATACAAACGTGGGGACTTTGTCATCACCGTTCCGCACGATCCAGCACGCGGCGGATCTGGCCCAGCCGGGCGATACCATCACGGTCCATGCGGGGGTCTATCGCGAGCGGGTCAACCCGCCGCGGGGAGGCGAGTCTGATGCGAAACGGATCGTCTACCAGGCCGCCCCCGGCAAGAAGGTTGAAATCAGGGGGTCGGAAGTCGTCAG
>CAZOZF010000061.1:0-14993 GCA_964584205.1 uncultured Verrucomicrobiota bacterium
CACGGGAGAACCAGGACTACAGCCAGTATCTTCTGGACGTGGGCCGCCATGTGAAGTTGCTGACCCAGGACACTCAGGAAGGCTTCGGCCATGCGGTGTATTGCTCCCGGGACTTCGTCAAAGAGGAGCCGTTTCTGCTGATGCTGGGCGACCACCTGTACGCCTCCCAAATCCCGCGCTCCTGTGTGGGTCAGTTGATGGATGTCTACGAAAAGACCGGCATGAGCGTGGTGGGGCTGAAAGCCATGCCTGCCGATCAGGTAAAACATTTCGGGTGCGTTACCGGCATGTGGCGGACAGAGGGGGAAATCCTCAATATCACCGAATTCATCGAAAAACCCGATGCCGAGTACGCCCGAACGCACCTTCAGGTGGACGGCCTGGCACCGGACACATTCCTGACCGTGTTCGGAATTTACATCATCAAGCCCCAGATCTTCCACTTGCTCGAGGAGAATATCCGGAACAATATCCGGGAACGGGGCGAATTCCAGCTCACGTCCTGCCTGGATGAGCTCCGTAAACTGGACGGGTTCGTGGGGTGCGTTGTCAAAGGCCGCCGTTTCGATATCGGCCTCCCCGATGTTTATCGCCAGACCATGATCGATTTCCCCAATGCCTGATCATCCCCCCCATCATCTCAACAACATGAAGAAGAAGATTTACCACGGAGACACGGAGGCACCGAGAGAGAGAAAGAAAAGAAAATGTTGCGGCCTTTTCGTTCGGGAGTACCCGAGCCAAAAATGCCGCACCACCTCTCTGGAGGAATTCATGACCCCGCGCCCCTCTCTGTATCCCCCTTCAAGACGGGTTTCGGGAATTTTGGTCACGGTACTCCGTGGGCAAAATTCCCGAAACATTGTATTCTCTTCTCTCTCTCGATTTCTCCGCATCTCCGTGGTAAAGATTTCTTCACTTGCTCATGAATTCCCCTCAACTTGACCTTACCGCCGTATTTTTCGATATCGATGGCACCCTGCTTGACATGCGCGGGGTGGGCCGACAGTCGTTTGTCAAAGCCCTGGAAACCACCTTCGGATTCAAGGATGACCTGTCGTATATCACCTTTGCGGGGAACACAGACCTGAACATCCTGCAACAGGTCATGGCACGTCGGGGACTTCCCCTGACGCAAAACGATTGTGACCGGTTTCACCGCCAGCTTCCCTTGGAACTGTCTGCGGCGGCCCATCAGGCTCAGTTGGTTCTGTATCCCGGAATTCGCGAGCTTCTGGAAACCCTTTCTGGAAATCCGGCTGTGCTTCTTGGACTGGTCACCGGCAATGTAGAGGCGTGCGCCTGGATCAAACTTCAGCAGTTCAACCTCCACAACCACTTTGTGCTGGGGGCATTTGGAGATGAACATGCCGACCGAAACGAAATCGCCCGGCTCGCGCTTCAACGGGTTCATGCCCGACTGGAGCCTGGGCAGACGCTGAAGGGGCTCTTTCTGGTCGGGGATACACCCAATGACATTGCGGCTGCCCATGCCATCGGTGCGGTGGCCGTGGCTGTCGCAACGGGAAAATTCACTATTGAGGTGCTGAAGAGTGCTGGCGCCGACGTCGTGCTCTCCGACCTCTCCAATACCCGCTGTGTGGAAGAACTCTTCAAGTAACTTGCCGCGGTCCGGAAACCCCTCACCCTGACCCTCTCCCTCAAGGGGAGAGGGAATGGATCAGACGATCCCTTGAAGATGATCTGCACCCTCTCCCCTTGAGGGAGAGGGATGGGGTGAGGGGGCTAGAACAGCTCGTGTATCACGTGCCCGCGAACAGACATCCCCGACTTCCGCGTGGAATCTGGATCGCCGGTAATCAGGGGGTGCCAGGAAGGAAGGTCATGCCCCTCCGCCAGCAACCGGTAGGAACAACTGGCTGGAAGCCATTTCCTGACCTTTTCAAAACTCACAAAAAGATCCGCGCATTCCGGCATTTTCCTGGCCCGGTCCCGGTAACAGGTACAACGGCAGGTTTCCAGGTCCAGATACTTGCAGGCCCATTTTGTATAACTGACAACCCGTGACTTGGAATCCTCGTATTTCAGGACGCAACACCGCCCGCAGCCACAGCACAACCGGCCCCACTCCGCCCGAGTCATCTCCCCCAGCGCCTTTTTCCAGAATGGTTTAAGGTTCATCACGTCTTACACCTTACATCTGAATGGCACTTACTTAAGGCAAGCGTTCGAGGTTCCCGCCGCTGGTGTACCGGCTTTAGCCGGCCTTCTCTGGACCGCCGCCTGAAGGCGGTACACCAACCGTCGCCTACCGCGACCATCCGCCATCATCTCACGCCTCACTCCCCCAACGCCTTGGCGCGCGCCTTACGGGCAAGCTGGAGATCATCGAAGGAAATATTCCGACGCTGGTACCGGCTCTCCATCCGCTCCATGAAATTATCCCAATCCTCCCGGGTCGGCGGCGTCGTATAATCAAACCGCTCCTCATCGGATCGCTTGAACTGCCACTTCACCCGGCCCTGCTCAACCGTCCACCTCACATCACGCTTGATTCCATCCTCAAGTTTTTCAATCCAACAGACTTGTCGCATCATAAGATCTCTCCTCCGAAACCGTTCTTCGTCAACTTGACCGTTTTCAGGTAGGTTGTATGTGAACAGCGTTTTGTTGAGACTAACGGCCTGCGCTTGGGATCGCGCACGCGATAGGAAGCTGTCTTTTCATGGACGCATATACCCTGTGCATTTTGGCGTTGAAACCTATTCAATTTCGTGACTTGAGCCTGTATTTTCCGGAATAGTGCATCGCCTATTTGTTGCCCCAAAGCCACAGGGACAGCATTCCCTATCTGCCGTAGAGCTTCGCCCCACGTACCAGTTATCGCGAATTCGCGTGGAAACGTCTGGATTAACTTCGCCTCGTAAACGGTAAAATATCGCACTGAACCGTCGCGAAACCTGATCATATTCTCGCCACCCGGAACACCGTGTCCGCCAGCCTTGATTGTTTTGGCAGGCGCGTCCATATCGCTCCCTGTGTGCCCTGCATATGTTCGCGCACCATCGCGAAAGATATGGTCAGGTATCCCATGCTTAGCTCTCGGATCCGGGACATCCTTTAACGCGTCGCGCACGGTTCGCCATGGTCTTAATTCCGGCTGGAAAAACCCGAAGGTGTTACGCAAGTCGTTTAGCCTCGGCATTAACGTTTCAGGACACACTTCGCGGTGTGCCCTGACGATCTTGTGCGTATCCCAATAAGAACCGGTAACGAATTTGTCCCATAATAACCGCTCTTCGCTGTGCGTAGCATCAGGAAATTCCCAGGCGGCATCAATATCCGAGCGAATGCCGACAATCACGACACGTTCTCGGCACTGTGGGATCCCGTAATCGGCTGCGTTCACCAATGTTTTCTTTACGCGGTATTTGATTCCGTCATAACGGTCGTAATTTATGTTTTGCAAGGAGGCGAGATGCTCACGCCATGTGCCCGTCAAAGCGGTATGTGCATCGGGAAAAGTTAATCGAAGAATGATGTATCGAAAGTATTCCGAGAATGTATCCCTCAACAACCCCTTTACATTCTCAAAAACAAAGGCCTTTGGCGTGAGCGATTCAATCGCTCGGGCTGCATAGGGAAACATGTCGCGGTTGTCATTGAATGCGCCATGCTTCCCTCCTAATGAAAACGGCTGACATGGGGGCCCGCCAGCAACAACATCAATGTCTGAAAGAGAACTGAAATCAAATTCACGTATATCCCCTTCAAATACTTTATCTGCGTCGAAATTACGCCTCAGTGTGGCGCAGGCGTCTTTGTTGAATTCCACAAATGCACTATGCTCAAACCCTGAAAGTTCGAGGCCCTTCGCGAGCCCCCCTGCTCCTGAAAACAGTTCCAAGGACTTCATTGCGTCACCGAGAGTTTACTTAAGTGAGCATTGATGTCCGCAAGGATAGCGGTTCGCTTTCTTGGAGTGCCCTTGCATTTTATTGCCCACTGTCTTCCAGGATGGAGTACATCCCAGTCAGATACTGCTTGCTCATACCACCCACTTCCGGGGTCGTGATTCCCAAACCCATCGACTGTGGAATTCCACAATGGCCTGTGTAGCTTGATTAATGCGGCTTCGATTGTCCCAATCATATCTGAACCGGCGTCTTCAAAAATCATGAAACGGCACATAAAGTCTTTTGCGGATAAGCCGGAACCGCCCCTGATGCTTCGACCGTGTTCTCGCAATCGATTGCAGAGTTCTCGGGATTGCTCCAATGGGTTGTCAGATGCTCGCGATTGACGCCAACCTGTCGGCACGGCTTTGCCAACATAAATAGCGTCTCTGTATGCCAACCTGTTAATTTCACCGTATTTCGCATAAAGCGGAGCCTTGCCGATGTAGTAAATCGCATAGACACCTGTTCCCAAGAAACTCTCCTGTGGTGGCAGTGGGAGAACAGGAGTGCCGTTGAAAAAGCGGACTGCATCCTTTACTAGTTCAACGAAAGCATCGTTTCGGTAGACGTGTTTCTGTCGATCAAATGGCTGTTTTTTTATCATTTTATTTTCGTTTTCCGGGGCGTGGGTTTCGCCCTCGTTCCCGCCTTCTTTCCGGCCTTGGGTTTCGGCCGGGCCTTCAGATCCTTCCGGCTGGACGCCTTGGGGATCACGGGTGCCTCGGCCATCTCAATACCAAACACATCCGCCACTTCGGTGCTATCGAGCACGGCAACCGCATCGGTACCCCGCCCTGTGGTCAGCGCCTCTACCGCGCCAGACTGGCTCACCAGCTCCGCATGATCCACATGCCGCAACAGGAAGAGCAGTTCCGGCTTCGCGTCCAGCCGGGCACCCACTCCATACAGGACCGCCGCCACATGCTTGCACATTTCGGCCCAATCGGGACAGGAACAATCCAGCTCGATCTCGGCGGGCGCAGGGAATAATCCACCCGTCTTGCTGGTCATCACCCCCATAACGCGCTCGGACAGTTTGCCGGACAACAGTTCCATCAGGGATCCAATGGATCCGGTGCATTCATGCCGCAGGCGCTTCCACCGCTTTGGATCAACGGGCTTGATACCGATCTTGATCTTATACAGTGAACTCCCGCTCACCAGCGCCTCGATCTCGCCACGCCGGATATCAAGATGCAGGACGGAACCGTTCCGGACATAGGACCGTCCGCGCGGCAACCGGTTCGAATAGTCGCTGTAGGATTCCAGGTTCTCACACCACGCCTTACCCCAGAAGGTTCGGGCAATGGTCTTCCCCTCCAGCCTTACGGGTTGATGGGTCGCTCCTTTTTTCAGCAATTTCGCCGCCTCCTTCGCGGCCCGTTCTTTCCGGACGGCCACGGGCACATAAGGCGGGTACATATCGTAGCGGCTATAACTTCGTCCTCGTCTCCATCGGCTCATATCACATTCCCTTCGATCATTTATTGAACTTCGCCCGACCGACCAATGTCCAGCGAGACAAATCTCATCAGTTCCTCATTGCTCATCTCAGTCAGCTTGAACTCGCCGCCTTCCCCGTCCACCACATCACGGGCCAGGGAGGCCTTCTCCTCCAGCATGACATCGATCTTTTCCTCGAACGTGCCCCGGCATACAAACTTGTGAACCAGCACATTGCGCTTCTGCCCGATACGGAAAGCACGGTCAGTGGCCTGGTTTTCAACCGCCGGGTTCCACCACCGGTCAAAATGAACCACATGCGATGCCGCCGTCAAGTTTAAGCCGGTGCCGCCGGCCTTGGTGGTCAGAACGAAAAAGGGCGGCCCCGCCTCTCCTTGGAACGTCTCCACCAGCCGACGCCGGTCCTTGACGGGGACGGCCCCGTGAAGAATCAAACCAGGCCGCCGGAACACCTCGGCCAGACAGGCCGCCAAAGGCTGGGTCATTTCCTGGAACTGGGTAAACACGAGCATCTTTTCCTGCCGCTGGGCGATTTCCGAGGCCAGCTCGCGGAGCCGGATGAATTTTCCGCTCTCCTCGGCGCCAAACGCCTGATCGCGGAGCCAATGCGAGGGATGATTGCAGATTTGCTTGAGTCTCATGATATAGCCCAATACCAAACCGCGCCGCGCCATCCCCTCAGCCTCCTCCAGTTTGGTTTTCATCTCCTGGATCGACTGTTCATAGAGCACCGCCTGCTTACGCGACAACGGACAATACGCCTTGACCTCGGTCTTGTCCGGCAAATCGGCAATGATCCGCTTATCGGTTTTAAGACGCCGGAGAATATAGGGCCGAACCAGCCCCCGCAACGCCCCCAACCGCTCGCCGTCACCGGAGCCGACCTTGAGAAACTCGCCGAACTGTTTGGCCGAGCCGAGCAACCCGGGATTGAGAAAATCAAAAAGCGACCATAAATCGCCGAGCCGGTTTTCGATGGGCGTTCCGGTGAGGACAATCCGGTGCGCGGCACGCAGCGCTTTCACGGCCTTGGTCTGGCGCGCCCCGGGATTCTTGATCGCCTGCGCCTCATCCAGAATGACGAGATCCCAGTCCTGCCGCCGCAAGTCCTCCCATCTCGCCACCATCCCATAGGTGGTGAGTACCAGATCCACTCCCGAAACCGCCTTGGCAAGATCCTTCTGAAAGCGCTTCCAGTCCTCGCCCGACAAATCCGAGGGATGCAGAATGCGGGTTTTCAGGGTTGGCGCAAAGCGTTTGATTTCAGACTGCCAGTTTGCCAGAAGCGAGGCAGGCGCAACCAATAACCCGGGATGACTCGCCTGGCCACCCCGATCATGCTTCCGAGCCGCCAACAAGCCCAACACCTGGATGGTCTTACCCAAACCCATGTCATCGGCAAGACAAGCCCCCAGACCCAGCGTGCTCATAAACCTCAGCCATTCCACTCCGGTTTGCTGGTAAGGACGCAACACCTCGTCGAGTCCGTGATGGATCTTGTTATGCCCTAACCGGGTTGGATCCCGGAGCGAAGCCAACGTGTTATCGAGCCAGGTTCCCGCCTGAAGTCCGAGCCAGGCCTTGGTTTCCGGGTCGCCCTCGGCGCCCGCAGAAGCAGGCCCCGACCCGACCCCCGCCAGCATCCGCAGAGCCTCGCCGAACGGCACTCCCTCTGCCGCCGCCTTCTCGGCTTTCTTCCATTGCGCCAGGGTTTCCCGCAACTTGTCGGGATCCGCCTCAACCCAACGCCCCCGGATCATCACCAGGCCACCCGAAGCCTCCATCAGGGACTTCCATTCGTCCGGAGTCAGCGCATCGCCCCCCAGCGTCACGGCCACTTTGAAATCCAGCAGGGCATCCAAGCCCAGTCCCCCCTTTCGTTCCTCGCCAACCCGGACGCTGACTACCGGTCGCGCAGGCCGGTTGCCACCCCAGCGTTCCGGAAGACGCACCACCACGCCGCTCTCCTCAAACACCGGGATTTCCTTCAGGAAGCAAAAGGCTTGATCCGGTCGCCATGCCAGAGGCTTGAAGAGATCCCCGCTATCCACCAAAGCCTGAACCCACCCGCTCTTCAGCGCGGCGCGATGCACCGGAGTCAGAAGTTTCAGCAAGCCGATCTTTTGATTCTCCCCGATGTTGTCGCGTAAGGCCTTCCCCAAGGGGCTGTACTGGAGTTGCCCGCCCGAGGAGACCCCCATGGAATACGTCGCCATGAAGGCGAAAGGGAATTCTGGATTCTTGGGGTTCTCAGCCAGATGAAAACAAACACGCCCAACCATCCGCCAAATCGGACCCAACCCCTTCAGGAACCCCTCCACCCCTCCCGAGCAACGCCCCGCCTCAGCCCGGGTTCCCTCATCGAGGGTCTTCCAAATAGCCCCCAGTACCTCGACTGATAAATATTCCCCACCGACCATCGGAGGAGCATGCTCAACCATCGCCGTCAGCTCGGCCTCATCCGGGGGACGCACAGGCAGATCCGCAACCAATTCCGGTTTGTGGCAATACCGGGTCAGGTAAAGGGAGGCGAATTTACGCCAGTACGCCGGGACGGCAGGTAATTGCGACTCAGTCTCCCGGGCGGCCAGATGCAACAAGCCCGAAGGAACCCCGCCGGAAAAAGCCGCTTCAACACGCCGGGCAGCCGCTTCCATCGGCCACACTTCGCCATCATGTCCAATCCATACCAGATGCCCCTGAGGCGTCACCGCCAAGGCAGGCTGGTCTCCCCCATTTTGATCATCACTCATGAACCATTCAAAACTCCAATGCAAAAGCGCTTTTGCACATTATTCAGCGATCCAATCGGCTCGGGCCTCCTCGGGAATGGCAGGATTCAGGCGACGGCATTCAACATTCGATTTCAACGCAGTCGCGTCATCAGGGAAAAGTGCCACCAACACCCATGTCTCAATACTCCGGGCAGGAACACATAGAACCGTTCTCGGCGGCACCTGGGTTTCATTGAGCCAACCCAGAATGGTCTGTCTGAGAGCGTCAGTAATCTGCCGAGGACGCGGACAGGGCGTTTTGCAAGGTTTCGAACAAGGCATCCTTAAGGGTAAGTCCTGCGGCGGAGTCTTAATGCGCTGGTCAACCACGTGCAGAGTTATGTAGTCTGTTGGACCCTCAGCCACAAACCCCACACGCAACAGGTCAGACATTCGGCACCCCGCCAATGTGCCCCATAACCCAAAGGCGCGACAACGTCCCATCATCCTTGCCTGCCTTCTCAACCATCTGCTCAGTCACCTCCACGCGTCGAATACTGCTCCGTCCTTTGGAAGTGCGGGATACGGTGAACAAACGCACACGCGAATCCCAGAGAGGAAGGCCATCCAGGACCTGAGGGTTATGCGCCGTGAGAAGTATTTGTCGCGGTTGCGCATTGCTCAAGACCCATTGGCAAAAATGCGAAACCAAGGCACGGGCAAGTCGGGGATTTAATCCGTGGTCCGCGTTATCCACAGCAAAGCAAACAGGGCTATCCGGATGTGCCGCGAGCACGGCAAGGAAAAGGACATAGAGAGCGCCTTCACTTGCATCGTACCCAGATAACACATTCCGCCCCTCCCGCATGTAGCGATCCACAAAGCGGATAACCCGAGGGGTTGCCCCCGCCGCCGGGGAAATCGGAACCTTGTCCGCCGACTCACAGCGGAAGTCCTTTGCCCAATCGATCAAACTTAAAGCCTCTTCACAAACTTTGGCGGCAGTCGTATCTTTCTTCACCCTGGCGAGCAACTCTCCCACCGCATCCGGCAACCTACCCCCATGCAGCCCCACCGGCTGTCGCGGCTGGGTTTCGGGAGCCGTCCCGCGCAAAACTGGCGTCGTTGGCGAGAACACAACGTAGTTCTGAAGCAGTTTCAGTAAATTCAGGCCGGGACTGCCTGGTTTCATTTCGATGGCCTTTGCATTCGCAAGTCCAACTTCAGTATTTGGATTCCCGGCCATGGCGGGTGACCGACTTGCGAGATTTCTGGTGCCCTGTAACCATGACTCCGTCTTGTAGCGCCAAGGTTTCCCCGATTCGTCCAGTGGATTATGCAACGCGACTTCATAGCTGGACCTGTCATTATGGGCTCCAAAAAAGATATGAGGCGGAAGATGGGCGGAAAAGGCGGACTTATAGAGTTGCGGCAATCCAGGGCGCACCCCACGCTGCAGTAATACCTGATCATTGACCTTGCCATCTGCGGCAGCAGACAGGACGCCAATAGCCTCCAGCAGGTTGCTTTTTCCGCTACCATTCGCGCCAACGAATACATTCACCTGACCAAGATCGATGTCGACCTTCTCAAGTGTCTTAAAGGACTCGACTGTTAGTTTCGTAATCATAAACTCATTCCACTGTTTCTTCTGTTATCCAACATAGCCAACAGCTCATCAATACTCTCGTCACCCGGCCATTGTCCCCACAGACTGGCGACATCAACCCTGTTTTTGGAGGCCATCTCCAACGCTTCAAAGGGCGCAGTCATTTGATTCGCCTCAAGCGTGCTGTCCACGGCCCCGTTCGTCGACGCCACGCCAAAGCATGACGCACCATCGGCAAGACCTTGATTATGAACAGATAACGCCGTCACATTCGCAGCACACCTCATCTAAATGAACTACGGAATTAATAACACCATCGGACTGGAATATGAAGCCCCATTTTCCCTAAAACAGCCACCGATCCTTCTTGGGATCCGCGTCGATCGACAGGGCCGAGATGCCGAGCTTCTTTAGCGAGGTCGCCCTGGCCAGGTGCCTGGCAATCTCATCCCCGACCACCACCAACGGTGACCGAATGGCGTTTCGACTCCGCTCGATGCGTCAACTGCATCAGGAACAATCACGACTTTTAATTTTGGACTTGCTTGCTTCCCGACTGAAGATTGATTAGCGTCTTGATCGTGACCCTGGATGACCTTCCTCAGCCCCTTGCGGCCGATAGGTGCCAGGGTCTTCTTCTTTTTCAGATCAGACTCCATTGCCGCACTCCTTCCCTGAAGAACACACTCGGATTTCAAAAAAGACCCGCCGAGAGATAACTTGCCTTACGACAGAGGCCCGGCGGGTTTGCTGAGCGCGATAGTCCACGAGACCCAACGGTGCTTCAAGAAGTCTTTTCACATTACTTAAGTTCGAGGCCAAAACCCTTCATGTTGCTACAAATCCGCTTCTCCAACTTCGCCGATTCCGCAAACTGCATGACTCGCCAGCCGTCGGGAGCAGTAGGAATCTCCATTGGATTCGTGCTCGATTCACCCGCCATGACCCGCTCCTCTCCGTGCGGCGTCTGGCGCGGGTAACAACACTTCCCAGCGGCCACCCTTGTCGGGGCCGACGCGGCGGAGCTTGCCCTGTGCTTTCAAGTTCTCGATCTGCTTCCTAACGCCACGCCCCGTAATACCGATGATTTCCGCCATTTCGGGGATGGTGATGTCAGGGGATTGGCGCATGAGGTCCATGATTTTCAGGGATTTTTTCCCCTTACCTTTCGCCTCGGTGAATTTTGACCTCGATGCGCTTCTCAATCGCGCTAGCCATACGACATTTCAAAATGAAATATAAGCAGAAAATATGTTTATCCTTCTTGACGAAATGTGCTTTTTAGCAGATATTCGTCAAAAAGGAACTAATACCATGTTATCTTCATTCTTTATTCAGAATTTCCGATCCATACTGGAGCTGAAATTGGACTTTACCTACGGTGAGGGGAAGGCACCAAATGGCTACCAAGACCAGGAGGTCATACCGTTCATTGAGGCCGCCAATAAAGCGCGCCTTGTCCCGTGCATGTCCTTTTTTGGCGCCAATGCCTCGGGAAAGACCAATCTCCTCAAGGCGTTTGGTGTGTTCCAGCGGTTGCTCCGTGAGGGTGGCCCACTGGCCAAATGTTATGAACCCAACCTGCTGAACCCGAAGTTCAAGAACACCACCTTCGCGATGGAATTCATCATGGGTGGAAGGCTTTTTGAATACCGTATTCAATACAACGGTGCAGAAATCCTGGAGGAGTCCTTGGCGAAAGACGGGAAACCGATCTACACGATCCTGAGCATGAATGTCCAGCCTGCGCCTCAGTTGCTTTCCGAAACCTATTCAAAGGACAAGCTTGCCGAGATTCTGCGCGTTGAGTGCTCCGATGGCGAAGGTCGGCAAACCAAGCCTTTTCTTCATCGCATTGGTCTTGGCTACTCAGGACTAAACCAGGATCTAAGGAACGCCTTTGCCTTTTTCACCGGCAAGGTGATGATGTACCCAAATGAACTCGACCTTCCGCTTCCGATTTCCGTTGAAATCCTAGCTGCAACACTCAACGGGGATGAAAAGGCGGCTCTTCAGGCCATTACGGATGTTGTTCGACGTCTGGATATTGACATCGCCGGCATTGACATTGGTCAGCGAGAGTTGGCACCAGACGAGCGAGTCCCTCATGGGACTATTACGCGGAAATCCGAAACCGGAGTCAGGCACGCAGTGCAGATCACCGCAACCCATCAAGACATCAAGGGCAACCCCACCCAACTCGATTTCATGAAACAGGAGTCTGCAGGCACCCAGCGACTTGCGGGTCTTGTCGGACTGGTCCTTTTTACGCTCAAGACGGGGGGCGTTCTGCTCGTGGATGAACTGGAGCGATCCCTGCATCCCTTGCTCATGCGGGAAATCGTGATGATGTTCAAAATGCGCCGCCATAACCCAAACGGGGCGCAGCTTATCGTCACTACGCATAATACCGACCTTTTAGACGATTCAATGCTCCGCCTGTCTGAAATTGCACTGGTCCGAAAAACCAAAGCGAACGGCACCTTGGTTCAGCGATTGGTTGACGCCAAGAAGAATGGCGCAGAGATCCGCAACGTCACGAATTTCCGCAAACAATATCTTGCCGGATTCTATTCCGGCATCCCCCATCCAGCACTGTGACCTGAATCATGGCTTGTACCCGTCATATCATCGTGTGCGAAGGAGAGTCCGAGTGGACCTATTTGCAGCGTTTGCAAAGTTTTCTTGAACAAGAGACTGCCGATGGGGCTTTCGAGCCGCCGTTGCGTTTCATTGTGCCGGAAAGGGTGATTGTCAAAACCGGCACCTTCGGGAAACTAAAGAACCGCTACAACGAAACCCGTAGACAAAACAAGAAGTTCTCCATTCAAATCTGGGCGGACTTCGACCTCTACCACCGCAACGACAAGCATTGCGCGGACCTCTACGCGCATAAGTCCGCAGGCATTCCGGATTTCCTTTTCTCGTATCACAACTTCGAAGACTTCTACGCCCTTCATTTGGATGAAGAACGCTTGCAGGAATGGCTCCGTTTTGGTGCCAGAGGCCACTTCGCCACACCGCTTCATTCAGGCGGTTATCTCCCGGAAATTGAAAGGATCTTCCCCGGTTACGTCAAAGGTGGGCTACCGGCGGATTTCATCAGTTGGAATTCACTGAAGAACTTGAAACTCAACAAAGCCCAACAACCCCGATCCAATCCGCATAACCTACAAGGGCTCGGTTGCTTCGCCGACTTCCTGATCAGCGAAATCGAACGAGCTTACCCGGGATTATTGGACCAACCAACACCCCCGCCTTCATTATAATTCCCCATGAGTGACTACCCCATCAAATCCCCACGCTAACTTATCGAGGTCGCCCTACCGCTTGACGCGATTAATGAGGCTTGTGTGCGGGAGAAGTCCATACGCCATGGTCAACCGGAAGCCCGCCACATTGAGGTTATGGTGTCAGCCGCCGCCATACCCCAGCCCTTTCAGGTTGGCGCGAATCACAGCCTCAAGTTTGGCCGACTCCGAAAACTGACCCTTCAGTTCCGCTACGAGGCGCGGCATCTTTTCCTCAAAGGGCTCGCCGTCGTCCTCTACCTCGGCCGCACCGACATACCGGCCGGGGGTCAGAACATGGCCATGTGTGGCAATCTCGGCGGTGATGACGGATTTACAGTACCCGGCTACGTCTTCGTATTTGCCGGCACCCTTTTCACCACGCCAGGCGTGGTAAGTGTTGACGATCTTGGCAATGTCGGTTTCCGTCAGCTCGCGGTGCACACGGTCAATCAGGGTGCCGAGTTTGCGGGCGTCGATGAACAGGGTCTGTTTGCGACGATCTCGACGCTGCGGCTCACCGGGACGGTTCGCCCTACCTGTCTTATCCTTGGTCAGGAACCAGAGGCAGACGGGGATTGTCGCGCTCGATGGCGACCATGGCGTCATCCACGATCTTGCCGATGGTCGCCTGCTTGGCGCTGTTCTGAAGATAAGTCCAGCGTGCGGCGGGTGGCACCCAGAAAACGTTCTCCGCCTTATACTCATCCTGATCCTCGGGATTCGCCCCGGCATAGTCGCCTTTCCCCGTAATGAGTTTGGCGTGGTGCTCCTCGAAAGTGTCGGAGATGTATTTGAGAAAAACCAGCCCGAGAACAACATGCTTGTACTCCGCCGCGTCCATGTTGTTCCGGAGTTTGTCGGCCGCCTGCCAAAGTTTGGTTTCAAAGCCAAGGTTGGCTGCGGAATCACTCGTGCCAGTTTGTTTGATGCGTGCCATGGTGTTGGTGGCAAAAGTATCCGGTTGAACTGGAATGATCAAGGAAGTGTTTGATAAAACTTGCCTTCACATAAGCCTCAATGCTAAAGCGCTTTTGCATGAGCACGAACCCAACCATTAAGGACGTTGCCGAAGCGGCTGGCGTTGCCCTTTCGACGGTGTCATCAACCCTGAATGGTAAGGCCAGCCAGCGCCGGATTAGTCCTAACACCCAGCAGCGGATCCTCGCCGCCGTCCGTCAGCTTGGCTACCAGGCGAACACGACCGCCCGAAACATGGCGCTAGGAATGGTGCCCGCTTCGATTCCACAGCCGTCTCAAATCGAGACTCCCGAATCTCAACGTCCCAACCTGGAAATCGCTCTGGTCCTCTCCGCCAGTAGCCCGGCCGAATCCCTCGCCCTGATTCCCAGTCTGGAGCCTGTTTTGATAGCGGCAAATTACCGCCTGTTCGTCGTCACTCTTCCGGCCGATCCAACGGCCGCCCGAGAGCGGCTGACCAGGATGCTGGATGATGAGGCCCGCCCGGCATCGGGCAGAAAGACCGTCGGCTTCCTCTGTTGCCCGACCATCTACTCAACCGTGTCAACGCTTCTGGCAGGGCGATGTCCGGTGATCGTCCTCTGGCAGGACGCGGCGAAAGCCATGGTGGCCACGCTGGCGGATCCATCGGTCGCCGTGCCGGTTCCGCCGGTCGTGCCGGTCGCGCTACCGGTGGTCGCGCCACCGCCGGTCATTCCCGTGGTACCGCTGCCAATAACACCGACGTCAGCGACAGCGCCTGTTGTCATACCACCACCGCCAACGCCTGTTGTCATACCACCGGTGGCTGTCGCGCCAGAGCCAGCGCCACCGCCAAGTCCGGCGCCTGAACCAGTTATCATTCCTGAGCCCGCGCCTGTCGTGGTGGAAATGCCGGTGGCGACGGAGCCAGTTTCCCAACAGGAATCCGGCTCAGCCGGAGGCTTCGCCCTACCAGAAGAAATACCTGTAGAAACGGTTGAAACACCGGCTGAACCAGTGACGCTGCGGGAGCCTGATCCGACGCCAAGTCCGG
>CAZOZF010000062.1:0-14719 GCA_964584205.1 uncultured Verrucomicrobiota bacterium
CTGATGTTCAGGCTCCGGGGCGAGCAAAAGCGGCAGGCTGATGTGCTGGCCATTCTGCTGGCGCGCCGCGAGACGCCTCCCGCCCAACCGAAACCGATTGTTCCGGTTCCGGCGCCGGTGATTCCCGTTGCGCAATCCATGCCCGTTCAGAAGCCTGTTTTCGTGCCCCCGCCCATACCGAAGGAAAAACCGGCCTACGTTCCCCCGCCGATCATGCCCCCACCAAGAGAGCCAAATGAATTCCAGACCAAGGCGGCGGATATCCTGAGAAAGATTTGGAACTGGATTGTGATTGGCGACGAATTCCGCCGGCCGGGCACTTCATGGGAATTCGCCGTGGCCACAAACTGGCTTCTGCGGGCGGGCATCGTTGTCGTGGTCGTCGGTGTCGGTTTTTTCCTCAAGTATTCCATTGAGCATGGGATGCTCGGCCCTGAGGCCCGTGTGGCGTTAAGCGTTCTGACTGGCGTGGGTATGCTGGTCGGTGGCGTGAGGATGATCGGGAAGCCCTACCAGCTGGTGGGGCAGGGGTTGATTGGCGGCGGTCTGGCGATCCTCTACTTCAGCATGTTTGCCGCCTGCAATTTCTACCACTTGATCGGGGCCTTGGCAGCCTTCGGCCTGATGGCGCTGGTGACACTGGTCGCCGGAACGCTGGCGGTGCGGCTGAACTCGTTGCTCGTCGCCGTACTCGGCATCCTCGGCGGTTACGGGACGCCCGTGATGCTCAGCACCGGCGAAAAGAACTTTTCGGGCTTTTTCGGCTATATGCTACTGCTTGGGGTCGGTATCCTGGGCATCGCCCGTCGCCGGCACTGGCCCCTCCTGAATTATCTGGGTCTGGTGCTGACCTACGGCCTGGCGACAGCAGCAATCGCCAAGCAGTATATTGTCACCGATTTCGTTGACGTCCTGCCCTTTCTCGTCGGCTTCTTTATTCTCTATGCCGCCGTGATGATCCTGCACAATCTGGCGCATGGCGTGAAGGCCGGCCTGCTGGAACTGCTTGGCATCATGGCCAATGCGGTGATGTTCTTCGGCCTGACCCATCGGGTGATCACGACCGGTTATCCTGAAAAGTTTGCGGCCTTTCCGGCCCTGGCGCTGGCGGTGTTTTTCATAGTACTCACGCGGGTTTTTCTTGCGGGTAAGCGGCGGGATCGCGGCCTGCTCTACACGTTCCTGGCGCTGGCCGCACTGTTTACGGCCATGACGCCTTCTCTGGTCCTGTCCAGGCAGTGGATTACGACAAGCTGGGCATTACAGGGCGTGGTGATGCTGTGGCTGGCCGGCAAGATCGACAGCCGGTTCCTGCGCCTGCTCGGTTGTGCCGCGTGTTTGTTATCGGTGGGTCGTCTCGCCTTCTGGGATATGCACCGGCAGTTCTCCCCGTGGCTCCCGCCGGACACCACGTGGGTGGCCTACCTTAAGATTGCCGGCGAGCGGCTCCTGTCGATCGGTGTGCCGATCGCTTCACTTGGAGCCGCGTGGAAATTCCTGCGACGGCCCCCGGCCTCGGGGCCCCTTGCGGTGGCTCCGGAAAATGACCTGGCGTCCGATTCCTGGCAGGGCGCGGCCGGTGGCCTGATCGCGGCGTTGGGTTGCGGCGTCCTGTTTGTTTATGCCCACTTCGAGTTGTACCGCACCTGCGGGTTTTTCTGGCCTGCCCTTTCGGTTCCGGCCATGACGCTGGCGTGGTTTGCGCTCGGTTTGTTCTTGTTGGCCGTTGCGCGGCAGGATGGTGCCAAGTGGGTTCCGCAGGCGCTTGGATTCCTCGCCATCGGGCTGGTAATCAAGTTGCTCGTGATTGATATGGATGGGTGGCGGTTAAACATGAACAGTCGTTCCTGGTGTTATGGGGGTGACTATCTTCCGGGGCTGGCGCTGATCCGGTGTGTGGATTTCGGGTTGTGTATCGGCCTGCTCTCCCTGATCTTTTTCCAGTCGCGGGGGAATGAGCCGGGCCGCCGCGTCGGCCGAATCGTCGGCATTGCCGCGCTGGTGCTGCTGTTCGTGTATTTGTCGCTGGAGATGAATACCGCGCTCGCCTGGTTTGTGCCGGGGCTGCGGGCAGGGGGCATCACGCTACTCTGGGCGGCCTATGCGCTTACGCTATTGCTATTCGGTCTCGTCCGATCCGTTAAGGGGCTGCGCTATGCCGGCCTTCTGGGCTTCGTGGTGGTGGTTCTGAAGATTTTCTTTTCGGATCTCGCAAACCTCGACGCGCTCTACAAGATCGTGGCGTTTATCGTCCTCGGCATCATGCTACTCGGCGCCGCTTTTGTATACCTGAAGTACCGACAGCGATTCCAAACCCCGACGGAAGGAGATCCCTCTTGAAAAAAAGCCTGGTTACTCTCATTGCCCTGGTGCCCGGTTTCGGGCTTGCGGCCCAGAATCCTGATCATTTCAAGTTCGATCGGACGCTGGAAGGGGCCGCTCCTGTTCGCACGGAAACCGCCGTTGTGACACTGGATTTCGAGTTGCACCGGACGGCGTCCGACGGCTACACCGATGTCCGCGTCATCGATGATCGCGGGGTGGAGATTCCCCGTGCCGTTGAGAAGGTTCTCATCAACAAGACCGGGATCGTGCACCGCCCCGTTAGTTCGCGGGCGACGTCTGTCAGGGAGTTGCCCGGCAACCGGATTGAGGCTGAATTCGTTCTGGCCCGGCCGGAATACCGTGCGGATGGGTTTGACGTGGTTACGCCGTTGCGTGATTTTGCCCGGGCCGTCTCGGTCTCCGGCAGCAGGGATGGCGCGGTTTGGCAACCGTTGGTTCAAAACGCCGACATTTGCGACTACAGCCGTTACCTGGATGTGCGCCGGACAGAGGTGGTGCTCCCTGCGGGATCGGGACCGAATTTCCGGATTGAGATTGGGAATGCGTCGGAGGATCGGATCCAGCCGCTTGTTAAGCTGGTCACGCAGAAAGGCGGTCAGGATTCAGGTGCTGAAATCCGAACGCAGGAATTGCTGCGCACTCCGTTCCGCATGGATGACATTGCATTCTGGAGAAATGACTCAGTGGTTGAAAATCAGCGGGAGGCCCGGCGAGAATGGGATCTTCCCGCGCCGGTGGTCGTGGAAAATACTCACGAGAAAACGACGGAAATCATCATCGACACGGCGCGCTTACCCCTTAATCGGTTGATGCTGGTGAGTGCCTCCCGGAACTTCAGCCGACTGGCCCGCGTTCAAATCCAGACGGTTGAGAACGGCGTGGCCCGGTGGCGTACTCTGGCTGAGGCGCGGGTGCGGGATGTGGATCTTCCGGGATTTGGCCGTTCGGATGTGGAGATCGATTTTCCCGAGCAGCGAGCCCGGCAGTTGCGTGTGACGCTTCTGAATGGCGACAACCCGCCCCTGTCAGGGGTGCGATTGCGCGGTTTCGGGCCGGTTTACAGGGTCTTATGGCTGGTCGAGCCAGGCCGTGCCTATCGCATGCTGTATGGGGGAGAAAATCTTCCCGCGCCGGTATATGATCTTGAAGCGGTGTTGACGCCGGTGCGGCAGGGGCTTCAGCCGACGGCGCGGACACTGGGGCCGTCCCGTGAGAATCCTGCCTATCGGCCTGCCAGGGTCGGCTTCGGTGCCTGGCTCAATAAGCCTGGATTTTTGACCGGTGCCATTATCCTAGCCGCATTGGTTTTACTAATTGTGCTGGCTCGCTCGCTAAAACGGGTCGGCGGATCTCTGGACGGGGACGATCAGCATTGACACGACCCGCCCGCTCTTTGCACACTCCCTGTCTTATGGCGGAAATGAATCTTCCAAACAAGATCACGGTCGGGCGCATCGGCCTGACGTTCGTGATGGCGGGCTTCCTGACCTCGGGAATTCCCTATGGCAAGACCCTGGCCTTGCTCACTTTCGGGCTGGCCGGGCTATCGGATTGGCTGGATGGGATGCTGGCGCGACGGCTGGGAAAGATCACGATCTTCGGCCAGTTGATGGATCCGTTGGCGGATAAAATTCTGGTTTGCGCCGCGTTTGTCAGTTTTGTGGCCATTTCAATGGTGCCCGTCTGGATTGTCATCACGATCATCAGTCGTGAATTTGTGGTTACCGGATTGCGGTTACTGGCAAGCCAGCAGGGAAAAGTCCTTTCTGCCGGTCCCTGGGGCAAGCATAAGATGATTTGGCAGACGATCACGATTGTTGTCATCATGCTCGGGGTTGCCTTGCAGGAGGAACTCCTTCCGGCTCTCCTGTCGGCGACCGATCACGCCCGGTTTATGCTGGAATTTCAGGTCTATTTCATAACGGCGACGATGTTTTTGACCCATCTGGTGGCGGCTTTGACCGCGATCTCCGGGGTGATCTATCTCTGGGATGGGCGGGATTTATATATGGAGCATACCTAAATGGCACAGGACTGGAATATCAAATCACGATCAACAGCTTGTGCGGGGTGCCAGGCGGGGTTTACGGACGGGCAGCCTTATCACACCCGGCTCGTTTTTCAGGAGCATGATTACTCGCGGGGAGATTATTGCGAAAAATGCTGGGCTCCGGAAATGGCCGCGAACCCCGGCTACAGTTCGTGGAAGGGGTTTTTCAAAATGCCGTCCGCCGAGCCGGATCGCCGGATCAAGAAGGAAACGGCCGAGACGCTGCTTCGGGAATTAATTGAAGCGGCGGATGCTTCCAAGACCAGCGTTATTTATATTCTGGCCGTCATGCTGGAACGGCAGCGCGTTCTGGTGGAACGTGAGATTAAGACTCTGGAAGACGGGTCACGCGTGGTGATCTACGAGCACAAGAAGACCGCGGAGACCTTCGCCATTACCGATCCCAAGCTGAAGCTGACCGAGCTGGATGCCGTGCAGCAGGATATCATGGCGTTACTGACAGGGCAGGGGCAGGGCGATGCCCCGGTGACGGAGCCATGTTCGACCTGAAGGTCATTAACGGAATGGTGCTGGATGGCACGGGGAGTCCGGCCGTCCGGACGGATATTGGGATTGTCGGGGATCGTATCACGGCCCTTGGTGACCTCGGAAAAGCCGAGGCCCGGAAGTGTCTTGATGCCGAAGCCCGGATGGTCTGCCCCGGTTTCATTGACACCCATTCCCATTCCGATGCCTATCTCCTGATTGAGCCCTCGGCGACGAGCAAAGTGTATCAAGGGGTGACGACGGAGGTGATTGGCAACTGCGGAGCTTCGGCGGCGCCCCGGCTGGGTGACGCGCGAATGCCCTCGGATTGGCAGACGCATCCTTATCCCGGGGCGTGGAGCACGCAGGCCGAATACCGGAGGTTGCTGGAGCAGGTGAAGCCGGCAGTCAATGTGGTTTCCCTGATCGGGCACAATGTCTTGCGAGCTTCGGTGATGGGATATGCGGGCCGGGTCGCCACGGCGGAAGAATTGACCGCCATGGAACGGCTTTTGGAGCAGAGCCTGGATGAGGGCGGGCGGGGGTTGAGCTCCGGCCTGATTTATCCCCCCGGAATGTACGCCACGACGGAGGAAATCACAGCGCTGGCTCGTGTGGTGAAGCGGAAAGACGGAATTTATACCTCCCACATGCGAAGCGAAAGCAGTCGACTGATCGAGGCGCTTGAGGAAACCATTGACGTGGGCCGCGCGACCGGAGTTCGCGTGCAGGTGTCGCACCTGAAGACGGCCGGATCGGGAAATTGGCATTTGATTGATGCCGCGCTCCAGACCATTGAACGGGCCCGCACAGCGGGTATTTTGGTGGCGGCGGACCGGTATCCCTACCTTTCCTCGTGTACCGAGCTGGATGTTATTTTTCCGGATTGGGCCACGGAGGGCGGGCGTGATGCCGAACTGGCGCGATTGCGAGAGCCAGCCTCCCGCGCCCGGCTGCGGGCCGAGCTGATCGGGAATCGTTCCGAACGATCCTGGGGCAGTATTACCATTGGGTCCACGAGCGACGAAAACGCCCGATTCCGGGGACGGCCCCTGGAGGAGGTGGCGGAAAGTCTGGGAATGGAGCCGGTCGACGCGGCGCTGTTCCTGATCGAGACCGATGTCCTGATGACCAGCGCCTTTTTTCAGGGGATGTGCGAGGATAACCTGTGGAAAATTCTGGCCCAACCCTGGGTCATGATCGGATCCGATGCGTCCCTGCGGGCACCCCGGGGGCCGCTGAGTCACGATTATCCCCATCCCCGTGCGTACGGCACATTCCCGAAAGTTCTCCGTGCGGCGATGGACGGAAAAACGGTTCCACTGGCGGCGGCTGTGATGAAAATGACCTCCTTGCCGGCCGGTCATTTCGGACTTTCAGGGCGGGGTGAAATCAGGATTGGCTATGGCGCGGATATTACGATCTTCGATCCTCAGTCCATCCGGGACGAGGCGACCTACAGTGACCCGCACCGATTATCGGCGGGGATTTTCCATGTCGTGGTGAACGGGGCACCGGTCCTGGAAGAGGGTCGGCTCACGGGGCAGCGCTCCGGCCAATGGTTGTGAGTGGCTTCCAGAAAGCCTTATGAACCCTTTTTGACAGCCTGGGCGGCATCCAAAGCATTTCGGATCGCTTCTGCGATCTGCCGCAGGACGATGGGTTTCATAAGGACTTCATGGATGCCTTCCGCCAGGAGATCCTGATCGGGCACCGTCTTGCTGAAACCCGTGCAGAGCAGGGCGGGAATATCGCGCCGGATCGCGTGCATTTCCCGAACCATTTCCATGCCGGTTATCCCCGGCATGATCTGGTCGGTAATGATGAGATCGAACCGTTTGGGTTCCTGTTTGAAGATCGCAAGAGCATCCTTGGCCCGCGTGGCGGTTGTCACCTGATACCCGAGAGCGGTGAGCATCTGGGTTGCCATGGCAACAATGCCGGGCTCGTCATCCACAAACATAATCGCTTCGGAGCCCCGCGGCAGAGGATCGTTTGAGGCGGAAACTTGCTCTGCGGCCTGTTCAATGAGGGGCAGGAAGAGATGGAAGGTCGTGCCCTTGCCGACTTCGCTTTCCACGGTGATGATCCCCTGCAGGGAGGAGATAATGCCGTGCACCACCGACAACCCCATGCCCGTGCCTTCTCCGCTCCGCTTCGTAGTGAAGAAGGGCTCAAAAATCCGGTCCATGACCGTGCGATCCATGCCGTGACCGGTATCGCGGATGGTGATTTCCAGGTAGGCTCCAAACCGCAGCCGGGCCATCGCTCCCCGCGTCCGGCTGTCCACATTAATTGGACGCATGCCGACTTCCAGGATGCCGCCCTTGTCCCTCATGGCATGGAGTGAGTTGGTGCACAGGTTCATGATCACCTGGTGCATCTGGGTGGGATCGGCCTTCACAATATCGCGCTCGATCTGGATCTGGGTTTGCAATTCGATGGAGGGTGGGACGGATCCCCTGAGTAACTGGATGACTTCCTTGATCAGGGGAATCAGGCGGATGGGTTTTACTTCGTGTTCGGTCTGGCGGCTGAAGGTCAGGATTTGTTTGACCAGTTCCTTGGCGCGATGGCTGGCTTTCAGGACTTCCTCAAGATTGGGCTGAATGGGATCATCGGGTCCGGCGGTCAACATGGCCATTTCGGTATAGCCGATGATGGGGGTGAGGATATTATTAAAGTCATGCGCGATGCCGCCGGCCAGGGTCCCGATGGCTTCCATTTTCTGGGCCTGGCGAAGCATCCGCTCATGCTGGTGAAGCGTTTCCTCGGCACGGCGATGTTCGGTTATATCCTGGATTTGGACCATGAACCCTTTGGGTTTGAAATCCGAATTTAAACCCAGGTTTGTGACCAGAACGTCAAAATGACTTTTCCCTGTCCGCGTAGACGGGTACCGGGTTTCGCGTTTTACCGCGTCGAAGTCGGTGACATTTTCATACCGGACGGTTCCTCCCTTCGAGAGGGTCGTCTGGGATTCAGGAGACAGGTTTCCGGAATCGAGGAGCCGGGTGGCGGAAAAAGCGGAACGCTCGCTTAATCCGAACATGGCCATCGCGGCCTGATTGACGTCGGTCAGCTCCCGGGTGGGACTATACAAGGCGACGCCGATGGGGGAGCGCGAGAAAAAGTCAGAGAAACGCAGTTCGCTTTCCTTGAGTGCCGCCTGGGCTTTCCGGCGGGTGGTGATATCGTGCAGGTGATAATAGACGATGGGTTTTCCCTCATGGGCGAGGATACGGAGGGTGACTTCAAAGGGCTTTTCCGCGCCACTCTTGGCGCGAAACGACAGTTCAATGGTAAGGGAGGCGAGAGCCCCGAGATCCGGCGATGCATCCGGTAGACGGGCGTCCTTCCATTTTGACAGCATTTTGGCATAACGGGGGGTGCCTCCGCCTTCGGAATTGATTTCGACATCGCGAGGGGACAGTGCCAGCAGTTCTTCGCGGCTGAAGCCCAGATGGAGGCAGGCAGTTTCGTTGACTTCCAGAAATTTCCCCGGTAGGCCTTTCGCATCCACGCCGTGAATCAGGATGGCATCCGGAGTGTTGTTCAGCAGGGAGCGATACCAGTTCTTGTTCGCCTCCGCGGCCTCCTCGCGGCGAAGATGGTCATCCACGGTTTTCAGCAATTGACGGTTGGAGGCGGCCAGTTTTTCGGCGCGCTGTTCGAATTGCTTCGAAGTGCGGAGGATGAATCCGGCAATCAGTCCGCCTGCGAGCAGGACGGCGAAGAGAATCAGGCTGGCCTTCGCAAGAAAAGAGAGGGGCTTCTGGTAGCCGGTCCATTGGGAGAGCGTCTTGAAATAGCGGGATTTTTTGTTTTGTTTAAGGGATGCAAGTTCTGATTCAAGTTTAAGGAGGAGTTGACGATTCGTGTCGCGGGCCACGGAAAAATGGAAATCCACCGGTCCTGTGGTGATGAGACTGGTGACCAGGCCGTATGATTCAGAGTTTTCGGCACTGAAAAAGTGGTCTACCAAACCACCCTCCGCGCGTTTCGCCTGAACAGCTTGAAGAACATCGGGATAATTCCGCATTTCCAGGAACTGACATTTTGTGCGGGCGTCCCGGAGGGCTTCCTGAAAACGGAGGTAATGAATGTCATCACGGACCACGGCGATCGTTTTTCCATGCAAATCCTTAAGGGATGAGACGGGATTGCCGGGAGGTACGACGATTTGCGCATGGGAGATGAGAATGGCGCTCGGACTGTAATCCAGCTTGTCAGAGCCGTCGAGAGGGAGTGGGGCCGGAACGATCAGATCGACCTCTCCCTTTGTGAGTTTATTGATGATGGAGGTCCGGGAATCCACCTGATAGACGAACTTCCAGCCGGCGCGAGCCGCGATATCCTCGAGCAGGTCAATGCAAAGACCCGCCGGTTTTTTTTGATCCTTGTCCAGGGTGGTCAGCGGGGGCTGCAGGATCACGCCCACCCGGATCGTTTCGGCGGAAAGCGACACCCCTGCAAGCAGGGCGAGGACAAGAAAAGATAGCAGTGGTTTTCTCATGAATCCGCAAGTCAAGTTAGTCCGAATTTTAACATAACGGGAGAGTGGAACCAGAAAGAAATTCTCAGTGCCCTTCAAGTTGGGCGATGGCCCGCTTCATGCACTTCCCGTCGATGGACCAGGTTCCCGAGACATATCCCGCCAGCAGGGCATTGTCGCAAACCGCGTTGATCAGGCGTGGAATCCCGCCCGAATAGCGGTGGGCAAGGTGGAGTGCCTTGCTTTCAAAAACAAGGCGTCCATCGGCCCCGGCGGTTTTCAGCCGATGCGTAACATAAGCCCCGATCTCGCTTTCGTCGAGGGGGCCGAGGTGGTATCGAACCGTGATTCGCTGCCGCAGCTGGCGCAGGGAGGCATCGTTCAGTTTGTCCGCCAGCTCAGGCTGCCCGATGAGGACAATCTGGATCAGCTTCTGGTGGGTTGTCTCGAGGTTTGACAGCAACCGTATCTGTTCCATGAGTTTCAGGGAAAGATTCTGGGATTCATCAATCAGCAGGGCGACATTCTCTTTGGCCTCCATTTTGGCCAGCAGGAACGTGTTGAGGGTCTGGATCAGGGTCAGCATGTCCTTGCCGGTCGTCTTCAGTCCAAAATCCTGGAGGATGGCCCGGATCAGCTGGGCTTCGGTCAGGCAGGGATTCAGGATCAGGGCGGTTTGGACATTCTGGCCGAGTTCCGCAAGGACGGCCCGGCAGAGCGTGGTTTTGCCGGAGCCGATTTCGCCGGTGAGTTGGATGAATCCCTTGCGTTCCCGGATGCCATACATGACGTGATTATGGGCCTCCCGGTGTTGACGGGACATGAACAGGTAGTGGGGATCCGGCGTGATGTTGAAGGGCGCTTCCTTGAGCTTGAAAAAATCGAGGTACATATCAGGGGTATCCCGCTTCCCGGGCGAAGGACCAGGTTGATCGGGTATCGCGGGTGAGAGGCAGGTTCAGCAGCCGGGCCCGAACCAATTCAAGAGGAATGGCGCCTTCGTAAAGCACGGCGTCGTGGAAGGCCTGCTCGGTCATTTTCCCGGAACCCACCAGTTCGTGGTGGAGCGCTTCCAGTTGCAGGGCGCCCAGCGTGTAGGCGGCAGGGTAGAGGGGAGGGAAGCCGTCCCCGATGAACCGTCGGACTTCGGCCGTGGCTCCGAGACGTTCGTGTCCGACACGATTGACCAGAAAATCCACCATGTCGGGTGGCGTTATTTTGCCGAGATGGAACTGGATGGCGACCACAACGCGGGCGGCCCGGTTGATTCGCCAGAAGAGCATGCCGAGCCGGTCTTCCGGAGTGGTCGCCCAGCCCAAATCCCAGAAGCGCCGTTCGCCGTGAAGTGCCCAGCCCTCGACATAAAATGGGGTACTGAAGAGCGCGCGGTGAGGTTGATTGCGATTTGCCTGGAAACGCTGGAGATGGTGGCCCGGAATGAGTTCATGGGGAGTCACGGCGCGCATGAAGTGCCGGTTATTACCACGCATGGTCATCAGTTTATCCTCATGGTTCATGTCGTCACGGGCATAGGCGATCATCATGGCCTGCCCGTTATAGGCGGCGTATGGGATGGTTTTCAGGGTTTCAGGTAGCATCATGGTCAGGCGCCAGGTCTCCTCGCACAGCGGGGGGATCGTCACCAGTTTATGATCGTTACAGAAGCGGACGGCGTTCAGGGCCGTTTCGCGGATCAGGGAGTCCTGCGCGCCGGGGGCGACAAAATCCGCCTTCACCCGGGTCAGGGCGGATTTCCAGTCGTCGCCGCATCCCATGGCCCGGGCCTCAGATTTCATGGTCTTCTCGCACCAGGCCATTTCCTTTTCGCCGAGGGACAGGAGGGTTGGGGCGTCATAAGGGAGGAACTCGCGCCGGATGGCGGCAGCCACCGCCGCTTCACCCACGGGTTGGCCGACAAGGGGATCCTCTTCCTTACCCTTGATGCCGGCCGCGTTTTCCTTGAGAACCTTGATGTAATCTTCCAGCGCCTTGTCGGCGTCCTCGTAGGGCTTCTTGAGCCACCAGGTGAACTCAGGACGGAACCCGTCATAAAAGGCATACCATGATTTCAGGGTTCCCCGGAGTAGCGTGGCGGACGCGGCGGCTTTGTTCGCCAGGGATGCGGTGACTTTGAGTGGTGTGCCGGTGGGCGAATGGGCGGCGGTGGAGCTGTTGGAGGGGGCGGCATTCAATCCCAGTTCGACGCGGGTTTTGAGGTCCTTGATTTGTTTGGCCAGTTCACTCACCTGGGTGGCCGCCGCGCGGCTGTCGAGGGGGGCGCCCTTCCAGCGAGCCTGCTCCAGGGTGTAGAGAGTGCTCCGGAAGGCGAGAACAGAATCCATTTCAAGCCATTGTTTTCGGTCGAAGGCGATGTCGTCGAGTCCGCATTCCAGTTCATTTCGGAGGAGGATATAGTCCACTTTCCCGGAGGGCGGAAGCGAATCGAAATCCACGGTACGGAGCCGGATGAGCCACTGGGTGAACAGGGAATTGAGACGATCGAAGCGACTGGCGGCTCCGGGCAGATCCGTGGTGTTCATCATATCCTGCCGGTCGGCGGCAAACTGGTTGATGAGCCGGGGTAGAACGGTATCCGGAACATCACCGGCCGCTGACGCGGATTGTGCGGCCAGACAAAGGGCCGTCGCGATCAATAAGTGAAGAGCGGCTTGTTTCATAGTCTTCCCCAAGTCTTTCTTTTTCGTGGGTATCAGTCGAGTCTAAAGTCGAATGGCGCTTACTTAAGGCAAGCGTTCGAGGTTCCCGACGCTGGTGTACCGGCTTTAGCCGGCTTTTTCTCGGCCGCCTGAAGGCGGTACACCAACCGTCGCCTATCCCAAACAGCCCTTAAGCAAGCGCCAGTCGAGTCTAAAGTCAACGGCCGGGCGTGCGCGGGGTGAGCCATTTTTGTTCGAGGATGTCGAGGGAGGGGACGTCATGGGGATAGGCGGCGGCGAGGGCGGCGGCAAGATTCTTGCCATCCCGCAGAGCCCGGCAGAAAGACCCGAAAGACTCGCCTCCGTAGGTTTTGATGAGGAATCCGACCACGCTGGCTGATTGGGCATAAAAAAGAGAGATGCGCTCCTGATCCGTATCCCGGCGGATATCCATGGTGAAGAGGGTTTTGAGCGGAAAGCGACGGGAGATCTGTGAGCCGGACGCCGGGGACTTGCGGCCTCCCTGCACCCATTCGGAAAACCCTTCCGTGAGCCAGAGCGGAACGTGGGATTCCCCCATGAAATCAGAGAGGATGAGGTGAGCCAGTTCATGGGGGAGGAGCGCGGAGAGGAAGCCTTCGCCGCTCTGGCGGTAACTGGCGATTTCATGGCGTTGAGGGCTGGCCCGGCCGGCCGCCCAGGCCGGGGCGTCACAGGCCTCTGAAAAGGCGGCGGCGGTGGGGTAGATCAGGATCTTCACCCGGTTATCCCAGAGCCAGAAATTCTGATAGCGCGTGTAGCCGAGATCAGCGGCGATGGAGGAGTAATAGGATTCAGCGCGTTCCGAAACGGTTTTGGCGAGGAGCTCGTCGTCGAGATGCAGCACGATAAAATGGGTGGAACTGACCTTTTGCCATGACGGGGGGGCGGCGGCAGGGGATAGGCTGGCGAAGCATGCCAGGCTGGCGATCAGGATAAGACGGCGTCCATTCACAGGGTGCTATTGTTGCGGACAGGCGGCGGAAGGCGAGAAAAAAAGGAGGGCTGGCTGTTTCCCCTCTTAGCGATTTCGCTGGTCTTAATCCAACTGCGTAGTCGTTCAAGGCTTGTCACGGTGGCAAAATCGAGGCGTTCAGAACAGTGCCGGGCCTATTTTTTTCGTGCTGAGGCCAACCAGTGGGGCATCGGCGGCGGCAACGGGCAGCAGGTAAAATCAACAAATCCTGCGTCGATCAACCAGTCGGCCAGTTCCTGGTCTGAGAATACCCAGCCGTTTTGAGTGGTGAGTGCCATGTTTACAGCAAACAAGGCGGAAAACTTCGGCTGAGTGTGGGTGGCATCGGTCATCATATCAAGAACGTAGACGACTCCGCCGGGAACAAGTGATTCATAGGCGTTGCGGAATAGATCGGAGATGGAATCAGGTGACTCCTGATGCAGCATTCCGAAGAATATCACAACGTCATTGTTCTTTGGAAAGGGCGTGGTGTGATAGTCGCCGGGCATGGTTTTCACCCTGTCCTGAAGTTCTGCGGACTGAATGAGTTCATCGGCGATTTTTACGACTTCCGGCAGGTCGAGAACGGTGCAGATGATGTCCGGGTTTGCCTGTGCGATGAGCGTTGAATAAGTGCCGGGGCCGCCGCCGACATCAAAAAGAATTTTTCGCCCCTTAAGGTTGAGCAGGGGGACAACCGTCCGTCCGATTCCCATGGCCCGGCCGTGCATTGAAAGGACGAAGTTACGGGTGCGGTTCTTGTCCTCACCGAGGTGGATTTCGGGGCGTTCGACGGGCCGACCGGTTTTGATGAGTTCAGACAGTTTACCCCAGGCGGGATAGACATCGCGATTGTAGCGAATGGCTTTTGACAGGTCGGCGGGCGAGCCGGGCACGAGGAAGAGGGCTGATTCCGGTGTATTGGTGTAAAGTGAATCGTCCTTGGCAAGCAAGCCTAGTGAGACGCAGGCATTCAAAATGAGTGTTGCGCCACGGGTGTTGATGCCGCAGGCAGAGGCCAGTGTTTCGGCGTCCGCCTTTTTGAGTTCGGAAAGTTTTGCAAAAATACCCAGGTCGGAGGCTGTGAAAAGAACGCATGAGTCATAGAAACGGCTGGCCATGTCGACTATTCTGGAAGGGTTCATGTAAATACTCCTCACGTTCTGCCGCTTGATATCAAGAGGTCGGGGTGGATAGCAAACATTATGAAGCAGGGGTGATAGGGATTAGATCAATAAAAATTCCACACACAAACCCGGGAATGGAATCGTAGCCTTGGAGGAAGAAGTAATCAGGCCAATTGGACTTTCAGTTTCTTGCCGAGTGCAATCGCAACACTTTCCAGGGTGAGAAGTGTGACCGATGCATTTTCCGGGTCGAGGAGACGATGGAGAGAAGAGCGACTGGTTTTCATCATGGTCGCCAGGGTGCTCTTTGACAGATTACGTTCCGTCATTTCCTTCTCAATCTGGTAGGCGAGGACTCTTTTCACTGCAGTTGCCTCGGCTTCGGCAAGCAGGCCCTCCTCCTGGAGAAAGTCATCGAAACCACTACCGACATGTGCATTCTTCTTCATGATTGTGCCTCCTGATACTGTCTGACTGAACGGTCTTGATATCCTCGCCAATGGCCTTCTTGTGGGACACTGGAAGGGACTTCAGCCATTTCCTCACAGGCTCGGTTCCCGA
>CAZOZF010000063.1:0-14492 GCA_964584205.1 uncultured Verrucomicrobiota bacterium
AGGTGTATGATGTGAGCGGGGCGGGCGACACGGTGATTGCCACCTGTGTGCTGGCCCTGGCGGCTGGCGCCACCTTTGATGAGGCGGCGGTGCTGGGCAACAATGCCGCCGGGGTGGTGGTCGGGAAACTGGGTACCGCCACCTGTTCGCCGGAAGAGCTGCTTGCCAGCGTGGAGGCCAATGAGCGCTAAGCGCGAACGCGTTGTGGGGGTGATTCCGGCCCGCTGGGCTTCCACCCGGTTGCCGGGAAAAGCCCTGGTGATGATTTGCGGAAAGCCCCTGATCCAGTGGGTCCTGGAACGGACCCGGCTGGCCACGCGGCTGGATGAGATTCTGGTGGCCACGGATGATGAGCGGATCCGTTCGGTGGTGGAAGCCCTGGGCGCTACGGCCGTGATGACGCGGGTGGACCACCCGTCCGGCACCGACCGGGTGGCCGAGGCGGCGGCCGGGCGTGAGGCCGGGGTGGTGATGAATATCCAGGGCGACGAACCGCTCATTGATCCGGGATTGATCAACCGCCTCGCGGAGGTTATGGTACAGGGACCGGAGTGGGATATGGCCACGGCGGCAACCCCGATTCATCATCGCGACGAATTGGACAAGCCGTCGGTCGTGAAGGTGGTTTTCGGGGAACGCGGGAGGGCTTTGTATTTTTCCAGGTCGGTTATTCCGTTTGTGAGGGATGCCGCGCCGGTGGGTTTGACGCACTGGCGGCATGTGGGGATTTACGCCTACCGGCGCGCGTTTCTCGACCGGTTGGTGAAGACCCCGCCGTGCGTGCTGGAGTTGACGGAGAAATTGGAACAGTTGCGGGCGCTCCATCTGGGCGGCCGTATGAAGGTTGTGGAGACGGATGAAATCGGGCTCGGTGTGGACACGCCCGAAGATGTTAAGCTGGCGGAAAGTGCGTTGCGAAAAAACGGAATGGTGGGTGTGGCGTCATGAGTAAAACGAAGATTGTGGATGTGGGTGGAGTGAGCGTGGGCGGGAAACGGCCGCTGGTGCTGATCGCGGGGCCCTGTGTGATTGAGAGCCGGGAAGGGTGCCTTGAGATTGCCGGAAAATTGGCCCGCTTGGCGAAATCACAGAAAATTTCACTGATATTTAAAGCGTCTTATGACAAGGCGAACCGTTCCTCGGCCCGGTCCTATCGCGGTCCGGGTCTGGTGCGCGGGCTGGAGATCCTGAAAGAAGTGAAGGACCGGTACGGGATTCCCGTCCTGACCGACATCCACACGGTGGAGGAGGCCGGGCTCGCGGCGAAGGTGGTGGACATCATCCAGATTCCCGCGTTTCTCTGTCGGCAGACCGATCTGGTGGTGGCGGCGGGAAACACCGGCATTCCGGTGAATGTCAAGAAAGCGCAATTCATGGCGCCGGGCGATATGCGTAATGTGATCGACAAGCTTGAATCCACCGGGAACCGTTCCATCATCCTTACGGAACGGGGAGTCTCTTTCGGGTACAACAACCTGGTGGCGGATATGCGCAGTCTGCTGGTGATGCGGGAATTCGGGTATCCGGTTATTTTTGATGCGACGCACAGCGTGCAGCGACCGGGTGGCGAGGGGGATCGAACCGGCGGCGATGGGTGCTGGGCGCCGGCATTGGCAAGGGCGGCGGTGGCCACCGGATGCGATGGGGTATTTCTCGAAACCCATGTGAAACCCGAGGAGGCGTTGTCAGACAAGGATAACACCATCCCGTTCTCGGCCGTGAGCCAGTTGTGGAGAACCCTGGGAAAGATTGATGATGTTGTACGCCTTTCTTAAAAACCCCCGGATCGCGATCCTGATGATGGGGATCGTTTGGGCGGGATGGGGGAACGCACAGTTTTCCAGCATGGGTGAAATCAAGGATTTCAGGGTGCCGGAATTTGACGCCAATGGAGTGTTGAAGTCTGAAATTTACGGGGATGTGGCAAAACCGGTATCCGGTGACCTGATCCGGATCACAGGGCTCCGGATCATCATGTACAAGAACCAGGATGTGGAGGCGACGCTCACGTCCGAACATTGTACCGTGAGCCGGAAAGACAAAAATGTGTTTTCAAATGCGGATGTGAAGATTGTCCGGGGTAACGTGGTGATTACGGGAAAAGGGTTTCGCTGGAGTTCAGAAACCCAGCGAATCGAGATCCTGAATGAGTTTCATATGGTCATGGTGGGCGCGGTTAAAATGTGGCCCCTGGTGAAGGAGAAAAACTGAGATGAATTGTTTGAGCAGTATGGTGATGGCGGGATGTCTGGTTTTGGGTTTGGCGGTGCCGGGCCGGGCGGCGGATCCGGGCGAGGCCGCGGCCGGAAGCAGCCTGACCGTGGGAAGCGGCAGTAACGAAACGCATGTGGTGGCGCATCGGGCCGACTACGAAATTTCGAAAAACATCCTGGTTCTGGACGGCGATGTGGTCGTTCGCGATCCCCGGGTGACGATCCAGGCCGACCAGATCACGATGGTCATGAATACCAACCGCGAGCCCGAAATGGTGACGGCGGTCGGAAATGTGGTGATTGAGCAGGATCTGAATCCCGTGCCCGCAACAGGGGTGGGGAATGCCGCCCCCAAGCCGCTCGCGGTGAAGGGATTCCGCCGTGCCACCTGCGGGCGTGCCGTCTACGGGGTTCGGTCGGGGGTGACGGTGTTGACGGACAAGCCGGTGATCACGCAGGAGGGGATGACGTTGAACGGGTCGCGCATCATTTACAGCCGCGATCAGGATAAGGTGCATATTGATAATTCTTCGGGTACGTTTGTGCCTGGCGAAGGTCAGGCTGGTATGGGCGACCTGATGAAGCCCAAGAAATCCGAGTCGAAATCGAAGGAATGAGGACGCCGTGGAGCCGTTGATCAGAACCGAGGAATTGGTGAAGGCGTACCGCGGGAAGACCGTGGTGCAGGGCGTGAGCGTCCATGTGAACGCCGGGGAGATTGTGGGACTCCTGGGCCCCAATGGCGCGGGCAAGACGACCACATTCTACATGATTGTAGGGTTGATCAAGCCGACCCGCGGGAAGATTTTTTTCAAGGAGCGGGATATTTCCGGGAAAGCCATGTTTGAGCGGGCCCGGATGGGAATGGGCTACCTGGCGCAGGAACCCTCGATCTTCCGGAAACTCACCGTGGCGGAGAATATCATGGCCATTCTCGAGACCCGGAAATTGTCCGCCCGGCAGCGCAAGCAACGGCTGGGGGAGTTGATGGAGGATCTGGGGATTTCCGGACTGGCTGGCCAGAAGGCCTTCACCCTGAGCGGTGGGGAACGCAGGCGTCTTGAAATCGCCCGGGCACTGGTGACGGATCCCGCCATGATTCTGCTCGATGAACCCTTTAGCGGGGTGGATCCCCTGGCGGTGTATGATGTTCAGGAGATCATCAAGAGCCTGAAGCAGCGGGGGCTGGGCATCCTGATCACGGATCATAGCGTGAGGGAAACCCTCGCGATTGTGGACCGGGCCTATCTGATTTGCGAAGGGCGGGTTCTCCGGGAAGGACCCCGTGAGTTTTTAATTCAGGACGAAGTCAGTCGGGAGTTGTATTTGGGACCCAGATTCAGTATGTGAGACACAGGAGGAGATAATTATGTCTATTGAAGTTACAGGCAGGCATGTTGATGTGAGCGATAGTATGCGGCAGTATGCTGAAAAACGGCTGGAGAAACTGGTGGCCGAGTTTCCGCGCGTGGATAAGGTTCATGCGATTCTCGACATCCAGAAGTTCACCCACATGGCGGAAGTGATCGCGCATGCGGCGCGGCATATCCAGATTGAGGGCAAGGCAACCTCGGAAAATATGTATGCGTCCATCGATGAGGCCGTCGACAAGGTTGAGTCGCAACTGAGGAAGACCCTCGAGAAGCGCCATGAGCACAAGGGCAACGCCAAGCTTCGTGATTTGGAAAGCACTCCGGAAGAGAGCTAACCATGAACGAAAGCACGCGGGAGAAAATCGTCGTCACCGTGGATGATTTTCTGAAGGCCGGACGGGAGCGACTCGAGTTGGAGGTGGTGGCGGGTTCAGCCGGGGCAATCCGGAGAATTGATGAACCCGCCATGAACCGGCCCGGGCTTGCCCTGACCGGGTTCTACCAGTATTTTGCGCCCCGTCGCGTCCAGATCCTCGGGCATGCGGAAATGGCCTATCTGGCTTCATTATCCGCGACGGAGCGATCCGGTCGGCTGGAGGAATTGTTCAAGCACCATGTGCCGTGCGTGGTGGTGACGCGGCGGCACCGCGTGCTCCCGGAATTGCTGAAGCTGGCGGAGGAATACCGGACCTGTTTGCTGCGCACCCCCTTGATCACCAAGAATTTCATCAACGGGGCAACCCTGATCATGGAGAATCTCGTGGCGCCCCGCATGGTCATGCAGGGAACCATGGTGGAAATTTTAGGAGTGGGCGTCCTTCTGGTCGGCAAGGCGGGCGTGGGCAAGAGCGAGACCGCCCTGGCCCTGATCAAGAAGGGGCACTGTCTGGTTTCCGACGACGTCACCGCCTTCCGGGTGGACAATTCGGGTGCGGTGATCGGAGCCCCGGTTGGGGTCACACGCTATCATATGGAGATCCGGGGACTCGGCATCATTCATGTGCCCAGCCTTTTTGGCGTCGCCTCGGTTCGTAATGCCAAGAAGCTCGATCTCGTGATCAACTTGTGCAGTCCGGATATGATCACCTCGGAGGATCGCAGCGGGCAGACGCCCCAGAAGCGGAACATTCTCGGCGTGGAGGTGCCCAGTATCGAGGTGCCTGTGGCGCCCGGGCGCGATGTGTCCAATATCGTGGAAGTCGCCGCGTTGGATCAGATGCTCAAGCGATTAGGCCATGATGCCGCCAAGGAATTGGATGAGAAACTGATCTCGGTTTTATCCGCGGATAAAGAGGGTTAATGAGCACGGGTTCAAAAAAAAGCGGGTCGGCGGAACGGATCCTGGTCCGTGAGCTGAAGATTCTGAACAAGCTGGGGTTGCATGCCCGGCCTGCGGCTCTTTTTGTCAAGGCGGCCAGTCGTTTTCTTTCGGACATCACCGTGGAGCGGGGCGGCAACGGGGTTTCAGGCAAGAGCATTATGGGGCTGATGACCCTTGAGGCCGGGATGGGCTGTGTGTTGAAGATCACTATCGACGGACCGGATGCCGAGGCGGCGATTGAAGAGCTCCAGAAGCTGATCGAAAACAAATTTTTTGAAGAAGGCTGAACACCGTGAAACAAAAGGGCGCCGAAGACCTGCCTGAGAGTGTCCTGCGGGGCGTCGGCGGGTCACCCGGAGTCGTTTTTGCCACGGTGTATTGCGTTCATGACGAGGACGCCTCGTGTGTTGACCGGGTGGTGAATCCCGGGGATATCCACCTCGAAATCGAGCGCTTCAAAACGGCGGTCGACGAGACCCGCCTCCAGATTGATCTGATCCAGGAAAAAGTCAGGTATGCCATCGGGCAGGCTGATGCCACGATTTTTGATGTCCACAAGATGGTTCTGGATGACAGCGCCTTCTATGATGAGACCATCCGGAAGATCGAGCGCGATCAGATGAGCGCCGAGGGAGCCCTTCAGGCGGTGACCCAACGCTATGGCGAGGTTCTTTCCGCGATGGAGGATGAGTACCTCCGGGAACGAGCCGCTGATATCAAGGATGTGGCGCGGCGCGTTTTGCGCAACCTGATGGGGGAGAAAACCCATGCCCTGGATGGGTTGCGCGGGAAAAGCATTGTCGTGGCGGCCGACCTTTCCCCCTCCGAGACTGCCTCCCTGCAGCGGGATCTGGTTTTGGGATTTGTGACGGATGTCGGAAGCATCACCTCGCATACCGCCATCATGGCGCGGGCTTTGGGAATTCCCGCCGTGGTCGGTTTGGGGGATGTGACGCACCGGGTTGGGGTCGGCGATAAAATTCTCATGGATGGGACGGAGGGGGTGGTTATCCTGAATCCCTCCGCAGCGACCCTGAAAAAATATGACGCGCTGGCCCGGCAACGGGACAGCATCCAGAGCGGGTTGGCCGGGCTCCGGAACCAGCCGGCGATTACCCGGGATGGCCACCGCGTGGTGCTCTCGGCGAATATTGAGCTCGTGGAGGAAGTCAGCGAGGTCCGGAAAGCCGGAGCCGAGGGGGTGGGGCTGTTCCGTTCGGAATACCTCTACATCGCCAGCCGGAATCTTCCGACGGAAGAGGAGCAGTTGATTGCCTATCAGGGGGTGGCCTCCCTGCTGGCGCCCGACCCGGTGATCATCCGAACGGTGGATCTGGGAGGCGATAAATTTGCCTCCTCCCTGAATCTGCCTGCGGAAATCAATCCCTTCCTTGGCTTTCGTGCGATCCGGTTCTGCCTCGCCCAACCCGCGATTTTCAAGACCCAGCTCAGGGCCATTCTCCGGGCAAGCGCCCACGGGAAGGTGCGCATCATGTACCCCATGATCAGCAATGTGGGCGAAGTGATCCGGGCCAATCTGATCCTGGAGGAATGCAAGGGGGAATTGCGCCGGGAGGCGATTCCGTTCGATGAACATATTGAAGTCGGAGTGATGATTGAAATCCCTTCGGCGGCGATTACCGCCGACATCATTTCCAAACAGGTGTCGTTTTTCAGCATGGGCACCAATGACCTGGTTCAGTACACCCTGGCGGTTGACCGGGTGAACGACCGGGTGGCCCATCTTTATGAGCCGACCCATCCGGCCGTGTTGCGGCTGATGAAAATGACGATTGAGGCCGGCCATGCCCGCGGGATCTGGGTCGGCGTGTGCGGTCAGATGGCGGGCGACCCCCTGATGACCCACCTGCTGATGGGGCTGGGGATTGATGAGTTGAGCATGGCGCCGGCCGCCTTGCCGGCCGTGAAGGAAATGATCCGCAGTGTGACCCTTGAGCAGGCTAAACTTCTGGCCGGGGTCGCACTTCGCGAGGAAACCGCCGCCGGGGTTTTGACGCACTGTCGGGAACTCATGGCCCGGGTGGCTCCCGAAATACTTGAATTGGTGAAGTAATCCGGTTATTGTCAGGTCTTTGTAAATCGTAAAAAACAAAAAGGGGAGTGTATGTCAGATCGATATTTGTTCACATCGGAATCAGTTTCTGAAGGGCATCCCGATAAGGTTGCTGACGGTATTTCGGACGCCATCCTGGACGCCAACCTGGCGCAGGATCCCAAGGCGCGCGTGGCGTGCGAAACCCTGGTGAGCACGGGTCTGGTGGTCGTCGCGGGCGAAATCACCACCAAGGCAATCGTCAACTACGCCGATATCGCCCGTGAAAAGATCCGCAAAATCGGGTACACCGACGCCGCCCTTGGCTTTTCGGCCGACAGCTGCGCCATCATGGTGACCATTGACCGGCAGTCCCCCGATATTTCCCAGGGTGTGACGGCGGGTAAGGGATTGTTCAAGGAGCAGGGGGCCGGCGACCAGGGCATGATGTTCGGGTATGCCTGTGATGAAACCCGCGAGCTGATGCCGATGCCGATTATGTTCTCACACCGCCTTACCCGGACCCTGGCGAAGGTTCGCAAGAGCGGGAAGCTTCCCTTTTTGAGGCCTGACAGCAAGTCGCAGGTGACGATTGCTTATGAGAACGGGCAGCCGGTTCGGGTGGATACCGTGGTGGTCTCTTCCCAGCACAACCCGGATGTGTCCTATAAAACCCTCAAGGAGGCCATCATCGAGGAAGTCATCAAGAAGGAGCTTCCGGCCCGGCTGTTGAAGAACACCCGATACCTGATCAACCCGACAGGGCGGTTTGTCATCGGGGGCCCACACGGGGACAGCGGTCTGACGGGCCGCAAGATTATTGTGGATACCTACGGCGGTATGGGCCGTCACGGCGGTGGCGCCTTCTCGGGCAAGGATCCTTCCAAGGTGGATCGCAGCGCGGCCTATATGGCGCGTTATGTGGCGAAGAATATCGTGGCGGCGGGACTGGCCCGGCGTTGCGAGATCCAGCTGGCCTATGCCATCGGGTACGCGGAACCGGTTTCGGTTCATGTCGATACGTTTGGCACCGGGACGATCAAGGATTCACTGATTGTCAAGGCCGTGCGCGAGGTGTTCGGGCTCAAGCCTGCGGAAATCATCAAGCAGTTGGATCTGTTGCGGCCGATTTACGAGGCGACATCGTCCTACGGTCATTTCGGCCGGACGGATCATCTTGATTCCTTCACGTGGGAGCGTGTGGACAAGGTGAAGGCGCTTCAGGCGGCGGTCTGAGTTTAATGAATCAAGCATAAGGGAGTTGACTATGGCCGCGATGGATATTCAGGAGATCATGAAGCTGTTACCGCATCGGTATCCGTTTCTGCTGGTAGATCGGGTGATCGAGTGCGATGAGCAGCGGAAGATTGTGGCCATTAAAAATGTGACCATGAATGAGCCGTTTTTTCAGGGTCATTTTCCGGGTGTGCCGGTGATGCCCGGTGTGCTTCAGATTGAAGCCATGGCTCAGGCGGGCGGAATTCTCATCAACAAGATCTCCAATGCGGGCGAGCGGGTTCCGTTTTTCATGTCCATTGACAACGCCAAGTTCCGGCGCGTGGTGAAGCCGGGTGACCAGCTTCGCATTGAGATCGAGATTACTACCCTGAAACCGCGCGTGGCCAAGTTCAAGGGCCGGTGCCTGGTGGATGGCGAAGTGGCGTCGGAAGCCGACCTGATGTGCATGCTGACGGATCAAAAGGCGGGTGCATGACGCGGATCCATCCATCAGCCATTATTCATGAGGGTGCCCAGTTGGGGGTGGATGTCGAAATCGGCCCCTATAGCATCGTCGGGCCGAATGTCAAAATCGGCGACCGGGCCAAAATCATGCCGCAGGTTTTCCTTGATGGTCATACCACCCTGGGTGCGGAGTGTACGGTTTTTCCGTTTGCCAGCGTCGGAAGTCAGACCCAGGATCTCAAATTCAAAGGAGGCACAACCTTTGTTGAGGTGGGTGCCCGTACGACGATTCGGGAATATGTGACCGTCAATTCGGGTACGGCGGAGGGCGAAGTCACCCGCGTGGGAGCCCAGTGTCACATCATGGCGTATTGCCATGTGGCGCATGGGTGCAAGGTGGGCGACAGGGTTATCATGGCGAACGGGGCATCTCTCTCAGGGGATGTGCTTGTGGAAGATGACGTCGTGATCGGCGGAATGACTGGTATTCACCAGTTCACCCGAATCGGCGGGTTTGCCATGGTGGGCGGAATGACCAAAATCACCCAGGATGTGCCGCCTTTCATGCTCGTGGATGGCTCGCCGGCTGGAGTCCACGGGATCAATTCCGTCAAGCTTCAGCGGTTGAATGTTCCGGTCGAGACGCAGGCGTTGATCAAGAAGGCGTTCAAGGTGCTTTATCGCGACGGGTTGTCCACCCGGCAGGCGCTGGAACGAATTCGAGCTGAATTCGCGATGGTTCCCGAAATTGAGCGCCTCATCAAGTTCATTGAGACCTCGGAGCGGGGCATCATTAAGTGATCGGTCGCCCCACGACGGAGAGAGTCATGGAGACATCACGGCCACGATATAATCTAGGGAGGGGGCCGTGGGGATGGATGCTCCCCGCGATAGGGGTTGTATTGACGGGATCCGTGCTGTCCCCGGCCGTGGAGGACAAGCCGGTGGCGCTCTCCTCGCCGCAGGCGACCTTGAATTTCACCTTCAGTCAGGTGGATGTCCGGACCTTTGTCAAAGTCATCGGTGAAGTGACCGGGCGCCGTTTCATTGTGGATGAAGCGGTCAAGGGACAAGTGACCATCATGGCGCCGCGGGTACCGGTGGCCGAAGCCTATTCCCTGTTTACCCGGATCCTTGAATCGATCGGCTGTGCCGTCATCGAAGGGTCTGACGTGAACCGGATTGTGCTGTTGCCGGCCCGGGTGATGCCCTCGGCCCCGGTCGTTGGAGAGAACGGCCGGATTTCAGGAAATGGCTTGATTACCCGTGTTATCAGGCTCCGGAATACAAATGTGGCTGATTTGCGGAAAGTACTGGACGGTCTGACCGGGCGCGAAAAGGGCGGTTCAGCCACCATTCTGGAGTCGTCAAACCATATCATTCTGACGGATACGGTTGAAGCTATCCTCCGTTTCGAGCAGTTGATTGCGGAGATCGACAAGGCTGGCGCGGGGACCACGAGTGAGGTTATTTTCCTGAAGTTTGCCAGTGCGTCGGAATTCGTCCAGCAGTACAACCAGGCGGCCAGCGGCCAGCGCGTAATGATCCGGGAAGGGGTTACCACCCGAAGCGGTAGCGACTTGGTCATGCTCGCCTCCCCCCAATCCAACAGCATTATTATGATCGGCCCGGCGGGGGCGATTGCCGAGGTGAAGCGGATTCTGGCCAGTGTGGATGTTGAATCCACTGCCGGGCGAGGGAATCTTCATGCCATATTCCTGCAATACCTCTCGGCGGAAGAAGCCGCTAAAAGCCTCAATGCCCTTTTGGAACGGTCGCTGGGGAAGGATCCCCCGAAGGCTGGCGAACGACGCCGGCTTTCCGTGGAAGCCAGCCCGGCCAACAATGCCCTTCTGGTTGATGCCTCGTCCATGGATTTTCAGATGATTCGGGAGTTGGTCGGAGAACTTGACCGCATCCAGAGCCAGGTGCTGATCGAGGTTGTTATTGCCGAGGTCAGTGCGGATGATTCCCTGGACTTGGGTGTGGAAATGACGGCACTGAATGCCCCGTCCAAGGTGGGCGATTCAGTGGTGCAGGGTGCCACGCGCCTGGGCGACAATCCGGGTAGCATCAATGATGTCATCCAGAACGGGGTTTTCCCCCGTGGAATCATGGTGGGCGTGGCCAAGGGGAACCGGCTGGACAGCAGCGGGAATGTCGTGGCGAGTTATCCCGGGTTGATCAACATCAATGCGCTTCAGAAAAAGGGCAAGGTCAAGATCCTGTCGAGTGTCCCGCTCGTCGCCCAGAACAACAAGGAGGCCAGCGTCAGCGTGGTGGATAACATTCCGGTTCTCAAGTCCACCATTCAGGGCGGATCCGGAACGGCGCGCGATGTGATTCAGAACATTGAGCGGATGGATGTCGGGATCAAGCTGAAGCTGACTCCCCACATCAATCCTTCCAATGAAGTGAGCATGGTGCTGAACCCGAGCATTGAGGCGATCATTGATGCCGGCGTGGCGGGGCAATATACCCCGACGATTGCCAAGCGCGAAGTGTCCACGACGGTGACGGTGCCGGATGGCAAGACGATCGTCATCAGCGGATTGATCCGGGAAGATCGCTCGAATATCGTCCGTAAAATCCCGTTGCTTGGCTCGATTCCCATTATCGGGATTTTGTTCCGCCATACGGTTGAGAGCAAGCAGCGGACGAACCTGATCATATTTGTCACTCCCCGGGTGATGTCGAGTGAGCTGGCGGCGAAAGCCGCAACGGATTTGTGGAGCCGGAAGACGGGCTTGAATGTGACCAATACCGATGTGTCGATCACGAGCCCGATTCCTCCCGAAAGCCCTTGAGGAGCCATGGATACTCCTGCGGATAGCATTGAGGCGGCCCGGAGCCTGGCGCTTGAATTCGGAGTGGAGTTCCGCGCGGAGGTGGGGAGCGACGCCTTGGATCCCGCCCTGGTTCAGGGAATTCCCGTGGAGTGGGCCCGATCCCATGCGCTACTTCCCGTCCGCCTGGAGGGCGAACTGTGCCTTCTGACCGCCGATCCCGCCGGGGTGGACAAGCATCAGGATATCGCCCTGCTGGTGGGCGGCGAATTGCGACCGGTGGTGGTTCCGCGCGGGGTCATTCTGAAGTGCATCGAGAGTTGCTATTTCAGCCGGCGTGAATCACCCGGGGATTTCCTTCGTGACTTGGATCAGAATACGGCGGGTTCCGGAAGTGCGGATGAGGTTCGTTCAGACGATTTGCTCAAGACGGCGGATGAGGCCCCGGTCACGCAACTGGTGAATCTGATTCTCCTGGAGGCGGTTAAATCACGGGCGTCGGACATCCATGTGGAGCCGTTTCAGTCCCGGCTCCGGGTGCGGTACCGGGTGGATGGTGTCCTCTATGAGCAATCCAGTCCGCCTAAACACATGGAGCGTGCGCTGGTTTCCCGGATCAAGGTGATGGCGCACCTCGACATTGCCGAGAAGCGTCTTCCGCAGGACGGTATGGCGCGGGTTCGGGTGGGCGAGCGGGAGATTGATATCCGGGTTTCCACCGTGCCGGTGGCGGAGGGGGAGCGCGTGGTGCTCCGGTTGCTCAACCGGGATTCCTCGGTCATGTCGCTCAGTGAACTCGGCATGCCCGGTTCGATGCTCGCGGCATTCCATGCGTTGCTTCACGTGGCGAACGGGTTGGTGATTGTCTGCGGCCCCACCGGAAGCGGCAAAACCACGACGCTGTATGCGGCCATCGGGCAGTTGGATACCCGGGGCCGGAATGTACTCACAATCGAGGATCCCATTGAATACCAGTTGCAGGATATCGGGCAGATGCAGGTGAAGCCGAAGATCGGGCTGACGTTTGCCCGGAGCCTCCGGCACATCCTGCGCCAGGATCCGGATGTTGTCCTGGTGGGAGAAACGCGTGACAACGAAACGGCGGAAATTGCCGTAAGGGCTTCCCTGACCGGTCATCTGGTGTTCACGACCCTTCACACGAATGATGCGGCCAGTGCCGTGATCCGGATGATGGATATGGCGGTGGAGCCGTATCTTCTGGCTGCCGCGTTGAGGGGAGCGCTGGCGCAACGCCTGGTCCGGCGCCTGTGTCCGGCCTGCCGTAAGGCGGCGCCCGTGTCTACCCGTGAACTCTCGCTTCTGGGACCGGCGGGGCGACGATTGGAAGGGGCGACCGTGTATGAGCCAGCGGGATGTCCCGCCTGTCTGGGCGGCTATCGGGGCCGCGTGGGAATTTTTGAATTACTGCTGGTGGACAGCGAGATTGAAGACCTGATCCGGGGCGGGGCTTCGGCGGCCCGGAACCTGCACTCACTGCCCGGGAAAGAAACCCGCCGCACCCTGTTGGATGACGGTGTTGAGAAGATTCTGGCGGGCGAAACGAGCCTTTCCGAAATCGTGTACGCCCTGGGGCTGTAAAGTTTCTCATGCGAACTTTCTCATACAAGGGGTTTGACAGTTCGGGAGGGGCGCGCCGGGGCTTGATCGAGGCCCAGGATCTCAAGGAGGCGCGCGAAAAACTGACGGCCCGTGGAATCCTGCCCCGGGAGGTCGTTCCCTCGGAGGGCTCTGTTTCATCCCCCTTTTTCACAGGGCGGGAATTATCTTTCAAGGCCGAGAGCCGGGTGGCCTTTTATCGTGAGCTGGGGGTCCTGCTTGGCGCCGGGTTGCCGATGGTGGGGGCGCTGGAAATCCTGATGGAATCCCCTGAACTCGGGGTGTCCGCATCCCTGCTGGCGGGGGTGCGCGACCGGATTCGCGGGGGGGCATCCCTGGCGGCGGCGCTGGGCGCGGCGGTGCCGCAACTCAAGCCGTATGAACGCGCCATTCTCGAGGTAGGCGAGAAATCGGGAAATCTTGAGGGCATGCTGGAGCGTCTGGCGATGTTTGTGGAGGAGCAGGAACACCTGCGCGAAAAGATTGTGTCGGCGCTGATTTATCCGGCCATTATCCTGGGATTTGCGGTACTGGTGGCGGTGGGCTTGCTGGGGTTCGTGGTGCCGGCGGCGGCCTCGGTGATCACCGAGCAGTCCCGTGTTCCTCTGCCCTGGCTGACCCGGTTCATGATGCTGGCCGGCCGCGTGGCGATGGTGGGGCTTCCGGTTTTGATTCTGGGAATCTGGGTGGGACGATCCTGGCTGAAGCGACGGATGGTGGCGGAGCCTGCCTTGCGGAGCCGGCTGGATCAGGCGATGTACCAGATTCCACTGGTGGGGCGTGGCTATGTGATCGTGGCGAATCTGCGATGCGCCCGGACGCTCGCAATCCTGTTAAAGGGCGGGGTGGGTCTGGTCGATGCGTTATCCCTGGCGGGGCGTTCGACCGGGAGTGCCTGGGTAACTCACCTGATGGAGACGGAAGCCGAATCGGTCCGGCATGGAAGCAGTCTGGCCGACGCCATCCGGCGCATTCCGCCCCTGGCCGGATCATTACCGGCGTGGATTCAGGCGGGAGAGGCCAGTGGCGCCCTGGAGAAACTTCTGGATACAGCAGGAAACACCTATCAGCATCAATGGAACCGGTTTGTTGCCCGGACACTGAGCTGGCTGGAACCCGTGCTCATCCTTTGCATCGGTATTTTTGTCCTGCTCGTGACCCTGTCCGTCCTGTTGCCCATCCTGTCTTTGAATAAGATGTTGGGCTAGACGTACCCCGCTTGGGGTTTGCTTTTATGAGGCGCTACTGGGTTTACGGGGGGGGCACTAATGAGTGAGCAGGGACAATCCGACTAAGGCTAGGCGACTAAGTGTAACCGACGAAGCGTGGGTCCAAGTGTATCGACTAAGGGTCTGAAAAAGCCCTTCGGCGGGTTCGGCCGGCTCACCGCAGGCGGGTTCGCCAGGCTCACCGCAGACACTGCGCAGAGGAGCCGCGAAGCGACAC
>CAZOZF010000064.1:0-14233 GCA_964584205.1 uncultured Verrucomicrobiota bacterium
ACCTAAAGTGGCTTAGATCAATGAAAAATCCCCACACAAACCCAGAAGCGCCTTTAGAAAGCACTTATTTGCGTAAGGCATTGGGTTTCCATTCTGGATTCTGAATTCTGGATTCTGAATTCTCGGAGCGATGTAACGAAGTGAAATCGCTCCCTCCCTTCGAGCCCCTTGGAATTCCTCCAGGAAGGTGTTGCGTTTTTTTTATGCGGTGTACCCGCCGCATACAAATAACGCAACATTTCTGTCTTCTTCGCGATCTTCGTGAGCTTGTTCAAACTCTTTTTTTCATCCTCTCCGTGTCTCTGCGACTCGAGCGCAGCGGGTGGTGAATCTTGAAAATCGGCATCCGCATACCCTCCCTGACCAAGCGCATCGCCGCATGGCCGTCTCCGCCGCCATCAATTAACCCGATTTTCTCCCTCTCCCCTCTGCTGGAGAGGGTGGGGGTGAGGGGTGACTTCGTCCGTTCCGTCCGTTCCTCCTGACATCTCCCCAATTACCCGGACAATCACTTTCCGTGTTGACATATTCGCTATTCGCGAATAGCGTATATGCATGATTATCAAGCCACAAGACATCCTTGTTGTGCTCAAGTTGCTGGCGACCGAATGGCCGGGGAGTTTTGCCGTTCTGGGAAAACAGTTAGGCATTAGTGCCTCTGAAGCCCATGCCGCCTTTCATCGGGCCCGCAGCGCTGGGCTTATCCATCCAGCAACCTACCAGCCCATCAAATCTGCCGTGGCGGAGTTTTTGATTCATGGTCTGAAGTATGCGCTGCCCGTTCGACCAGGGGGGCGCACCAGGGGAATTCGCACAGGTTTTGCTGCCGCCCCACTCTCCAGTCATTTCCGGGTCTCAGATGATGATCCCGATATACCCGTGTGGCCTGACCCGGAAGGATCGTCATCCGGTTTGGAAATTCACCCTATCTGCCGGTCGGTCACGGTAGCAATCCGGCAGGATCCGGCGCTTTATGAGTGGCTTGTACTTGCCGATGCCCTTAGGGGCGCAGGGCGTGCCCGCGAGCGGGAATTGGCGGAGAAAATCATTCGCGAAAGGCTGGAGTACTATGCGCCCCGTTGATATCCATGACTTGGAGAATGTGTCACGACGCTTGGACCCGTTGGGTGTGAAATTTGCATTCACCGGGGGAGCCATAGTCGGCTTTCTTCTGGATAATCCCAAGCTGGCATTCCCTCGTCAGACCGACGATGTCGATGCGATTGTGAAAGTTGTTACGCGAATCCAGTACACCAACTTGGAGGCCCAATTAAGGGATGAGGCCAAATTTAGTCACGACACTTCCGAAGGTGCACCCCTTTGCCGTTGGATTGTTGGTGGGGTAAAGGTGGATATTATGCCGATGCATGATCCCACTGGGAACTTCAGTGGGCGTTGGTTCGAATATGCGCTTGAGACATCAGCTCTGCGTTCCGTGAAACACGTCACGATCAATACCGTTTCCGCGACGTGTTTCCTGGCCACAAAACTTGTTGCCTTCGCTGATCGTGGCAAGTCGGATTTCATGGCCAGTCATGATCTCGAAGATATATTAACCGTTGTGGATGGCCGAAAGACGTTGTGTGCTGAACTTGCCAAAGAAAGCTCCGATTTGCGTGAATATGTATCAGAGAGCATTAGGGCGCTGCTTCAGTTGTCAGCGTTTCGAGATGCCCTACCAGGCCACCTTCCCGCAGACGATGCCAGTCAGCGCCTCCATTTCACTGATGCCGGATGCCGTGGTTGAGGCGCAACGTTTTCTGGAAGAACACGGGGAAAAGCAAAGCTTGGCTCGGCTGGATAAAGTGCAGCGGTTAATTGAAGGATTTGAGACTCCATACGGGATGGAGCTCCTTGCAACGGTGCACTGGGTTTCCATGCACGTTGAAAATCCGCCCGCATCGGTAGAGGAAGCCATTCCGCGCGTTCAGGAGTGGAGTTCCCGCAAGGCGGAGTTGTTTACTCCAAAGCATATTCAGAAAACATATAGCGGCCCAGGGGGAGAAGATGCAAACATGGATGTACATCACTGTCATCCCATAGGCGACATTTCATGATCAAAAAACCCTGTATTTGCTGATATTTTAGAACCGTTTGCGAGATTGTGATTGTTGAAATTTCTTTCGTAATCGTAATCCTTTCCGGGGCAATCGATTACGATTACGATTAAGATTACGATTAGGATTTCTATGGGATGCTAATGGATGTACATGATGGACAGGATAAGGATTTGTTGAGGGAAGCCCCGGGGCCAACCGGCTTGACCCGTTTATCCTGTATATCCTGTTGATGGTTGTTAGATCCCTCTTGCGTGTAGGAGGTTGCCGCAGTTGCCCCCCCCCGCTACTCCTGGAACCCGATGCGCTTGCGCGGCGGGTCCGGAGGTTCCATGAGGTCGCGGATGGCATCGAAGACGGCGCTGAAACTGGCATCGTACTTGTTTTCAAGGGCGGCGACCTTGCGAGCGAGACTCTCTACCGAGAGAGCCATACGGCGCAGTTTCACAAAGGCGGTGACAATGGTGATGCTCATCTGGATGGCTTGGGGGCTGTTGAGCACCGTGGCAGCCATGATTGCGCCGTGCTCAGTGAAGGCATAGGGGGGATAGCGACGACCGCCGCGGGTTTTTGAGGTCGCAATTTGCGACCTCAAATGCGACCACTCGCCCGCGGAGAGGCGGAGCATAAAATGATCAGGGAACCGGTCTGCATTGCGCTTCACCTGTTCATTGAGCCGCTTGACCGTTACACCGTAAAGCGTGGCGAGGTCGGAATCAAGGATGACAGCCTGGCCACGGAGACGAATGATGGCCTCCTGGGGCTCAGGTCCGCTTTGTCTCTGGATGGAACTCATCAGGCGACAATACTTCGCCGATATAATAAATCAAGAACTAAATATAAACCAATACTTGTATGCTTGGTGCTAATTGCCTGTTCCTCGTCGGTCTCTGATGATCAAAGCGAACAGGCAGCCTGCCCTAGTCCCCCCCGTTTTCAGGCAAAGCGAAGCGACCACCTCGCTAAAGCAGCGCTTTACCAGTCCATTCCAGGCTCCTAAGGACGGGTATGCCTGCTTTTCCCGTCACAACTTATTCTGCATCAACGAACTTCCATGGCGAAGCCGCGACCCCATGGCACAAAGAGCCTGTCCCTAAGCGCCTTCCGAAATGGCTGGCAAAATGATGATTTAAGGTGACGCTGGAATAGCAACCTTGCCTGGTAAATCGTAGGCCACTTTCATGCCGTCGATTTTCACCATGCCCTCCTTGCATAAAACATCCAGAAGGGCGGTCAGTTCCTGTTCGGAAAGTTGCTTCCGGAACACTGCATGTAACGTGCTGCGGAGCGTCTTCATTGTCCGCGGTCTGGTTTCGGCACGTCGAATCAGATCTTTGACTGCGGTCTGCACCTGGGCATCGAGCGCGGGGTGGGGTGTCGGACGGGGAATCCCCGCGATGCCGGCTGACCGGCACACCACGATGCCTTTCCCGGAGAGATGCTTAATCAGCGCATCGAACCCGGAGTCCTTCGAGATGATATGGAACCCCGCCGTTGGGTCCTGAACCGACAGCGTGCCGATGTAATAGGCGATATGGAAGTCGAGCGCGTTCCGCCCAGCCGTTTCGACCTGAACATACTCGGCATTGCCGCCCAACGATTGGAGCGCCATGGCGAGGCCAAGCGGGATCTTTCCCTGATTCGGGCCGACGAACACTTTAACCTTGAACGATCCGTCATTGAGGAGCGTAAGCTCCTTCGGCTGGACGTTTTCGTAGTCGATCAGAACGTAGTTGGTTTTCGCCATGTGCCTCTCCCTAAGAATGCCAGCAGTCTGGCACAGGCGATGGCCGATTTCAATCAGGCGTTGATGAATAGAGAAAGAAGGGACCGGTAAATTGTAGCGTCCAATAACAGTCAGCATTGACTCTTTCCGACCGGCGAATGTTTCCAGACAATGCCGAAATAAGCATTGCGCATTGCTGCACAGCAGGTTAAGACTTTTACTGCTTAGCGTGTCACGGTCGCGCTGATTTTGGATCGAAGGATATCATGATAAAAGCTGGTACGACGGCAGTAGGGGCGATTGAATCATCCCCGTCTACTTTCCTCAATAACTGGCTCTTACTTGATCTTGAAACCACCCAGGACGGGAGTCGGATCACTAAGATTGGCGCTGTTTTGGGTGCAGAGCGTTTTTTTAAGACAGGCGATTGTGAATCCCTCGATGTTTTGACGTCTCTCGATAGGTTTGCTGCCGGTGCTGTTTGCGTGGTGGGGCATAATGTTCTCGAACATGACTTGCCGATTCTCGCGGAGAAGAATCCGAAACTTTCACTGCTTCAATTGCCAGTCATTGACACGCTGGATCTGTCCCCGATCTGCTTTCCTGAAAATCCGTATCATCGGCTGATCAAAGATTACAAACTGGTTTCATCCTCTAAAAATGACCCCGTAGGGGATGCGCTTCTGGCCGGAGGTATTTTGCTGGATGAGGTGGCCAGCCTCCGCGGTATGAGGGAGAAGGATCCGCATGCTTTCAGTGCGCTTCATGGGTTATTGTGCGGCGGTAAAGGCCGGGAATCGACATCAGGACGTGGCTTGAATGTGGTGTTTTCGGCTGCTGGCGGTAATCAGGTGCCTGACGATAATTCCGTTCTCGCAGAAATTCGGTCATTATGCAGGCGGTTAGCGTGCCGGAGTGCTGCCGACACCATTAATCTCGCTGATCTGGAAACCTCGGAGTCTCGCTGGGCATTGGCGTACGTTTTGACTTGGTTGAGGGTGGCAGGCGGGGGATCTGTTCTGCCGGCCTGGGTTCGGCGTCATAACACTCTGGTTGTTTCAGTTCTTACGGCATTGCGCGACACTCCTTGTGATAGCCCTGACTGTGAATACTGCCGGGTAACACACAATCCTGAGGAACAACTCAAACGTCATTTCGGATTTGATGAATTTCGCCCAACACCGGCTGATGCACAGGGCCGGAGTTTGCAACGTGAAATCACCTTGGCTGGAATGAGAAACCAGTCGCTTTTGGCCATTATGCCGACAGGGGGCGGCAAGTCTTTATGCTTCCAACTGCCGGCATTGGTGCGCCACATCCGCAGGGGGCAGATTGCCGTGGTGATCTCGCCTCTTCAGGCGTTGATGAAAGACCAGGTCGATGGCCTGAAACGTCGAACGGGGCAGGATAATTGTGCGGCGCTGTACGGATTACTGACCTCGCCCGAACGCGCGGATGTGCTGCGTCGTATTAGAATGGGAGATATTGCCATTCTTTACGTCTCGCCGGAGCAATTACGAGGAAAGTCTTTTGCGGATGCCCTCTCTCAAAGGGAAATAGGCTGCTGGGTAATGGACGAAGCTCACTGTCTCTCAAAATGGGGTCATGATTTTAGGCCAGACTATCTGTATGTCGGGCGGTTTATACGCACCATGTCAGAGCGTCAGGGAGTGGGGGTGCCACCCATCGCCTGTTTTACCGCCACGGCTAAATGTGATGTTATCGATGAAATTGTGGAGTTCTTCAGGAGGGAAACCGGTACAGACCTCGCCCGCTATGAAGGTGGGGTTGAGCGCACCAATCTACAATTCGAGGTTCAGACAGTCGGCGGGCGCGGAAAACTAGCTCGAATCGACGAGTTGCTCCATGAACACCTGGACCGGCATGGCACTGCTGGGAGTGCTGTTGTCTTCAGATCATCCCGAAAGACCACGGAGGAAACCTCCGCATATCTGAAAGAGAGGGGCTGGGCTGGTGAGCATTTCCATGCGGGGCTTCTCGCTCCTGAGAAGAAGCGTATTCAGAATGCATTTCTGGGTGGCGAACTCAGAGTCATATGTGCGACCAACGCCTTTGGTATGGGGGTCGATAAGGATGATGTGCGGGTGGTTATCCATGGGGATACCCCAGGCTCACTCGAAAACTATTTGCAAGAAGCCGGCCGGGCCGGCCGCGATCGGGATCCGGCGGAATGTATTCTGCTTTATGACGAGGAGGACTGTGAGCAGCAGTTCCGGTTGGGCGCCATGAATGAACTTAGCCGGAAGGACATTGCCGCAATTCTTCGTGGGCTTCGGCGTATGGATAAATCGCGCAAATCCGAGGGGGAGGTGGTCATCACCACGGGAGAGCTTTTGCGCGATGAATTGGTGGACACGGATATTGTGGCAGATGACCGTTCCGCTGACACCAAGGTGCGTTCGGCTATTTCCTGGCTCGAAAGGGCTGGGTTTGTTGAGCGAAACGAGAACAGCACCAATGTGATTCAGGCGCAGGTCCTTGTTCCTTCTCTTGAGGAGGCCACAACTCGCATTGCGAAACTCAACCTCTCGGCGAGGGAATCAGGCTTATGGATGGCTATTCTCGCTGTCCTGATGAATGCTGACGCCTCCGATATGGTTTCGGTTGACGAGATTTCCATGTTGCCTGAGTTTAGGGAGTATGCAATAGGCAACGCTGGGGCAGGCTCCAGTCAGGAGCAATTGAGCGCGAAAGTGTTCAAAGTCATGGCCGCGATGACTAGTGCGGGTCTGCTGAAGAAGGACACGCTTCTGACTGCGTTCGTCCGGTACAAGGTTGCCGACCACTCTGGCATCAGGATGGCGCGTGTTTTGGATCTGGATCGTGCGCTTCTAAAACTTATGAGTGAAGAGGCACCGGATCCGGAGGGATGGATGCCGTTTGATATCCGACTCGTAAATCAAACCCTCTTAACGAGAAATTGTGAATCGTCTCCTGAATTAGTGCGGAAACTTCTGAAGAGCCTGAGCGAAGACGGCAGAGGTTTTGCCGGACAATCTGGGAGTATAGAGCTGCGTTTCACTGCTCGTGATCGCTGTCGTGTGCGGGTGCGGCGCCCCTGGGCGCAGATCGCGGAACTGGCAGAATTGCGACGGCGGGTTGCACAGGTCATCCTGGATGCCTTGCTCGGATGGGTCCCAGCGGGAACCGCTGCTCAGGGGGACATGAAAGTCGAATTTGCCTATGAGGATCTCGCCAAGGAACTCGAGGCCGATCTAGCGCTGCGTGCTTCCATCAATGATCCCTACGCTGCCATTGAGCGGGCGTTGATGTTCATGCATGAGACGGATGTCATGATCTTGCAACGGGGGTTGGCTATCTTTCGTTCGGCCATGACAATCAAGTTGTTGCCCGAGGCCGGGAATCAGCGTTATTCAAAGGAACACTACGAAGCCCTTCGTAATCACTACCAAGAGCGGGTTTTCCAGGTACACGTGATGAACGAATACGCGAAGCATGGATTGACTCAGATCCAGGAGGCTTTGCGACTGGTGCTTGCGTATTTCTCGATGGACAAGGAAACGTTTATCAGGAAATTCTTCAATGCAAATGGTGAAATGCTGCTTCGGGCCACATCGGCCCGGTCATATCACCGGATTGTTGATGAATTGGCGAATGCGGATCAGCAGCGTATTGTCACAGCCGATCGTTACAAAAACTTATTGATCCTTGCCGGACCCGGTTCCGGCAAAACGCGGACCATTGTGCACCGGTGTGCCTATTTGCTGCGCGTGCGACGGGTTCGGCCGGAATCAATCCTTGTGTGTTGTTTCAATCACAAGGCTGCCGTGGAGCTGAGGCGGCGGCTACGGGAACTTGCTGGACGGGATGCGCAAGGTGTGACCATTCAGACTTACCATGGATTGGCCTTGCGAATCTTGGGGAGATCGTGCTCAGGGATGATGGAAGGGGATATTTCCGAAAACAAATTCAACGAGATGATCACTGACGCCACAGCGGTGCTTAAGGGCGATAAACCTGTTCCTGGAGTTGATGCTGATGAGGTGAGGGATAGATTACTCTCGGGCTATGAATTTATCCTTGTTGATGAATACCAGGACATCGATGAGCCGCAATACGAACTCATCAGCGCAATTGCCGGGCGAAGGGAACAGGATGAGGATAAGAAATTCACCATCATGGCTGTTGGTGATGACGATCAGAATATCTATGCTTTCCGCGGGGCTAACGTCGAGTTTATCCGACGGTTCGAGGCTGACTATGCCTCTGACAAGACTTACCTCGTCGAGAATTACCGTTCGACCCGGTACATCATTGACGCCGGCAACAGGGTGATTGCGCGCAATCACGATCGCATGAAGACGGGGTATCCGATTCGAATTGATCAGAGTCGGAGCCTTTTGCCGGCCGGTGGTGTGTTTGGCGATTCAGATCCATTGACACGGGGGCGGGTAAGCGTGATCGAAGTGGCGGGGGGGAGGGACCAGGCAGGAGCTGTGATAGAGGAAATCAAGCGGCTGAAAGACCTTGGAGTGAAAAAACTGGATGATGTCGCCGTGCTGGCCTGGTGTCATAGTGATTTGTCGTTAATTCGTGATCTGGCAGAGCAGGAAGGTATTCCCGTTCAATGGCCTCTTGAGCGCGGGAAACTGCCGTCGTTGCACCGTATGAGGGAGATTTGGCAGATGCTGAAAAGCGTGCGGCAGCGGAAGTCAGAACTCATCCGGGCCTCTGACTTGGCGAAAGAACTTAATCTTAATGCCGGGACAATGGGCAACAACATGTGGCGCACCATTATGGGTGAAATGTTACGCGATTGGCAGGAAGAGACGTCCGATGAGCCTGTGGCGGTGGACGAGTGGATTGACTATGCCTATGAGGTTCTAGCCCAGCGCAAACGAGATGAACGCATAGGGCAGGGTGTATTTCTGAATACGATCCATGGCGCGAAGGGCATGGAGTACAAACATGTACTCTTGTGTGGAAGTGGGTCTGGCATGAGGCCGTCAGCAGGTTATGAAGAGGAACGTCGTGTGTTTTACGTTGGCATGACACGCGCCCGGGAAAGCCTTGCAATATTCAATCGGAAGGATATCCGAAGTCCTTTGACTGCCGATTTGACCGGCCCCTGCTTCTGCTCGCGCCGTTATGTGGGGAAACCCGGAAAAGAGGCTAATTCAGTGTGCCGTGAATACACCATGTTGGGATTGGAAGACCTTTACATTGATTATCTGGGGGGGCGTCTACCCTCTGATTCGCCGGTGCTTACCATGAAAACGCTCCAGCCAGGGACTATTTTGCAAGTGAGGGAGTCGGGTGATAAGATTCATTTGGCGGCTCCGAACGGTGAAACAATCGCACAGTTATCGGCGAGTGCACGAAAAGAATGGAGCGGTCGCCTTTCGGAGATCGAGGAAGTGCGTTTGCTTGGTAGTTGCATCCGCTTGCGATCGGACGTTGTGGATGAGAACTATGTCGGTCGCCTTCGCGCCGATGAATGGGAGGTTCCCATTTGCGAGGTGGTTTCGAGGGGATAGAAACCCGAAATAGCGGAATATTGCGCCGTCCCTCCCGGATCATAGGTAGCGCCAGTAAGAAGGATGATCCCAGTGATCCCGATGCCAACGACCCGAACCTGGCCATCGTCGAGATCGCCAAAAATCGGAACGGCCCTGCCATGTTGGACGTAAGATTACATTTTGACCAGGATCTGACCCGCTTCCGCGACCGCCTGCCCCGGCGTTCCATGTATGGCGCGTGGGCTCGTATACTTGGCGCTGATTACGCCGAGTTGGTGCGGGAAACCGAGGAGGGGAGGTCCTCGGTTCTGGACCAATATGGGGCCACGAATCCGGCCGAGTTCTTTGCCGTCGCTACTGAGGCGTTCTTTGAGACTTCAACCAAACTCCGCACCCAGCATCCTCAACTGTATGCGGAACTGATGCTCTACTATCAGCAGGATCCAGCGGCGCGGGGGTGCTGATTCCCATAATTGGATTGCGAGAGGGATCGGTCGGGGGTAGTGTTTCCCCAGTATTACAAAAAGAGAGGCACAATTATGGAATCTGATAGCCCACAACAGTCAGCACCGGTAACTCCGCCACCCCCGCTGCCGCCACCTGCCCAGCCGGTGGGGCAAACGAGTGGTTATGCCATTGCCAGCCTTGTACTTGGGATACTGTCGATCATCCCTGGGCTGTATTTTGGTGGTATCGTTATGGGCATCCTTGCAATAGTCTTCTCTCGAATGGCCATGACGCGCATCCGGGCGACGCCGAGCAGCATTAACGGTCAGGGGTTTGCCACGGCGGGGCTTGTGACGGGAATTGTCGGCCTCAGTTTGTCGGTGATGGTGATCCTGATTTTTGGAGCCATTGCGGGGCTTGGTCTGGCATTTTTTGCCGCGATCTTGAAGGCTATGTAGGCCGACATGCCGAAATGAGGCTCTCATGATAAGCTGGCCGCCCGAGACACGATCTAACGTTGAATAGTGGCTGACTGCAGAGTGATAGGGGCCGTAGATATTATCCCGCTATCCGCTGTCTGAGTCGTTCAACCGTCAACGGTGCGCTGCCCTCGAAATGGTTGTTGGCGAACACCCAGACGTTGCGCTTTCGGTTCTGGAGACCCTTCACGACATCGGCCAGCGCGTCGAGGTCAGCATCTCGGGGATCGGCGATGCGATTCCATTCCTTGCCGGTCTGCTCCTCAATTCCTGCCCGGTTGGGGCCGTGGAGTCGGATCACCGATGTGTCGGTCAGGAGATCCTTGTGGCGCCGATAGATATCGATGACCGGCGGCATGTAGTAGCCCTGCTCAAAGACGTGGTTCAATCCCTGGTCACGCAGAAAGGTGAAGTACGGCCCGTTCAGCCAGTTGGGGTTGCGTGACTCGATACACCAGCAGTAATTGGCTGGCAATTGACTAACGAATCCAGCCAGTCGTTCCTGGAATGTTGCCTGTGAGGGCATCTTATCCCGATTCAGGTACTCGAACTGGAACATCATCGGACCCAGGAAGGGTTTGAGGGGTGCCAGTTGATCCAGGAATGTCCGGGCCAGTTCTACAGGCAGGAAATGGGGATTCGCGATCAGTGGGTCTGTTTTGGCCTTTGGTTTGAAGTGGGTCAGCGTGAGGGCGTTGGGCATTTTGACCCCAAACCTGAAACCTTCAGGAATAGCGGCGGCGTACTCTGACACCGTTTTGGGGTGGGGCAGTACGACCTTCGGTCCAAACAGGCTCCAGAACCACTGGTCAATTTCGACGCAATCGTACTTTTGCGCATACTCGGCTAGATAATCGGGATGCGGGGCATCGGAATAAACCAGGCCGCGCCAGGAGTCATACTTCCAGCTACAGGTGCCTATATGAAGAGTACCGTCCATATCATGTCGTGGTGCTCAAGTGGTGGAACAGATTCTGAAGGTCCACGAGACTTACGCCGTAGAGTGCAATCTTGCGTTGATGATCGGAGGTCACGTAAATGCCCTCAAGCTGATTGTCCTGGGTTAGCCAGGGCTCGAAGACGCAATTTTGCAGCACTTGATGGCAAAGAAACATGGGGTCATGTTGAACCGCTCGACCGGCATCCAGATCGTACCGGATCCGTAACGGTTCATCGCCCAGCAGGGATGAACTGTGAGGCCGTCGAGGGAAAGCACTCATCGGGACGGGCTGGTTGCGTTGGGAGTCGGGAAGCAGAAACCCGTTGATCAGGCGGCGGATCGTGTAGCAGCCGAGTACGACGGTTTCCTCCAGTCGGACCAGCGCGGCATTGGACAACCGATGGGGTTTCATCAATTCCTGCAAGGCCTTGGCCTGATGTTCGAGTGTTTGCTTCCAAGGATGTGACGTTGTAGGCATAAATCCTCCTGTTTGATCCACTTTAGCATGATCGTGATTTCTGACAGCTAAAAAGAGGCCCCGCACCGGTTTCAGGGTGCGATTGCAAAATATTGCAATCGTACCCGAATCTATGCCTGGGCGGAAAATCCTCTTGTGTGGATAGGCAGACAGGCATAATCTTTCGATCACAGAAGGAGGAGCAATACTATGAAATGTGCATGTTCATCTATGTCCGGAATCGTTGGGGGTCTTGGAGTGTTGGTCATCGTGGCAGCCGTGGTTCTACGGGTAATAATGGGACAAGGCATCACTGTCTTGGGAATCCATACCTGTGCTTCACACATGCTGATAGTCGCGAACACTCTCATCTTGCTCGCCATCTTCTTTCGACACCAGGGTGAGACCGAGTGTAAGTAATTCGGGTTGGTGACCAATCGGCGATTGTCATGGGCGAATTGTCCAAGAATCCTGGCGCTACGCCGTCACGGCCTATTGACGGAGAAGTACCTCGTGGGGTTGAGCGACTCCGCCCAGGCCTGGTTGAAGATGATGGAAGATGAAGGGTTTGCCTGAAAAGGGAGTGCAATTCGGGACAGGTGATCTTTGCGGTCTAGAATGGCGTTGTAGTACGGGCTTTCTCGACTCGAAGAGGTCGGGGAGCCTGTGTCTGCCTTGACGCCTAGGGGCAGGCAATCTGAATAAAAACCGGCCAAGTGAAACCCCTTGATGATCAACGGGTGAGTTCCTGCGGGTGAATCCATCTCGAATGTGAGAGGGTATTTCCTGTTGGTTACTCGAAATATATCTCCGTAACTTCGTCATCCTCGAAATAAAAATAGTCATGTATCAATTCTGCATAGGTGCCTCTTAATTCTGATATCTCAACTTCATGATAACCAGACGGCACATCCCATTGGCGCGAATGATGCCTGACATCACCAATATATTCGCCGTCAAACCACACCTCTAAATCAAGATCAGAACTATTTCTGACAATGAGGATGGAGTCACCTGAAATGTCTTCACCTCTGCTGTTTTCGCATCCAGTTAGACTCAACATAGCCGCAGAGATGAGACAAATATGAAACAACGCCTGCAAACGAGAGATGTAGATCTTCATGAATTCTCCTTATCGCTTTGACGAATGTCTGCTGAAGCAAGCCAGCAGTATCCATACATCTTACGAAGGTATGTTACAAGAGTGTAGCCGGGTGGTCAAACTGTGGTTTGAGTATGGGGGAAGGAGTGGATTTCAAACTGGGTTTGTTTTTCGGGGAGGGGATTTGAGTCAAAGAACTACTACGAGGGAAAACCTCAGGTCCAGCGGGATGAAGCCATGCGATCCTGCGGGCTGCTGGCCATGAGCCTGATGCTGGCGGCCAAGGAGATGGGGTATGAGTCCTGTCCGATGGACGGTTTCGACTATGCCGCGGTGGAGAAACTGATCAACCTTCCCGCGGACCATGTCGTCACCATGTTCGTGGTCATCGGCAAGGGCAGCCAAGACCGCCCCGCGCGGTCGGCACGTCCTGTCTTGACCGCCGCGCAGCCGCGAATCGCTACGCCTTGACCCATAGTGAAACACTAGCCCTTTTCTCCCCACAAAAAAACCGCGGCAGTTCAGGCTGACGCGTGGACGGCGTCCGGCGTCACGCGATGCCCGTCCGTGAACGTCACCTTCACGGCGCCGGTTTTCAAGTCGATCGCTGCATTCGCCACGCCCGGAATACGACGCAGTTGGCCATCAAGGTTGTTGGAGCAAAGCGGACAACTCAACCCGTACACGGTCAACATGACCGTTCGCTGCCCCACCAGCGAACCGCCTCTTTCTTCGTCCACGAGCCGCTGGCCCTCGGTCGTCGATACACAGCCCGCCGCCAGACTCAACACCACCAGGGCCAAACACCAAGCCTTTTTCACAAAGATTTCCTCCTGGTTAAAAGTCAGTAACCGTAACATAACTGGTTCTTCCGGGTTTATGAGGGGATTATTCATTGATCTAAACGCCTGTCCGCTCGCATCTGGCATCGATTAAGTGGGTGGATTAAGTGTAACCATTATGCCGAGCTCGGCATAATGGTTACACTTAGTCGTCCCGCCTTAGTCGGATTATCCACGCGGTTGATCCCGGTGCCATTATCAATGAATATTCACCACACAAACCCAGAAGCGCCACATAACTAGAATGTCACAACCATCCCTGCCACGGCGTAGTGGAAGAGCGAGAAGGTGTAGACCGTATCGTTGTCCGCGCCGCCTTCCAGAATCCGATAGCCGGCCTTCAGGGATACATGGTCGTTGAGTGGTGCCACCGCGGCGAGTAGCACATCCTCCGCCCTGCCCTGCGGGGCGGCCAGTGCGTCGCCGTCCAGAACGACGCGCAGCGACGGATGTGCGAACCACGTGGCACTGAAGCTGAGCAGCGGGACGAATCCGAGGTCGGTGTTGTCTGACGCTTGGCCGCCGCCTTCCAACCGGATGACCGCGTCGCGCACCTTGGCCGACACGCCGGCGCGGAACTGGAACTTGGGCGAACCGTAAAGGAGATAGCGGTACGTGAGGCGATAGGAGTTGAACCGAAACGTGGATTCAAGGGGTGTCCCCGCCGGAAATGTCGCGCCGT
>CAZOZF010000065.1:0-14170 GCA_964584205.1 uncultured Verrucomicrobiota bacterium
GGAATCAGATCCATGTCGTGCTCCTTGCCGTAAAGATTAGGTGATATGGCTAATCAATAGCAATCTAAGGGGAATTAGACAATCCATTTCAGTAGCATCCCATAGGACGCAGGTTCGAAGGCTGAAGACGGAAGGGACGTTCGCATCTATTTGTCTTGTCGCGTCACATAGAAATGCTTGACTGACTTAAAAGACGTGCATAACTTGACTTGGAAATTTCCGATGAATTGTTTATGTATTAGGGCAAGACATGAAGACTGCGATTGACCGTCAGCGAGAGCATTATTTGAAGACAAGTGATCGAATGGCTGACCTATCAGTCATCGAGATGGAACATAATCATGCCATTGCGTTGTTGTCGGGGTTGGCTAGGCAATATGGATGGATCCAGTTTCTGGATGTAGGGGCGGGTTCCGGACGGGGTATTGTGCACTTGAAGCGTTATCTTCCGCAGGCTAACATTCGCGGGGTTGAGCCGGTTGATGCTCTCAGGAAACTGGGATATGAAGGAGGATTGTCCGAGTCTGAGCTTATCAAGGGTGATGCCTTGAAGTTGGCGTTTCCCGATCAATCCATCCAGGTCGTTTATGCAACTGGGATCATGCATCACCTCGCCACGCCTCGTTTGGCTCTTAAGGAGATGCTCAGGGTTGCCTCCCAGGCGGTTTATATCTCTGATCTCAATAATTACGGGTGCGGGGCATGGCCTCAGCGGGCGCTGGCTCGCTTTTTGCGTTTTCTTGGCTTGTGGAAGCCTTTTCAGTGGGTGAAGAATGGGGGCCGGTTGGATAAGTACAGTGACGGGGACGGGGTTTATTTCTCCTATTCCCTTTTTGATGAAATGGACTGGCTAAACAAGCAGGGGCTGTGTACCTACATCTTTACGACGAAACCTACGCGTGGAAATCCTTTCTGGGACACCTCTCATATCGCCTTGTTGGTTCTTAAGCACAGCACTCCATTACTGCCCTGATCCTTGCCTAAAAGCCCGTTGAAAGCCCGTTGAAAAACTCAGAAATGTCCTTCGAAGAATTGCTTGACGCGAGGATGATGCATGCCTAATTTCTGGTAGCTAACGCTGGCGGCCTGCGGGGGGGGGCGACACTCTTTTCGAAAAAAATGCTTCGCCAGTAGCTTTTTGAAATTTAATGGGGTAACAGTTTAAAGTGTTTACAAGAAGCCTAAATTTTAAGGATTTGATGAAGATAACCGTCTTGCTGATTGTCTCGGTTATTGTATTTGGCGCGGTAGCTTTGGCTTCAGGCTTGTCGTCATCGCTTCTGCTTGATGATGGCTATTACTACCTCCAGATTGCATGGCACCTCAGTCAGGGACATGGCGCAACCTTCGATGGTATCAATATTACTAACGGTTTTCACCCGTTGTGGCAATTCATGTTGGTCCCTTTGTTTTGGTTTTGTGGCGACAAAGTGGTCGTGGAGTATTTAGCCATAGGGCTCCAGACCTTGTGTTTTGTGGTCAGTGGATGGTTTCTGTTCGGGGTGCTGTATGGCTTGGTCGGGCGGCGATGGGCGTTGGTGGCGGCTTGTGTATGGCTGTTAAACCCATGGCTGTGGAATAAGGGAGCAGTCTCGGGAATGGAAACGGGGGTTCTTCTTGCTTGTTTGGGTGCGAGCAGTTGGTTGTTCTTGCGTTCATTGAAAGCGGGAGATTGTCAATTAAGTCTTGGGGTTGCGTTGGCTTTTCTTACGGCTGCTCGCATCGATACATTGCCTTTTTCAGTGGCGGTTATCCTTGTTGTGATGTTTCGCCTCGGGTGGAAAAAGGGGTGGGTGACGGGAGTAATTCCGTTACTGTATCTGCTTGTTTACATTGGAGTTAATGTTGTGGTGACTGGACACCCCCTGCCGGTGTCGGGGTATATAAAGTCGGGATATGGGCGTGACCTCATTGAGAAGCTGCTCGTCTCTCATGATCTGGCATTGTTCAGGCATGGGTGGAACAGCGTTTTTGAGCTTGTTACGCTTGGAGGGCGTTTGCCTTCGTTCTGCATGGGGGGGGGGCTTGTTCTGCTTGGTGTGGCAGTTTGGCTGTCAAAGGGTATGGGGCGAGTGTATTTGATCGTTTCTGTGGCTTACGGCGCAGGTGTTCTTGGGTATTATGCGACGATGTATTCATCGTTGTTGTCGTTGTACACCTATTATTTTTTGCCTATTTTGTATGTCGCGCATGGTTGCTTATTTGTGTGTATTGGAGCCGTACGATGGCGGTGGGGGCGTGTTTTTTTTGGGTCTTGTGTTGTAGGTATGGCTATTTTGTTTTCAGTGAGTTATCTGACTGCGCGGATTCAGCTTTCAGATTTTGTCGTGCCGGAGAAGTTGACGGCAAAAAATCAAGTCATTGAGAAAATTAATAATGGTTTGCCCGCGAGTGCTGTAATCGGGTGCTGGGATGCGGGGGAGATTGGATATAAGGCGAATAAGCCGGTTGTCAACCTTGACGGGCTTGTAAATAGCTACAAGTATCTTGAAACATGCAAGACTCACGGGTTGGAGAGCTATCTTGATGATGTGGGAATAGATTATATTGTTGGTGAAGATGTGCGGCGAACACGGGTGGATCCTGAATTAAAATGGGATCTCTTTTGGGAGGTGGAGGATGCTGATGTGGCCCAGATCACCATGTTTACTCTTTCGCCAGAATCTCTGCTGTGGGCGGGTCAGCACACGCGGAAATTCTTCATTTACCGTCGTCCGGTCAAGTTAGACGTCAAGGGTGGATGATAACAGTATCCTGAACGAAAAAGGTCTGTGACAGGGGACGCTGAAGCTTATTTATGAAGATTGGATGATTTACTCCGCTATGCGAATCTTATTGTGTCATAATTTCTACCAGCAACCGGGCGGTGAAGATGAGGTGTTTCGTTCCGAGGCTCGACTTCTGGAGGAGAAGGGGCACGAGGTCTTTCGGTGGACGGTGGATAACAAGAAGATCACGGGGTGCTCTTTTGTCGGGGTTGCATTGGCATCGGTTTGGTCGCGTCAGTCTGTTGTTGAGCTGGAACAACGGATCCTTTTGGAGAAGCCGGATCTGGTTCATTTTCACAATACTTTCCCTCTGATGTCGCCAGCAGTGTACTACGTGTGCGGAAAACACGACGTGCCGGTGGTCCAGACATTGCACAACTATCGTCTCGTCTGTCCATCGGCGTTGTTGTATCGGGACGGGAAGGTCTGTCGAGACTGTGTGGGGAGGGCTTTCCCCCTGCCTGGTGTCCGGTATGCCTGTTATCGAAAGTCGCGCTTGCAGACGCTGGTGTCGGGGGCGGTGACCTCGGTGCATTGGCGACTTGGATCCTATCAATCCAAGGTGGGGGCCTTTATCGCCTTGACGGATTTTGCAAAGGCTCTTTTCTGTCGTGCGGGGTTGCCTCCGGAACGAATTCATGTGAAACCAAACTTTATCCTGCCTGATCCCGGGGCACGCGTGGGGGCTGGATCTGGTTTTTTCTATGCGGGACGATTGCAGCCGGAGAAAGGGGTGGCCACCTTGATGCGAGCCTGGGAGGGGTTGGCGGTTCCCTTGGTCGTGGCGGGGGATGGGGAGTTAAGGGATCAGGTGGTGGATTCAACCCGGCGATCAGCATCCATTCGTTACGAGGGTAGAGTTCCCCGCGAGAGACTCTTTGCCCTGATGAAGCAGTCCAAGGCTCTGGTATTCCCCTCGGAATGGTACGAGGGGTTTCCGCTTCTGATCGCTGAGGCGATGGCGTGCGGGGTTCCGGTAATCGCGGCCAGATTAGGTGCTGCAGCATCCTTGGTGACGGAAGGGGAAACCGGGCTACTGTTCACGGCTGGAGATGCCGGGGAGCTTTCCGCCAGGATCAGGTGGCTGGAGAGTCATCCGGAGGATACCGTTCGTATGGGCGGGTTGGCCCGCCGGGAGTACGAGGCGAAGTACACGGCTGACAAGAACTATGACCTTCTGATGGCGATTTACGCCCACGCGGCGCGATGTTCTCGCGATTGAACCCACCCGTGTTATTCGAGTTGAGGGGGCGGTGGTTGCCATTGTATAGTGCACAATTTCGTGATGAGAACAGTTTTACAGACAATCCAGTCTTGGATGACGGCCTACTCACTGGGAGCATTGGATCAATTCCTCGTATCGGGCGCTAATTTTACCGTCACGATCGTCTTGGCGCGGTGGTTGTCGGTGGAGGAGTTCGGGGTTATGGCCGTGGGACAGGTTCTAGCCCTGTATGCGGGATTCCTGCATGTCAGTCTCATAGGAGAACCGTTTTCGGTAAATTTTTCCCGTTTTTCGGGGGCTCAGCTTGATGGCTATGTGGGTTGGAACCATGTTCTGCACCTACTTATCATGGGTGTGATAGTGGCGGTGTTTTCGGGGGGAGCGCTACTGGCCTGGTTGTTGGACTATGGCGTGGTTGCCCGGATCTTGGCGTGCGCGGCATTCTTCACGGTGTCGTGTTTGGCGGTGTGGTATACTAGACGGGTTTATTATGCATTGCGTCGTGAACGCGAAGCGCTCTCAGGGACCTTGGTCTATCTTAATATCCTTGGGGTGGGGCTTTGGGGATTGCGCTACTTGGGGGAGCTTACCGCTTGCAGGGCGATGGGCGTGATGGCCGTGGCGGGAGGGGTTGTGATGATTCCACTACTGCGTGGGGTGCTCCGTGAAGGGGTGAGGGGGGCATTTCTTGGGGGAGAGGGTTGGTGGAGAGATCATTGGGCGTATGCCAAATGGCATCTTGGAGGCAATGCGGTAACCGGAATGGGGGAGTTGATTGCCTATCCGGTCCTTGCGACGGCAGGGGGGCTCGGCGCCTGTGCTGCCTTGCGGGTCGTTGAGACTTTCTATGCACCCTTCAATCAGGCCTTGACTACGATGGGTTTGTTGATCCTTCCGAGATTGGCGGTCCTGTACGAGACCCACGGGGTTGGTGCGGTGCGGCATCGTTTGCGCCAAATGAGGCTGGTTCTTTCGGTTGGCGTGGTGATTTTGATGGGGGCGCTGTTCTGGGTCGGTGAGCCCTTGGTGGTATGGCTGTTTGGAGCTGGAAAGGGGGCGGGGCTTGGTCTGGCTGTGGCGCTATATGGTGGTGTCCTGCTGTTGAGGGTGCTTGTTGAGGTGGGCCCTGCTTTATTTCTGCGTGTGATACAGGATACCCGTGCGTTCTTTGCAAATGGATGGATTGTGTGTGTGGGGGGAATTCTCCTGATTGGCTTGGCGGCAATGTATGGAGGGATTAGGTCCGTCATCATTGCCAAGATTTTGGTGGCGGCGGCAAGTGGAGTCGTGTTCATGGTGTATGCGGCGCGGGTGGTTGCCCGGAAGGATGTCTGATGCTGGTGTTCAACAAGATAGCCAGAGGGTTATTCATTTTCGGTGTGGCATGTGTGGTTGCGTATATGCTCGTGACACCGACCGGTGCCTTCTGGAGTGGTATGGGTATTACGGTTATGATCATGCTTGCCCTGACGAAGGGGGAGCTTGAGAAGATGCTGCCATGGTTCATTTTCTCGCTGGCCTTTGTCCATCTTGCCAAACGCGCATTGTTTCTGGGAGAAGGCGCGCCTGTTAATTTATATTACCAGATGCAGGCTGTCCCCGTGTTTCTCATGGCATGGCTCCTGATCACTGCCTTGCGCCGCTTCGGTTCGATTCCGTTGCGATTTTCAGATTATCTTGTTGCCTCCTACTTTCTCTTTGGGTTAGGGCTGACGTTATGGAAGTCGATCCAATCAGGGGATATGATGGAGGCGGTGATCTCGGTTGCTCAGCATAGTTCCGCCACGCTGTGCTACTATGTTGGTCGCACGCTCGCGCGGGATGCTTGGAGTCGGATTTGGCGGCCCTTATCCGTATGTTTCGTTCTGGTTTTGACTTGGGCGGTAATCCAGCTGTCCGGCCCCACGGAGATCGACATCAGGTGGGCCATTGCCATGGCACACACCTCGAGCCGGGCGCTCTGTGTGGTGATTGATTTCTACGGGGGCGGGGTTTTCCGGCTCTATTCAACCTTTGCGGACCCGTTGCAGTTCGGGCTGTTTGTGACGTTTCTCTGGAGCCTCACGGAGGCGTATTTTGAGAGTAAGGGCCGTTCATTGTGGGCGCGGCTGTGTTTGAGGGGGCTTTATTTCGGGTGCCTTTGCATAACTATGTCACGTGCACCTTTGTTGGCGGGTGTGGGAATGTGTGCGTTTGCCTGGATATTGGGGAGGCGGGGTGCAGGCCATCCCGTACTGGTCTTTTCAGGTTTTTTTCTGGCTTTTGTCGGCGTGGTTGTCATGACTCAGTTTCTGTTGACCAATGTTATTACAGCCAACTGGCTTCCCACATGGGGGTCGAAATATTTGGCTCGGCTCTTTGATATAGGCACCTTGACGCAGCGTGGTTACGCAGTGGACGAGTTCCTCCGTGCGATTCAGGAGTATGGATGGGTCGGAGCTGGATGGAAAGAGCAGAGGGGCTTGACCTCTATTGGGGGGGTTTCGGGGCGCCCTGAATTTGAATCGCATAACGGGGTTGTTAACCTGATCGTCACGACGGGGGCCATAGGTGTGCTTCTTGTGCTATCCTGGTTCGGGTCGTGGTTGAGACTTGTCTATGCCGCGATTCATCGCAGCCGGGGTGTGGATGCCTATAGGCTCCGGTGGGGTGCCGCAATGATCTTGGGGTATGCCTCAACGATTTTCTTCAGTGGACAGGGATTTCTTAACGACTTTTTCTGGCTGATGGTGGGATGGACCACAACGATGGCGGCGTCTGTAACTACTACTTCAGCGAAGCCAATCGAGTCGGCTCCGGAAAGAGGGGCGCCATGAACTTAGGGCTTGTGGTCCTGCATATGCAGCCGTGGCGAGGGGGAGTGGATGCGGCTCTCTATACCCTGATGCAGGAATGGCAGGGTAAAGTGGAGATGACCGTCTATTACTCCCAATTGGATGAGCGGGCGCGGCTGGATGGGGTGACCTATGTGCCTCTGCATGCCATCCCGTATTACCGCTTCAATATTGAGGCGCTTTCCTGTGGCCGGCGATGGCGGCAACTCGTGGCGAGCGGTGCGCTTGCGGGGCGGCATGATGTGATCTACTCCAACCACTATCCCTTGACGCCCTGTGATGCGCTGACCATCCACTTCTGTGCGCTCGATTACCAGGCGCTCCGGCGTTCATCCGGGGCTGGCGGAGAACGGGGTGGGGGATTGATTCGGCGCCTGTATCAGGGGATCGAGGTTTCCATGGCCGGGCGGCTGGAGCAACGCATCTATCCGCGGATTGCACGCGAGGGGCGGATTAAGTTGCATGCAGTTTCGAGTTCCGTGGCGGACGCCATTCGGAGCCGCTTTCCTGGACTGGATCCGGTTGTCATTCCCAATCCGGTTTCCCTGAACCGGTTCTCGCCTGATCGGGAGGCGCGTGAGAAGTGGGCGTGGATTCGGCAACAGACCGGTTGGGCTACGGGGGTGTGGCGTCATCTCTTTGTCGGCGGGGGCTGGGAACGGAAAGGATTGGCAACCGCCATCGAGGGGCTGGCTTTGTCCGATCCTGATGCGGTGCTGATGGTGGTCGGGCAGGGGCCTGTCTCGACCTATCGGAAACTGGCGGAGCGGTTTGGAGTGGCTGAGCGCGTCTTTTTCGCGGGGCCCCAGACGGATATTCCCCAATGGCATGCCGTGGCGGATCTCTTCGTTTTTCCGTCGCATTATGAGGCGATGCCGGTGGTGTGCATCGAGGCACTGGCTTCAGGGATTCCTCTCCTTTGTACTCCTTTCAAGGGTACGGAGATGTTTCTTGAGGATGGAGTCAATGGATTCAAGGTGGCTACTCCCGATGAGCTGGCAGTGCGTTCAAAAGCTTTGCGCCGGGACTCTTCAGGCTATGGAGCGATGAGGCGGCGGGCAACTAAATCGGTGGCGAGGTACAATGCGCCCAGGGTTGCCGCGGATATGCTCGAATTCCTGGCGTCCTTGCGGCCGGACAGGGGCGGAGGGTGAGCCAGATGGCTGCAAGCCAAGAGAGTCTTTTCCCGAGGGTAAAGCCCAGGTTGGCTGTTGTTGCATCCACCCCGGTGCCCTATCGTCCTCCCATTTGGCGGTGTCTTCAGGATATTGAGGGCCTTGATTTCCAGGTTCTCTATGCCTCCCTTGCGGGGGCTGAGCCTTATCAGGAGCCGTTGTTCGGGCGCACGATCCAATGGGATCGTTCGGTTCTCTCCGGCTATTCATGGAAACAGGTAAAGCGAAAAAGTTTCGAGCGCATCAACTGGAGGCTGAAGTATATTGTGCCGGATATGGAGAAGCATTTAAAAACGGGCTGCTTCACACACGTCATGTTACCTGGCAAGGAGCATGTCTACTACTATCAGGCGTTGTGGGCGGCACGTCGCCTGGGCTTGCCAGTTTTGTATCGTGCGGATTCGCATCCCGCGAAAACGGGGTGGGTGGCTGACCGCATTGCCCGGATGACACGAGCCTCTCTCTATCGCAAGGTCTCGGCTTTTCTGTGTCATGGGTATGGCCAATTCACGGAGTACGAGGCCTATGGGATTCCCCGCGGGAAGATGTTCTTCTCTCCCTATTGCGTGGATAATGGATTTTTCGAGTCGCAGCGTTCGCAGTTGAGTGGGCAGCGTCACTCCATTCGTGCGAACTACGGGGTTGCGCCAGGTGATTTTCTGGTCGGGTATACAGGGAAACTTTATCCGTGGAAGAATCCGCTGGAATTGATCGAGGCGGTGGGTCGGTTGCGTCGCGAGGAGTTACCGGTCAAGCTGCTGATGGTGGGGGACGGCCCCCAGCGCGCGGAGTGCGAGCGGGTTGCCAACCAAGTGATGCCGGGGGCGGCGGTGTTTACCGGGTTTCTGAATCAGAGCGAGTTAGCACGAGCCTATGTGGCGATGGATATGTTCGTGATGCCTTCGGTGGCGGAAACATGGGGTCTTGTGTTGAATGAGGCTATGGTTTTCGGGTTGCCCGTCATGGCCACTGCAACAAGTCAGGCCGCGGCGGAACTGATTCAGGAAGGGACGAACGGCCTCCTCTATATGAGCGGCGATGTTTCGGCCCTGTGTGCGGGGATCCGAAAGATCAGGGATCAGGTCTCGCGAGGGATGGCCATGGGGGAGCAGAGTCGGTTGGCCGTCGCCAAATTCTCGCCTGAACGGGCGGCACAAGGGATCATGGAGGCCATTCGTGCCACGGGAGGTGTCGGGTGAATCAGTCTGGCGTGACTGTCTCTGGGCTGGCGCAGCGCAGGGATCAAGGCGTGATCGGCGAAGGAGTTTCATGATGGATGCGATGAATCGTTTTGCTGTGTTAGACGTCGGGATTAGCGCGCTCACGCGGGCGGCGGCGGTGCGGCGCATCCTGGAGTGGGTGGCCCAGCGCGATAAGACCTATGTTAACGTCTGCACTGTGGATACGGTGCTCAAGTGCCACGATGATCCCGCGTTGGCCGCAATCGTGAATGGTTCGGGAATGGCGACCGCAGATGGGATGCCGCTGGTGTGGGTCGGAAAAGCCAGGGGATTTCGTGCCGAAAGGGTTTATGGCCCCGACCTGATGTTGGGGGTGATGGAGGCGGGATATGCCAGACAACTTCGGCATTTTTTCTATGGCGCGACGGACGCCACCTTGCTCACTTTGCGAGAACGGTTCGAAGTGCGCTTTCCAGGATTGGTCGTGGTCGGTTGCCATGCGCCGCCATTTCGTCCTCTGGATGAGGATGAAGTGGTGTCCGTGGCGGCCCTGATCAATGCGACGCGTCCGGATGTGGTTTGGGTGGGAATTGGCACCCCCAGGCAGGATTATTGGATGGCCCGATTCCGCCCTTTGCTTGAGGCACCTGTTCTTGTCGCGGTTGGGGCAGCGTTCGATTTCCATTCCGGGAGGGTGCGGCAGGCGCCACGGTGGATGATGGGGGTGGGGTTGGAGTGGTTGTTCCGTCTCATTATGGAGCCGCGCCGGTTGTGGCGCCGCTATCTTGTCGGGAATGCCCGTTTTATCGGGTTGATGTGCTACTATGGAAAATTGAGAGGATGGCGATCATGAGGCGGCAATTCGTGAGGCGATTGGTGCGGATGGGCAAACGGTGGGCCACAACGTCGAATACGATTCGTTACCGGGTGGAGTTGGCTGCCATCCGTCGACTCCTGCACGGGTATCCTGTTTCCGGCTCGCTTCTGGATGCAGGGGCTGGGGCGGGAGAAATGTCGGCGCGCTTGTTCGAACAGGGCGTTGTTTCGAGGATCACGGGCATTGAACCCTTTGATTATAATTTTAAGAAACTCAAGGCGACCTATGCCCTCATCCCGGGGGCTGTTGCGATCCAGTCGGCTATTGAAACCATGCCGATGGATGACGACCAGTTTGACGTTGTCCTCAGTACGCAAGTTCTGGAGCATATCCGGGATCATGAATCCGCCGTCCGCGAACTGGTTCGGGTAACCAAGCCCGGCGGATCATTGATTATCAGTGTGCCCTTTGTTCCCGAAGATTGGAGGCCGGAGCAGTGTGTGCATCATGATCCGGTCGGGCATGTTCGACCAGGCTACACTCTTGAGGTGTTGTCGGGACTGGTTGGCCGGTTTGGAGGGGTTGTTCTCGGGTACGACTATTTCCTGACGGAGCAAACCTGCGAAAACCTCAAGGCGGTCAGGCGGCTTGGATGGTTCGGCAAGCTCATTCCTGTGGCGGGGGTTGATGCCGAACAACGGATGACGGCGGCCAAGCGTCAAGCGAGCCATCCTGGCGGGATCGTGGTGTTGTTCAGGAAGGCTGGCGGTGTCGTGTCACTCCCGCTATGATGGCGACCGAATGAAAGCAAGGGATTCATGATCAGGCGAGTCAATTGGTTCCAGGTGGTATCGTGGCTCGCGGTGGTTGCCGCGATCATCTTCCTTTTCGGTGTTGAGGGGAACAATGAGGAGGCGGCCAATCAGGGACGTTCGGCCATGGGTTGGATGGTCGGACGCTGGATGTGGGCCAAGACGGATATGTCCCATGGCTGGTTGATTCCCTTGGTGAGCTTGGCCATGCTGTGGACGCGGCGAAAGGATCTTCAGGGTGCGGAATGTCAGGTGAGCTGGAGCAGTTTGGGGGTGATCCTCATCGCCTTGCTGCTCTATCTGGTTGGTATTCGAGTTCAGCAGACGATCCTCGTGTTATTGGCCTTGGTGACGTTGATCTGGGGAATCCCGTTCCTGTTTCTCGGGAGGAAGATCGCAAGGATCCTCCTCTTTCCCTGCGCCTATCTTGTGTTTTGTATCCCTATGACTTTTCTGGATTACCTGACCTTTCCCTTGCGTTTGGTGAGTTCATCGGTGTCCGTTGGTTTGCTGAATGGCTTTGGGATCCCCGTGGCGCAATCTGGCACGGCGATCTTCATTAAGGTGGGTGAAGGACTGGCTTTGGATGTGGCCCATCCCTGCAGCGGCTTGCGCTACCTGCTGGCCATGGTGGCATTGACGACGGCCTATGCCTATTTCACCCAGCACACCGCCCTCAAGCGGGGAATATTAATTCTGGCTGCAGTCCCCTTAGCCATGGCTGGAAACATCGCCCGGATCACTTTGATTGCCCTGGTCGGATTGGTATCCGGGCAGGAGTTCGCTCTGGGGTTCTATCACGACTACTCGGGCTACATTGTGTTCGGCGTGGCAACCCTGTTGATGCTGGGGGTGGGACGGCTTCTGGATTGGCGTTGGTTCCGCGGACGGAAGGAGGCTCCAAATGACTAAGCCTGCTGTAATGGTGCATTACTCGTCCCGGCGCGGCGGGGTGGCAATGCTGATTCTCCTTTTTTTGCTTGGAGCAACAATCATGCTCGGTGGACGGATCAGGGAGGTGAGTCTGGCCTCGCTAGAATCGGCTGACCTTGGCCAATTGCTTCCTGACAGGGTCGGAGAGTGGAGGGCGGAACGAGTTTTCTTTTGCCAGCATGACCAGTGCGCTTCGTCCTTTATGGAGAGTGAACTGGAAGGAACTGCCACCTGTCCCTCCTGCGGTGGCAAGTTGGATCAGGTTGCCTTGGGGGAGCGCACCCTGTTGCCGGAGGATACGGTCATTATCCGGCGCCAATATCAGGGGGGGCAGAAGGATCCCATCATGGTGACGCTTGTCTTGTCAGGCAAGGAAAGGCGGAGCATTCACCGTCCCCAGCAATGCCTGCCGGCGCAGGGCTTTACGGTCGAGTCATCATCGGTGCTCTCGGTTCCCCTGGAGGGACGTGATCCCCTCAAGCTTACGCTGATGCATGCCCGTAAGGCGGGGGGGGGAGGGGTTGGGGTCGCTCCTGCTGTCGTGTTGGCCTATTGGTTCGCAGGGGGTGGGCATGAGACGCATGATCACTTCGAGCGGATGGGTTATATGGCCTGGGATGTCCTGATTCATGGGGTTCGTGCCCGCTGGACTTATGTCTCGCTCCAGAAGGTGTCTAGGGGGAAGTCATCTGACGCTTATCTATCGGAATTCATCCGCAAGCTCTATCCGCTTCTGAAGGATGCTTCAGTGAAGCAAGGGGATCGCTCATGAGGGGGTTCATTGAAATAGCCTCCAGCCTGCTTCCTCAGGATAGGCGATGGATGGGGTTGCGGGGTGCCTGTGCCCTGGCCTGGGCGGTGGAGTTGTTTTGGGTTCAGGCTCAGGCTTTTCCTGCGGTTCCCTGGGTGCGATATCCCCTCTTGTTTCAGACTGTTCGGTTTGTCCTTGATCTCTCCGTGGCGGTGATGATCTTGGCGTTATTGAGGCGTCGGTTTGTGACGCCTTTCCTGGTTCTTAATGCACTGTTTCTTATGGGTGTAGGGGCCTATTCGTCTTACTTTTACCGGCCACTGATGCCTGCTAGCATCATCTCCCAATGGTCGGAGGGGATGAGCATAACTACCCATCTTTCAGAACTCATTCCACTCCGTCTTTTCGGTGTCGTTGCTATGGGGTTTGTGGTGAAACTGCTCCTGTTGATCGCGTCCGGGAGTTTGCCGGTGTGGCGGGCGATCCGTTGGTGGGGGACTGGGGTTGGGCTGGCCCTCTATATCGGATTGGTTGCGGTCATGCAGTTCACCAGTTCCAGGCTGGACCCCAAAGGGGATATGGGACGCGTGGTTTATGCCTATGGCTATGTGTTGCCCTGGATTGCGGATGCCATTGGAGTGGTTGGATTGGGTGCCGTTGCGGAACGGGCTTCGGCCTACGCTTCGGCTCACCACTATGATCGCCTGACGTCACTCGAGAAGCCTCTGAAGATTATGTCTAGTATTCTCGTATTGCAGTTGGAGACGATCGGGACGCGCGCGGTATTCGCCACGCATGAAGGACAGCCCATTATGCCCTTCCTGAAGGGGCTGACCGAACAAGCCCTGTATTTTCGGATCCAGGCATTCCATGTCAATGGCAGTTGTGATATGGACTATGCCGCCACAACTTTCATAGAGCCCTATCCTGGTTCATCGCCCTACAGGTTGCCTTTGGTGACTGCCACCAACTCGATGCCGACTTTCATGAAGCGGTATGGGTATCGGACCTTTGTTCTTCATGGAAACACCCAGATCTTCTATCATCGGGGTCCGGCCATGGAACGGATGGGGTTCGACAAGATTCTCTTCAAGGAGCAATTGGCCTCCCAGCGTCTTGAGAGTAGTATTCTGGGGGTCCGCGATGCCGCGCTATTCCGGTGTGTGGCCGATATCCTGCGGACCCAGAAGCGGGCCTATGTGTTCGCCATAACGCTGGACACCCATGCGCCGTTTACTTCGATCCTGTCACAGGAGCAGGAATTGTTCAGCCTGCCGGCCAGCCCTGCCGAGCGCTATCTCAATTCCGCGCGCTATCTAGATCGGTGCCTGACTGAGTTAATGGCGACGATTCCAATAGGCACCACCGTGCTGTTGTATGGTGACCACACCGCCTCGCTGAAGGAGGATGTTTTCGAGTCCGATGTCAAGCTGGGGCGGGAATATGTGCCTTGCCTGATCTACCAGAAAGGCAGCGATCTCAGTCTCCAGCAGGCTACGCGTGGCCAGGCGATAGCAACCAATGGCACCCTCAACCTCCTGGATGTGCTGGCCTACCTTCGCGCCAGCATAGCAGTCTCGATGACTAATGCGGTTTCGAACAAGGCCAATCAATAAGCCCCCTTAGCAAACAGCACCACGCCGATTGTGCGCAGAATAATTTTCAGATCCAGTA
>CAZOZF010000066.1:0-5352 GCA_964584205.1 uncultured Verrucomicrobiota bacterium
CCCCCTGTTTCATTTTCGGTTACCACAAGTTCTGCCATTCCATCGCCTGCATGTCAGGGATTACGGTGGATCACGTGATGGAGGGAGTCAGAAGCGCTTTATTGGACCGCATATCCTCATCCAGCTAATGGTCTCATAATCAACAAGACATTCACCGAACTGGTGGACGCCGATCATGGCGGACGACGAAAACTCCCTTTCGCCTTCAAGGCGCCCAACCAAGGCAAACTCTTCAAGAGCCTGATGAAGGCTTATCTTCCCGAGACGGGTCGGGCAAGGCCTCGGTTGCGGGAATATCCGGTTCTGGATTGCTGACTGGCTGGGTTTCCAGGGGGACCTCCGGCGTGACCGTGATTACCTCTGGTGCGGACTCGGGCGCAGCCACCGGTTCCGGCTCGGCAGGAGGTTGCTGGACCACTACTTGTGCAGGCGGCGGCTCGACAACGGGTGGCGCCACGGGTTCCGGTTCTGGTTGCGGTGACTGCTCAGGTGGCGGCTCTGATGTGACGACTGGCTCAGGTTCTGGTGTCACTTCTGGAGGCGGTTCTGCAGGCGGTGGAACGGCTGATTCTGGAATCTGAATCGATTCAGATGGCGGTTCTGGGGCTTGAGTGGCTTCTGTCGCTTCTGGCGTTGTTGGGTTCGAAACAGGGGATTGGGTCTCCTGCTGGGGCGGGGTGAAGTCGATGGGGGGAGGTGGCTGAACAGTAGGAACCTCCGTGATGGGCTCCTGTGACGCTGGCGTTTCAGATGCTGGATCGGCAGGGCGTTGCGCTGTTGCTGGAACAACGGGTACGGTAACGTGCACTTCAGGTGCTGGGACAGGTGGTGGCGTCACGGGGGCCGGTGGCCGGACGGGAACAGGTAGCGGAGTAATCGGCGGCCTTGATGGTTGCGGCGCTACAGGGGGAGCGGAAGGACGAATCGGCGCAGCTTGAGGCGGGGGTGTCGGACTAGCTTGCGGAGGGGGGGCGGCTATTCCGGGAGCGGCTGGTTTAGGAATCTGAATCGATTCAGATGGCTGTTTTGGCGCGGGTGGCATACAGATGGAGTCCCCGTCGGCGATAACGGGAACTAGCCGGATATCACCGCTTGCTGTTCCCTGGATGGCCTGTTGTAGTAACTGGGCGGCAACCTGCCCAAGTCTCGCCAAACCCGGATGGAGCACTGTTGGCGGTGGGGTCAGGCTTGCCGCCATCCCGAAGGCGTCGGTGCCGACTACCGCCAGATCCAGGCCAAGGCGGATTCCGGTGCCTGGGCAACGGGAATAAAGTTCAAGCAACGCCTGTGGCGTGGCACAGAAGACGGCGGTTGCGGACAGTGGGGCTCCGAGCAGCTCCGCGACGGAGGAGAATACGCGGGTACTGGCTCCTGACTTTGCACACGCTTCCAGGCAGCCGCTCACCACGGGTGTCGTGGTTCCAATGATGGCGATAGTGCGGTGCCCTTTGTCGAGAAGCCGTCCGGCAAGCTGGCGGCCGCCCTCGGCCTCATCGTCGTATACCGACGGCAAGCTGGTGTCAGGCTTGCCGATAACGATGGCCGGGCAGGAAAGTTTGGGAATGGAGAGATCGCCTGTCGGCCAGATCGCCAGTCCGGCAAGGTTAAACCGATCCAGCGAGGCAAGCCGGGTGATGGAAGCCTGGGGATCTGGTGGCAGGATCGCCACAATCAGGCGGAATCCAGCGTTGGCAAGCGCAGGCTCGAAAATGGCGATCAGCCGGTCGGCCATCACCTTGTCCCCCGAGATCGCAAGTCCGACAAGGGAGTTCCGTCCCGCCACCATATCCAATGCCGCCTGGCTGGGGACATATCCAAGCTGTCGGATCGCCGACTCTACCTTGGCGCGGGTCGCTGAACAGATCCCGTACGCCTCAGCCTTGCCGTTGACGACAGCCGATGCCGTGGTTCTTGACACCCCTGCGGCAGCCGCGACGTCGCGCAGTCGTGCTCCTCGCTTTATGCGTGTTTTAGCCATCTGAATCGATTCAGATCGTATTTCCGGAGGTAGGGGTCAAGGAAATACCCGGGTTAAAAGTGCATTATTCGCACGCATATCCTCGTCGAGCAGTGACTCCAGTGCGCGATAGACGGGGCCGGGTTTTCCGGTTCCGATGGGACGGCCGTCGAATTCAACGCCGGCTGTGACGTTGATGGTGGTGCCGGTCAGGATGAATTCGCTTGCCGCCAGAATGTCCTGCCGGGAGATGTCGGCAAAGGCCACGGTCTTGAGGATCCCGGAGCGGGTCAGCGTTGCAGCCAGTTCCATGACACGCAGCATGGTGGTGCCGGCCAGGATCCGGTCGAGTTTGGGGAACAGGAGTCGTTGGTCGGCGGTCACAATGCCCATGTTTTCGATGGCGCCTTCCGTGAGGAATCCCTGCTCGTCAAACCCTGCCGAGAAATTAACGCCGGCATCCACGGCTTCTTTTTTCATCAGGACATTCGGTGCATAGTTGCAGTTCTTGATATGGCTCATGCCCGCCGTTTTCGCGGCGACGAGGCTGGTGCGGATCCGGCCGCCTTCAGGGTGGAGTTTCATGAACGGGGTGCCGAGCGAGGTGATCACGATATACAGTTGGGGTGCCGGACAATCGTAGGGATTGACGGCAAAGCTGCCCGGTCCGCGTGAGACATAGACACGGATCATGCAGTCGGGCTTTTCCGCCACCCGGATCGTCTCGCTGATGATTCCGCTCATGTCGCCCCGTGACACAGGGATCTCCAGGGCGAGAGCCCCGGCCGATTGCTCCAGCCTGTCGAGATGTCCTTCCAGGTTGTAGATGTTGCCATTCAAGGCCTTGATCGCTTCAAAAATGCCGTCGCCCCGGTGAACCATGTGATCGTCAATGGGAAGAACCATCAGGGCGGGATCGGTGACGATGCCGCCAAACAGGCTGGAATACATGGCAAAGTAGCCGGCCTGATAGGGGCGGCGCAGTGCGGCGGCGAGGAGTGGCCAGTCGGACAAGGAAAACTGTTTCATGGGACTAAAATAGCAGAAAACCCTTTCAGCACAACTCCCCGCTTGCCCCTGAAGGGTTAATGTTTCATGATCGCCCCATGCAGTTGTTTGCTGAGTTAAACAAGAATGAGCGTGAGGCGCTGTGGCGCCATGCAGCGCCGTTTTTGGCCTGGGTACTGGTGATGTGCCTGCCGATGCAGAATCCGGCGTTGCGATATGCGCTTCAGGTGCTGGCCGGAGCGACTGCGCTTCTTATTGCCAGGCCCTGGCGTTACTATGCCGGCCTGTCTGTTCGCTGGCTTCCGGTGTCGGTTCTGGTCGGTGCGGGAGTATTTGCATTTTGGGTGATTCCGGAGTCTGCCCTGATGAAACGGATTCCCTGGCTCTACGATTTGTACATGAGCGTTGCGGTGCGGGGTGCTGCCGTGCCGGCCGCCGGGGGAAGTCCTTATGCGCCGGAACAATGCGGCTGGGTTTTTTCAGGAATCCGGTTGGTGGGCTCAGCCTTTGTGATTGCGGTCGCTGAGGAGTATTTTTGGAGGGGTTTTCTGATGCGTTGGTTGCGGGGACATTCTTTCCTGAATGTTATCCCCCGGGGGCTTGGATGGGGGATACTGTTGACCAGCTCCGTCCTGTTCGGCTTGGAGCATAGCCGCTGGCTGGCGGGGGTCCTGGCGGGTCTGGCTTATGGGTTGCTCTATATCCGGACGGGCGACCTTTGGGCGGCGGTGGCTGCCCACATCACAACCAATTATCTGCTTGGCCTCTATGTCCTCGCCACCGGTGCCTATGTGTTCTGGTGAATCAGCGTTTCAGGGAGCCTGCAGCCTCGGCAGCCATTCCGGCTGTTCAGGCAGAAATCGTTGAAGATCTGGAGTAATCCCTGCTGTCGCAAGCCTGAGTGGTAAAGAGAGGGATTGTGATCGTGTCCGAACAGGGCGTGCGCGGTGTGGCGCCCGAACCGGTTGTCATCCTCATGCGGAAGCGACTTGAGCCAGTTCGGGTCGGGTTTCGAAGAGGTTGTGGCGGCCATCCACGGGACAATGACATTGGTGAGGAGGCTGGCGGCACGGCCGGGGCCGATGAGGGCCGCAGGCGTTACGCCGCGCGGACTCGAGAACCCGCTCCGCCATGCCCAGTAACTTTGTCCGCCCACAGTCTGCAAGGCCTCCAGAACCGTTTTGAACGAGGGAGCGGTCAAGGGTGAAGTCATGATCCGTTCGAGAGGAGCGTCAGCATTCATAAACAGACCGGCGGCGGCCATAAGCCGACGGAGCGGGTGATTGACGGGGCGGACATGGGAGAGGACCCAGTCGCTTCTGGATAGTGATTTCCCCTGCCAGGCGGCCTGATGCCGCCACCAGATATCCCAGAGGGATCGGACAAATCCCCGGGTTTCCTCGTCCCATAACGGGTTTGTTTTCGACGGAAGCAATCCGGAAACCCCTGCCAGCAGGGCGTAAGCGGTCAAAATGTCATTCTTGGACTCCTGTCGTAACCGGTCAAGCGGAAGGAATTGGGCAAGTTTATGAAAGGGGTTCCGGTTGTGTTTATAGCCCAGAGCCCCCATGATTTCCTCATAGAGTGTTTGAGCCCGGTTGTCTCCCGCCATGGCTTGCGCGAGGCGTTCTGTTTTGAGCCGGAGTCGTTCTTCGCCAGCTGAATCCAGTAAATTGCCCTGCTGGTCGGGGGACCAGGTTTTCAAGAGTTGTGCGCAGGGTGGACTCGGGGCGAGGTTTGCAAAAGGATAAGCGGGCAGATCCAGGCTGTCGAAAGAGAACGACGGGATTTTTTTCAGGGCCTGTTTCAGGGCGATCTGAAGTACCGGGGCCGGGAGATCGGGTTCGCTGAGGATTCCGTCAAAATAGGTGACGTGGGCGATCACGCCCTGATACCGGCGGTCCGCGGCGTGGCCGTGATGCCGCCAGTCCGCAGGACGGATGTGCAGTTCAACGTCACCGCGCACGGTACACTCGTCGGGGCCGATCCGCAACACGGCGTCCAGGAAGTCGGGCCCTGCTTCCAGATTCCAGCGTCCGGGATTTTCAACCTGGACAAGGCGCCCGTCTGCAGTGAGGAGGGGGGTGGGGCGGTAGGCGGGATCAGCCCAGACGCACCGCAGGTGCCGTTCCGACCAGGGGAAGTCCGAGTTGCCTTCCGACTCCCGCACGGCGGCACTGGGGGACAGGCGAAGTGCGCGGTACCGGCACGCCCCCGGAAAAAGTTTGTTGAAGGAAGTGGACATGCCTTCGTGTTTAGCTAAATAATATAGCTAGTACAAGTAAATACTAAAGTAAGAAGGCCGAAGGCTGAAGGCTGAAGACTGAAGGCGGAAGACTGTCGTGATGTTACAGACGATCATTCAGGGGTTATCGATTCTTGCTTGA
>CAZOZF010000066.1:5452-14140 GCA_964584205.1 uncultured Verrucomicrobiota bacterium
GAAGACTGTCGTGATGTTACAGACGATCATTCAGGGGTTATCGATTCTTGCTTGACCTTCGGCCTTCAGCCTTCAGCCTTCAGTACTTGAAGCTGCTACGGCCGATGTATTCGCGGAGCATGGAGGTGTTGGGGACTTCCCGGTCTGATATGCCGACGAAATTGAGCAGGAATGCGGTGAGCCGGCGTGCCTCGGCGTATTCCCGGTCGAACGGTTTCACCTCCATCAGGAGGGGTTCGGCAATGGGTTTAAGGACGGCGAGTTCATAATCCAGGGCGGAGTTGAACGTGGCGTCGGCCTCGGACTGGAAGGGGAATATCCAGCGTTCCTCGCCTCGTCGTACGGAGGACCACATGCGCAGGGTTTTGAGTGCCGAGTGGCCCCGGTATTTGTGGTCCCTGACCATGCGGCGGAGCAGCCGGTTATCCGTGGTGGCGATCCGGTTATTGGCGTCGAGGCTGAGTTGGGTCAGGGCGCTGACGTAGATGCGGAATTTGGAAGCGTCGGGAAGCATGCGGGTCAAGTCCGGGTTCAGGCCGTGGATGCCCTCGATGATCAGAATGCTGTCCGGGCCGAGCTTCATCTTGTTTCCCCTGTAAACGCGGGTTTTGGACTCGAAGTCAAATACCGGCGGCTCAATCTCGCCGCCTTTGACGAGTTGTTCCATGTGCTGATTGAACAGGGCTAGATCCAGTGAGTTGATGTGCTCGAAGTCCGGAGCCCCGTTTTCATCACGGGGTGTTTTCGCCAGTTCAAAAAAATAATTATCGAGGGACAAGGTGGAGACATGGAAACCGTTTACCCGGAGCTGGATGGCCAGGCGTTTGGCGAAAGTTGTCTTCCCGGATGAGGAGGGGCCCGCCACGAGGACAATGCGTGTGGACCTGCGCCGGCGCTGGATCTCGTCGGCAATCCGGGCCACATTCTTTTCATGCAGGGCTTCCGCGACTTTGATGAAATCACTGATATCGCCGTTCATGATGATTTCATTCAGCCGCCCTACGGTGTTGACGCCCATGGCCCGGCCCCAGTCCTTGTGTTCCCTGAATATTTTGAAGAGCAGGGGGAGATTCCTGAAGGGGGCGATCGGGGTTCCTTTCGTCGGATCAGGGAGTTGCAGTACAAAGCCCGGCGGGTAGGGGATCAGTTCGAACAAGTCGATAGCACCCGTGGATGGGGCGACCGGACCCTGGGCGAGGTCATAAAACCCCTCGCAGACATGAATGACGATCCGGGGCGGGTTGCGGAATCGGAGCAGGTTCAGTTTGTCCGTTTGTCCGGCTTCGGTGAGTCGCCGGGATGCCTCTGCAAAGGAAATTTTTTTCCGTTCAATGGGGATATCCCGGGCGATCAGGGCTTTCATATGATCCCCGATGGCTTGAACCTGTTCAGGGGTAATGCCCCCATTAGACTCCCCTGCTGTTTGGTCAAAACTGCAGTAGAGGCCGTTTCCCACGGCATAATCTACCGAGAACCCCGAGTTGGGAAACAGTTCCTTGACCGTTTTTGCCAGAATGAAGGCAAGGGACCGTTGAAAGACAGGCCATCCCTCGGGAGAGGCCATGGTGAGGAGTTTGACCTCGCACTCCATTTCCAGAGGGTAGTTGAGAGAGCAGATATCGTTGTTAATGAGCGCGGCAATATACGGCAGGCCTGAGGGGTCTGACCGTGACGGCAGGACGTCGTTCAGGGAGGTTCGAAAAGGATGTTCCGTGATGCGCCCGTCCTCAAAGGTCAGCTTGATTTTGTCAGTCATCGTTCCTCCCTGCTTGTGGCGGTAGTCTTGCACCCTTTCACGGAGTCACCCAGGGCGGTCTTTCCGGAAGAAGCGCTTTAAACTCCTTCACCAGGGCGGCCTCGTAACGCTCATCATAGCGATCCGCAAGGAAGCGCTCATAGGCCTCACCCTGAAAGCGTTTCCAGGAGGACTCCTCCTGTCCGGGATTAATCGGGAAGAAATGAGCGCCCACGGCGCGAGCCGCCTTTAGGTCGCCCGGGGCGTCCCCGATCATGAGGACTCGATCCGGCTTGTATCGGCCCGAGGTTGCCAGCGTGAGGTGTTCCGCCTTGGTGCCGAGTTCCTGTCCGGCGATGACCTCGACATACTGCAAAAGATCATGTTCCTCCCATTCCCTGACGAGGGCTTCAGTGGGAGTCTGGGAGACGCAGATGACATCGGAGTGGGCCTGGACAGTCTTCAAGGCATCGAGAACCCACCGGAACGGTTTTATGGCTTTCACGGTGCGGGCCACGGTCTCGTTGACCGCCAGGCTCCACAGGAGGAGTCGCTGCAAGTCCGGATCCCCGGTTTCCTGTACGCGTTTTTCAAGGGCCGGATTTCCGAGCGGAAGGCCTGATTCGCAAAATTCGCGAAGTGCCCGGGTGGAGGGTGCCGGAAAGTTGGCTCGACGGACTTCGGGGTGATTTCGAAGAAGCTCAAATGTGGTTAACAGGCAGGGGAACCGGTTCTGGCCCCGGTGGATTGAGTGCAGATTCACGAATTCGGCGGTTTGCCGGAGGGCATTTTCAATGGGCTCCAGTTTCCAGAATGAAATAATGAGGGAATGAAAGCACTGCTTCTGTTTGATTTCCATGGTGGGGAAAATACAGCCGTCGGAATCAATGCCGACAAAGGTGGTGAACCGAGGCTGGAGATTCAGTAGATGATCCCGGGTGTATTGAGGGGCTGTGCTCATGAGGGCTTTTTATCGAAGCGTTGTCTCAGGATCAAGATCAAAGGGTGGAGACGTTGGCATTGCAGGCTCGACTTTGGTCGACGGCCGGATTATACTTTGCCCCCATCAGCCCGATTCGTGGCTGGCAGACGGGACAGAACGCCGATGACTGAGGAAAATCGACAACGGGATGACTTGGAGAGTCAGGTCTGGAATGCCATTGCCGCATTCGAGCAGATTGTTGAAACAATTCCTGACGACCGGGTGTCCCTTGAAGCCCTGTCGCATGCCTATGGGCAGGTAGGCGATCTGTCGCGGGCTCGTGAATATCTTACCCGTCTCATTAATGTGGTCATCGAGGAGAAGGATCGGGATGCCGTAGAGATGCTGCGGGATCGAATGGTCTCGCTGGAATCCTCGGATCCTCTTGCCCGGGAGACCCTGGCCCGTATGGATGCCTTTTTGGAGGCACTTGCCGGCGAGGTGAAGCACTTCGATCTTGCCGGGGAATCGCAGGCGAAGTCTGAGTCCGAAAGAGGGGATGATCAGGAATGGAAGAGTTCGCATGTTGCCTCCGAACTTTCATTTGCCTGGACCCTGTTTCAGGCCGGGGAATTGGCGCAGGAGGATTATGCCATGGTGGCGCAGGATTTGAGCGCCATCTCGACCAATGCCGCTCTTGTGACGGTATCGGTTTTGCATGCCATTCACGACCGGGGCGGCCGGAGCATGGATCGTATTCTGGCTTATGCCGCGCGGGATTCAGGGGTGCCCATGATTCCCCTTTCCCTTTTTGAAGTGCAGGATCAGGTTTTCCAAATACTCCCCAGGGAGTTTATCATCCGCTTTGGTGTGATGCCCTTTGAGATGATGGGGAACGATGTTCTTGTGGTGCTGTTGAATCCCTATAACAAACAACTTCGGGACAAGGCGGAGTCCATGATCGGACGCCGATGTCATTTCTTCATTACGGCGCCGGCTGAGTTTGACGCGATGATCGAGCAGAAGAAACTCCGGAATGAGCCGAAACCCGAGGCGGGCGCAACGGCTATTCCGTAGAGCCGCCCACCGACAGGAGTTTCACCTCGCCCTGAAAGACGAGTTTAGCGCGTTGCTTTTCGATGCCTTCAATCTTCACCCCTTCAAGGGAATCCCCGGGGCTCAGCATCTGTCCATTGATGATTACGGCGCTTTCTCCGCCCTTGTTTCGTCCGATAATCCCGGTGATAAGCAGTTTGGGCCAGAGTGCCGGCATGATTACTTTTACCGTGTTGCCCGTGGGCGGGGGTGTGACGAGGGGCACGGGAGAAGTGACCGGAATAGTGGCGGCATTCGTGACCGGTACGACCGGGGCGGGCGGCGGGATTGCTTGAGGGGTGTTAGTCGCGGCGACCACGGCGGGTTCTATTTTGGGTGTCGGTGCCGGGGCAGGCGCCGGTGCGGGAGCGAGAGGAGCTGGCGCTGTAAGGACGGTGGCGAGGGGAGCGGGTGCTGGACCCGGTTCTTTCTGCCACAAGTGCAGGCCAAAAAACAACAGCCACAGGATGAAGGCAAGGCTTAGAATGCCGAGCAAAATCAGGCCAATCAGCATGGCCCAAGGACGACGGGCGACGGCTTCCTCTCCCGGCAATTCGAGGACGGGGTCATGAGGAAGGGGAGGCGGAGTGGCCGCGGGATGCCCGGTTTGGTCTGTTTCTTCCCGTTGTTTTCGCAGGGCTTCCTCGATTAAGCTCACGATCGTCTCCTCTTGATGCCGTCAATGCTCATGTTCCCCCTCTTCGTGGCAGGCGTCATGCGTTGTCTGTTGTGTCAATTTCTCAAGCAGACTCTGTGCCGAGTCCGGAGGAACTTTTTGCTCCTTCAGAAGCATGACACGGGTTTTAATGTAGACTCGTTCAGGGAAAATGGCCAGTGCGTTCTTGAAGCTTTCGATCGCCTTGGAGGGAGTTCCCTGGATTTCATACAGGAATCCGAGAAAGATGAAGGTTTCGGCCCGGTCGAGGGCGAACTGACGGTCCGGTTCCCCTTCCGAAATGGGTGCCTGTGACTGGAGGGACAGGACTGTTTCCAGTGAGGAAAAAGCGGAGGTGAGATTTCCTGTCCGGATGGCCATTCGGCCTTTCTCAAGGGGGATCCGGTAGTCGCCGGGATTGAGCCGCTGAGCCTCCGCCAGGATTTGATGGGCGAGGTCGTTCCGGTGCAGGCCGGTTGCGGCCCAGAAGGCGGACACCAGAAATGCTTCCACGTTATGCGGGTCGGCGCGGGTCGCGAGTTTCAGCCAGGGAAGGATCTCGGCGCTCCCGGCCCCTTCGGCATGGGCGTGCTGTTCCGGTGTGATGCCCGCCTGCCAGCGTTGAAACAGGCTGTGGGTATCGGCCCTGGCCTGGATGTGATCGACTCCCTTATGGAAAAACAGGTCAGCCTGATTGAAGCAGGAGAGGCTCAAGGCCTGCCTGCTTTCGCCGAGAAGAAGATCGGTCAGTCCTGCCGCAGGGTCGGGGATGGGGGCGGAGGCGGTCAGAATGCCGGCCAGGATGAACGCGAGTGTCCCTGAACTTGCCAGAAGCAGCCAGGGCAAGAGCGGTGAGGACGGGGTTCTCACAGGATATCCCCGCGGGAAAAACGCCGCTTCCGGTAACCCAGCCAGGCGAGTAACAGGAGCGTCAGGGTCATGAGCGCGGCGTACGCGAGGATTCCCGCGATGGTGAACCCGGGTGCGCACCCCCAATCATGAACGAGACGCCGCCGCAGATCGAACAATTCAAAATGAGGGAAAAGATAGTAAAGCGTGTAAAGGGAGGTGTTCATCATTCCACTCGCTCCCAGCAAAAGGGACGGAACCCGGGGCAGGAGAATGAAAGCGGCGGCAGTGACGACATACGTGGTCACCGTGGCGGCATCCCGGTTCATCCGCGTTGAGAGGGCGATTCCGAGGGCGCAGACTAATCCCAGGGCGGCTCCATGGAGTATCACGGCCTGAAGCAGGGTCATGGCGTCGAAGCGTCCTCCTTTGAGAAAGATGCCCAGGCACAGGGTCAGGTAGAGGCAGGCCAGGGCGAACCCCGTGACCGACCAGGCTCCCAGCCATTTTCCGAGAATGAGGGTTAATCGGGAAACCGGTTTGGCGAGTAACGGGAACAGTGTGCCGCGTTGCTCTTCCTGGGGAAGTTGGCGTACCGAGGTGTTGATGGCGAGGATCCAGGCCAGCAGCCAAACGGCCAGAAGTCCCATATCCTTCACATAGCCCGTCACCCCGGCGAGCCCGAAAACGTCGAAAGAAAGCAGTCCTGCCAGAAGGGTTGCCATCAGGATCAGCAGGACGTAAAGATCCTTGCGCCGCATCATTTCAAACCACACCACGACGGCTAATGTGAGAATTTGTTTCATGCAGTCACCGCTTTGATAAAGAAGCGCTCCAGGCTTTCGCCGGACGGAACCAGGGCATTGACAGAGCCTTCGGCAATCAGGCGGCCTTTGGACAGGATGGCGATCCGGTCACAGGCAAGTTCCACCTCAGACAGTTCGTGGGAGGAGAAAAAGATGGTTTTCCCTGCGGCCTTTCGCGCGGCGATCAGGGCCCGGATATCGCGCCGACCGAGCGGGTCGAGCCCCCCGGTCGGCTCATCCAGAATCAGCAGTTCGGGGTCGTTGATCAGGGCTTGAGCCATGCAGATCCGTTGCCGCATGCCTCGTGAATAGAGCGCAATGCGCTGGTCGGCCGCCCCGCTCAACCCGGTTTCCTCCAGAAGCTGACTGGACCGTTTCCGGATGACCGAAGGGGAGAGGTTGAACAGACGCCCTGCCATGGTCAGGAGTTCGCGTCCGGTCAGAAAAGGATAGGTATCGGGATTTTCAGACATATAGCCGATTTTTTCGCGGGCGATGGAGTGGGTGATCGGACAACCGAAAAGACGGGCGGTTCCCGAGGTGGCCTTCTGGAATCCCAGAAGAACCTGGAGCGTCGTTGTTTTTCCCGCTCCATTGGGCCCCAGAAATCCATAGACGGTGCCTGGTGCAACGGTCAGGGTCAGGTTTTGAAGAGCGTGTACAACCCCGGATCGTCCCGGGAAAGAGACGCTTAAGTCCTGAATGTCAATGGCAGGAATCATGGACAGATGTTTATCACACTCCGGAAGAGGCGTCAAATCACCGGTATTTTGAAAAGCGAAGACCGGGCGATTTTGCTTTTTCGGCAGGAATGAATCGGTATGATCGGGCAACTGAACCATGGAAAAACGAAAGTCAGTCGAATACGCCGGGTTTATTTTCCGCCAGGCTTTTTCCTCCTTTCTTCGGAACCGGGGACTGGAGAAGGCCTCGGTGCTGGCCTTTAACAGTTTTTTCGCCCTTTTTCCCCTGATATTGCTACTTCTGTTTCTGGCCGGGCATTATATGGCTTCGTCCAAGGTGGCTATGAATGCCGTTGGGCGGGTGGTGGAGCAGATGGTGCCCATGTTCAGCGACGTGATTATCCGGGAGGTACAGGGAATGGCGTTCCAGAACACCTGGGGAGTGCTCAGTCTGCTCCTGTTGCTCTGGGGGGTGACTCCCCTCGCGGCAACGATACGCGGCGCGTTTGATCAGATCTACAGGCGAGACCGAGCACTTCCCTTTTTCAAAGAGAAACTGCTCGATGGCATGGCCGTGTTGCTGATGCTGGTGATGCTGGTTTTACTGGTGATCGGTGAAATCGGGTATGCCGTCGTGGGCGCGTTTCTGGCAGGGAAAATGCCCCTGGTGTTGCGATTGACCGATATTGTCCTGCCGGTGGCGGTGGTGGTGTCCTTCCTCTCCATCATCTATTATATTTTCACGCCCGTCCGGTTGCGCCTGCCCGCCGTGCTGGCGGGCGGACTGGTGACGGCTATCCTGCTTGGGTTGATGGGGCCCGTGTTTACGGCGATCATGAAGTTCAATCCCGATTACGGGTTTGCCTTCGGTTCGCTCAAAGCGGTTTTCCTGTTGCTCATCTGGATCTATTACGCCTTCGTGGCCTTCCTTTTCGGGATTGAGGTGAGCTCCAGTATCCACTGGCGTGAGGCCATTCTGGTTCAGGAACTTTTTTCCTCGCCGGATAAGCGCCACCGTTATGCCTCACGACTTGGCCGGTATAAACAGGGGTATGCGGCGGATCACGAGCTCTTTCATGAGGGGGATCCGGGTGATTCGATGTATTACATCCTGTCCGGGGCGGTGGCCTTGAGGCGGGGCGACCAGACCTTGCGGATCCTGAAGCCCGGTGAGTATTTCGGTGAAATGGCGATGCTGCTCAAAACCCCCCGGTCGGCTACCGCCGTGGTGGTGGAGGCGGAGACCGAGCTGGTGACGATCTCCTCGGCCAACATGGACGCCGTGCTCCGCCAGAACCCCGCCGTCGTCCTGTCGCTTCTGGAGGAGATGGCCCGGCGGCTGAAGACCACCGATGCCCTGCTGCCTCCCTGATGATGGTGTGCGGGGTTGCACTCTTGCCCGGGAATGCGCATAATCAGACGAATCATTTAACAACACGAGAGGGTGGATATGGCAGTCAATTTTGTGCAACGTATTGATGATGGTGTGAAGGTCCAGAATGTGCTGGCCAGCGTGTCGGACAAAACGGGGCTGGACCGGTTGATTCCGGCGTTGTTGAAAATCAATCCCGGCGTGCGGATCTATTCCACCGGCGGGACTTTCTCGGCGCTTCAGGCGCTTTTGGGAAAAGAGTCGAAAAATCTTGTTTCGGTCTCGGATTATACCGGGCAACCCGAAATGCAGGGGGGCCTGGTGAAGACCCTTGATTTCAAGATTTATCTCGGACTGCTGAGCGAAACCTACAATCCCGCGCACAACGATGATCTCAAGAGGACGCAGGGTGTCGCGATTGATATGGTGGTGGTGAACCTCTACCCGTTCGCCCAGACCGTTGCCAGCCCGGATGCGACTCCTGAGAAGGCCCGCGCCAACATTGATATCGGAGGACCCTGCATGGTCCGGGCCTCGGCGAAGAATTTCCTGCGCGTGGCCTCGGTGACCG
>CAZOZF010000067.1:0-2832 GCA_964584205.1 uncultured Verrucomicrobiota bacterium
GGCCTCGCGGACCTCAGGTCATAATGCGAATTGCTGGTAATCGGGGCAGCAATTCTCATTATGGCCGCTGGGCAATGTCAAAGACCGGCTAAAGCCGGTACACCAACGCCGGAATATGATGATTTCAGCCCGTTGGTGTACCGCCTTCAGGCGGTCTTCGGCCATAATGCGAATTGCTGGTAATCGGGGTGCAGTGCATTGACATGGAGGGTGATGAGGTTCATAATGCTCTTCCGTTTGAGCAATGGCTCTGAAAGGAATTTGCGAAGGTATGCACCCTAAGATTAATCATTTGATTCAATTACAGGAATTGTCCCTGATCCGCGCCGAACAGAAAGCCCATCGTCATGGGCATCGTTTAGATGAACTTGACGCCTCGATTGCTGATTTGACCAGCCAGCTTTCCGCCGATGTTCAATCCCTTCTGGTTCGCATGCAGAAGCGGGATTCGATCATCATTGTGCCGATGACCAATGGCGCCTGCACGGCGTGCGGAATGCGGCTCCCCACCAGTCATGCCCAGCAGGTCAAGGTGTCGGATCAGCTCCAGGTCTGCCCGATCTGTACCCGGCTTCTTTATTTCGAAGAGGGGCTGGCCCGGAATGTCGGCAAGGCACCCCGGCGCAGCGAACCCCGCAAGGTGGGGATTGCCCGGTTTTCCTCACCCGGTCTCATGATTCCCCGCCTGAAGGCCACCACGCGCGATGAGGCGATTCGGGAACTGGCGACCAAAATGCAGGAGGAAGGTTTTGTGGATGATGCCGGGAAGCTCATTGAATCCGCCTTGAAGCGTGAGGCGATTGTCAGCACCGCGCTGGATCACAGCATGGCTTTCCCCCACGTTCGTGGCGTAGAGGGCGGCGGGCTGACCCTCGGTCTTGGCGTAAGCGCCAAGGGAATCAAGTTTGACGGACATGACAAGGGGCCGACGAAGATCGTGTTCTTTATGGTTATCCCGACTGCGGCCAGTGCCTTTTATCTCAAGCTTCTGGCCGGTCTGGCCGAGACCTTCTCCGATGCCGATGCGCGCAAGGCGCTCGCGGCCGAGGAAACTCCCGAGAAGATGTGGAAAACCCTCATCAAACTGACGAAGAAGACAATCGCGTAAGTCTCTTCACAAACCGGGCCATTCTTTCGGTGGCCTGTTTGATTTCCTCGATGTCGGTGGCATAGCAGCAGCGCAGGAAGCCTTCGCCGCACTCGCCGAAGGCGCTGCCTGGGACGCAGGCCACGTTTTCCTCGTCGAGCAATCGCAAGGCAAACTCCTTTGAGCTCAGGCCGTAGTCGCCGATGTAGGGGAACACGTAGAACGCTCCCTTCGGGACATGACAGGGGATGCCCATTTCATTCAGGGCGGCACACAGGAAATTCCGGCGTTCCTGGTACGAGAGGCGCATATCCTCAGTGTCCGTCCGGGTCTTGAGCGCCTCGATGGCGGCCTTCTGGCTGATGATAGGGGCGCACATCATGATATACTGATGGATCTTCATCATGGCCTCACTCAACTCTGGAGGCGAGCAGGCGTACCCCAGCCGGAAGCCGGTCATCGCCCAGCCTTTGGAGAACCCATGCAGGAAAATGGTGCGCTCCTTCATGCCGGGAACGGCCGCGATACTGGGGCGGCCTCCCTCATAGGTGAGCTCGGAGTAGATCTCATCGGTGATGACAATCAGGTCATGTTCGATGGCGAAGGCGGAGATGTCCTCGACATCGGCCTGGGTCAGCGTGGCTCCGGTGGGGTTGGTCGGGAAATTGAGCAGCAACGCCTTGGTGCGCGGGCTGACCTTTTTCTCGAGCATGGCGCGGGTGAGACGGAACCCGTTGTCGCGGGTGGTTGAAACCGCGACCGGTACGCCGTGCGCAAACCGGATCTCGGGGGCGTAGGACACAAAGCAGGGCTCGTGATAAATGACCTCATCGCCCGGTTCAATGATGGCGCGAATAGCCAGATCGAGCGCTTCGCTGACGCCGACGGTGATCAGGATTTCGGATTCGGGATCATAGGTTACGCCGAAGGCTTCCCCGACATACGCGGAAATGGCCTGACGCAACTCAAGGAGCCCGCGGTTCGAGGTGTAAGTGGTGGCTCCGCGGTCGAGCGCAAAGATGGCCTGTTCGCGGATGTGCCAGGGGGTGACGAAGTCAGGCTCGCCGATGCCCAGGCTGATGACATCCTTCCGGGAGCTGACGATATCAAAGAAATCCCGGATCCCGGAGCGGGGGATGTCCAGCAGGTGTTTGGCGATAAAATCGCCCGGGTTCCGTTTTGGCTTAGGGCGAGACTTTGAGACGCTCATCGGTTTTCTCCGCTTCCATCAATACGCCGTTGTTCTTATAGGTTTTGAGCATGAAATGCGTTCCCGTGGAGATGATCCCCTGAATGGTCGCCAGTTTCTCGCTCACAAAAAAAGCCACATCCTTCAGGTTCCGTCCGGCCACCACGGCCATCAGGTCGTAGGTGCCCGACATCAGGTAAACCGATTCCACTTCCGGGAATTTGCTGACCCGCTCGGCGATCCGGTTAAACCCACCTTCTCGCTCGGGAGTGACCTTGATTTCGATCACTGCCCGCACGAGTTCCACATCCATCAGGTCGGTGTTCAAGACGGCCTGGTAGCCACGGATGATACCGGCACCTTCATAGCCGGCGATCTTGGCTTTGACGGCCTCTTCGGTGGTGTTCAGCATGCGCGCCAGATTTTTCGGCGTTTCCAGAGCATTATGTTTCAATAATTTAAGAAGTTCGTCCATGACACACGTCCTTTTCGCAACTCCAGTTGCATTCTCATTTAAAACCCGATATGAGTAGCATTTCGGGGCAGAAAGTCAAGG
>CAZOZF010000067.1:2932-14124 GCA_964584205.1 uncultured Verrucomicrobiota bacterium
CATTCAACATTCAACATCGAACATCGAACATTGCGGAAATCGGAATGCCTTGCGTTCAATGTTCAGCGTTGAATGTTCGATGTTGAACGTTCGTATTCTCCTATGAACTCTGAACCCTCCCCCCCTTCCTCCCCTCTTACCACCGGTTCCGTCTGGCGGGGCCTGATGAATCTGGCGGGGCCGATGTTCATTGGGACTACCCTGCAGAATCTCCAGAGCGTGATCGGCTTGTTCTGGGTGGGGCGGCTGGGATCTGATGCGGTGGCGGCGCTGGCGATGGGGGGGACGATTCTGATGATGCTGTTTCCCGTGGTCATGGGGCTGGCGACCGGCACGGTGGCGGTTGTGTCGCGCCGGGTAGGCGAGGGACTTCCCGGGCAGGCCGCCGAGGCGGGCGGGCAATCTCTGGTGGTGGCCTTGATTTGCGGCCTGGTGGCTGGCGTGGCAGGATGGGTTTGGGCGCCGGATTTGTGCCGGTGGCAGGGGGCGACGGGCGAGGTGGCGCGGCTGAGTGCCGAGTATTTGGGGATTTCGCTTCTGGGTTGCTTCACGGTCTTTCTCCTGTTTATCGGAAACAGTATTCTTCAGGCCTCGGGGAATACGGTCATCCCGATGAAGGCGATGATTCTGGCGACGGTATTGAACCTGGTGCTGGATCCCATTTTTATTTTCGGTTTGCTTGGGATGCCGAAGTTAGGCGTGGAAGGGGCGGCCTTGGCGATGGTGTTGGCGCAGGGAGTGGCGGTGATCGTGGTGATCAGGGCCCTGGCGCAGGGAAAGAGCGGAGTGAAGGTCACGCTGGCGCACTGGCGTTTTCAATTCGAGCCGGCCTGGCGGCTGATGAAGATCGGGATTCCCAGTTCCGGTCAGATGTTATCCAGGAGCCTGATGAGCGTGGCGCTGATGCGGATTGTGGCCGATTCCGGGACGGCCGCGGTGGCGGCCTACGGGATCGGGGCCCGGTTTCACATGATGATCATGATGCCCGGGTTTGTTCTTGGTAATGCGGCCGGGGCGATGGTGGGACAGAACCTCGGGGCGAAGCGGACCGACCGGGCGGAGCGGGTGGCCTGGCTGGCGACCGGACTGGGCGCCCTTATTTTGTTTTTGTGTGCCATCGTGCTCACCGTTTTTGCGGCGCCGCTCATCCGGGTATTTGATGAGAATCCCGAGGTAGTTCGCATTGGAGCCGATTATCTTCGGATCGCGTCGATCTTCCATGTCTTTGCGGCACTGTCCATCATTCTTGGCCGGGCTCTTCAGGGGGCGGGCGACACAATGGGGCCGATGGTGACGACCATCGTCGGCTTATGGGGCGTCCAGATCCCGCTCGCCATTTACATGGCGCGTCATGTTGTTCCCGCCACCCACGGCATCTGGTGGTCGATTGCCATCACCCTCACCTTGAACGGCCTCATGGTCGCCGGGTGGTTCCTTACCGGGCGGTGGAAGCGGAAGAAAGTATGAAGGATGAGTGATGAATGATGAATGTTTCGCCTTGACCAATTCCCTCAAAATTGCGATCTGAAACGTTTCAGATGACAAAAGGACGCATAAAGGGAGGGGCGCGGCTTCGTGATGTGGCGGCGGCAGCAGGGGTGTCAAACGCCACCGTTTCGGCGGTGGTCAATGGCCGGGCGGAGCAGTACGGCATCTGCCGGGCGACCCGGGAGAAGGTTCAGGCGGCAGTCGGTCAGCTGGGCTACACCCCGAGTCTCGCGGCCTTGGATATGGTCTCGGGACGGAATTCCCTGGTGGGGCTGGTGATCTCTTCCGATTACCCTGCGGCGGGCCGTCTCATTGCCGTGTTGGAGCCTGCGCTTTCGCTGGCGGGCCATCGGCTCATCGTCATCTGTTTGCCAACCGACCCGCAGATTGCTGCCGCCCGGATCACCGAGCTGATTCGATTTGGGATTGCCGGGCTGGTGCTATTTCCGGCCCGCGCCACGCCCCTGTCAGGGTTGAACTGTCCCAGCGTCATGATAGGCGGGCTTCCTGCCGACACCGATCCGGCGGCCGTGGTCGAACTCGGACAGACAGCAGCCCGGTTACTTCAGCAAGCGATCCAGAGAGCGACAACCGAGACCATCCGGCTGGATCCGGTGCTTGCCCCCAGTGTTCCGGTTACGCCCATAACTCCAGAATCGCCGGTTCCGGTGGCTGCCCCGGCGAAACCGCTTCCGCCCGTCGCCCCGCCGCCGAAGACGGTTCAGGCTCCGGTCGTGGTGCCCGTTCCCGTGCCGGTTCCAGTCCCGGTTCCAGTTCCCCAAGCACCGCCCCCGGCGGTCATCGTCGTTCCGGTTCCACCAGTCGAAAATCCGGTCGTCGAAATTGAGCCGGAACCCCCGATTCAGTCATCTGAAACGTTTCAGATGACCGAAACACCGGTTTTGGATGTCGCTGAGCCACCGCCGGAAGCAGTCCTAAATTCCCCCATTACGGAGCCGATTCAGACCACCACGGAACCCGATTTGCCCCCAGTGATAGAGCCGCCCGCCACCGTCGAACCGCCCTCTTCTGGTGTAGCCGCCGTCCCCCCGCCTACAACGCTTCGCGAAGTGATGCGGGCAGGCGGCGGCACCGAACCTGAATTGCCTGTTACGGTCACCGAACCTGCCATTGAACCCGTTCCGGTCGTGGAACCGGTGCCCGTGCCTGAACAGGTGCCGGTGCCCCAGGTATCAGAAGCGCCGCCGGTGGCCGAGGTGACCGTGACACCTGATCCGATCCCTGAACCTGTCCCCGTTCCCGAACCTGAACCGGTTCCGGAGGTGGAGCCGCCCGCCGTGGTCGTGCCAGTGGATGAGCAGAAACCGGACATTGGCGGTGAAGTCTAGGTGGATGCCGACCTCCGGGCGGCGTCAGTGCTGGCCAGGTGCTTGGCTTGCGCCGCCCGCGCCCGGAGGTCGCGGTCCACCTGGGGGAAGTTCAAACTATTTCGGATAAGGTTCCGGTAAGGGGTCACTGACAAGGGGGGGGCTTCCGAATTCTGGAGGGCCACGCTTCGTCGTGGCCGCCTTTTCGTTGTCCCGGACGCGACAAAGCGCGTCCCTCCAAAGAATAGCTCCCCCCTCGTCAGTGACCCATTACAGGTTCCGCCCGTTTAATGTTGAACGGGTGCCATTCCTTTGACAGAGTTCAGGCCACGCGGTCGGCGCACTGGAACGGCGGGGAGTGTCCGGCATAACAGGAATGGCGAATCACCTTGATTTCCAGGATGAAATTGATTTTGGCGGGAACACACGACTTCAATAAGCGCGTCACGACGTGGCTGTTTATTGCGGGATGCCTGATGGCTTTGATTATCGGGCTCTATTTCAGAAGTGCAGGCGTGTGGCGTGGTCTTGACCACGGCGTGATTGTTCATCCGGATTCACCCAAACAGGTGCTTGCCTTGCAGAATTATCTCTGCGGGCAAAAGGTGTGGTACAGGGATAGCCTGTTTTATGACGGCTATCCCTATGGGCTCAATGTTCTGGATAAGCAGATCCTCTCCGCCCTTTATGCTGTTGGTCGTCCTCTGGCGAAGTGTCTCAACCCGACCCTTCCGGATTTGGACTATCCGTCGCCGGGGCAATTGCATTACTGGGCCAATGCGTTGCGTGTAGTGTATGGCCTGGTAACCCTGCTGCTGACGATTCTGGTGGCCCGCCGGCTTACCCGGTCACGCTCCGCAACGCTCATGGTGGCGCTTCTGGCCGCGCTGGCGCCGTTATCCTCCACCGTCACGCATGCGGCAACGGGAGATATCGGGGTTGATCTCTTTGTCATGCTCATGATCACGGCGCTGTCACTGCTTTCAAGATCGCATGCCTCCTCGTTTCTTCCCGCCGTTGCCCTTGCCGGCCTTTTTGGCGGCATGGCCTTTGGGTGCAAGTATCAGGGTGCCCTGGGTTTGTTTGGGGTGGGTGCCTACATGCTGCTGGCCCTGGATTTGACCCGAATCCGTCAGTGGTTCCGGATTTTCGGAATCGGCATGGTTGCGCTGATATCCATGATCGCGGGGTTTTTCCTGGTGACTCCGGCCCTTCATGTCCACACCCAGTCGGCCTGGCAGAATATCCGGCGCAACTTCGAGTTCATTCAGAACTATAATGTTCCGGCTGAATTTATTGAATTACCCCTGACACAAAAAATCCGGATGGGGCTCACCGGGAACATGCCCCAGGTTCTCGAGGCAATCGGGTGGGGGTTGGTGGTTTGCTACCTGATCGGGTTATTCACGTGTGCCGGGCGGTGGTGGGCCGCGCGGAAAAACACGTTGGAGCCGCAAGGGCGACGGGAGTCGGCCCTGGTTTTGTCGGTCGCTCTCTTTCCGTTATTCGCGGTGCTTGTCTCGGCATCGCTTAAATTAGAGGTTCAGCCCTTTCACTTTTCATATGTGATCCCCCCGGTTTGCGTGATCGCCGGCATCGGCCTTTACGCAGGGCTTTCAAGTCGGCGAAAAATCCTTCGGGGAGTGGCGATCCTGCTCTTCGCCGGAACCGTGTTTCAATTGGGCGGCACGACCGTGAATGAGAACTTCTTCTGGGCAGGAGAAGAGCTGGAAGTGGCCTGGCGGCAGTATGTCCGCGGGGCCTTTCGAACCCCGCTCGATGTGGAGCAGGGCGGGGGCAGTTCGCCTGAAACGATCCTGAAAGTATTCCGCGTGGAGTCGGCCTCGCTTCCCGTATTCCGAAACCGGGCCGCCCGCATTCTACACCCCGCCGCAGACTTCTGGCGGGCCGTCCATGTTCTGCCAGGCCCGACGCTTTCAATGGATGATGAGTCGTCCTGGATCATTCTTGATGGCCCCGTACTGCCCCGTGACGACCGCGCCTTTACGGTCGCATCCGGTCGGGATGTTGTTCGGACTCTTGTCCTGTATGAGCCGGTTCCGGACTCCCTTGCCATCGGGATCCGGGCGGGGGCGTTGCCGGTGGAGGTGGCCCTCGGGGGGATGGGTGAAAAACAGACCTGTCGACTGGACGCCAATAGTCAAAAGCTTCTTCAGATCCCGATCTGGCCGGGGCGGAAAATTCCTGCTGATCACAAGGGGGCTTACGGCGGCACGATCATCACACTTCGCTGTCGCGCCACGTTTGGCTCAGCCCGGATTTCCGTAATGAGTGATCCGCGTGAACTGGAAAACTTCATGCTGACCGGGGGACAGGCTGGTATTTGGAATAATCCCAGACTTGAACGGCGGCCTCTTGAGGAAATTGCCGCACGGGCTTCGGAAACGGCATTTCTGACCAGCGGTCAACTTTGGACACCTCTGACACCCCGGGCGATCTCCTTGACGGAGCGCGATGTCGCCTTGCCTGCCGGGCGATATCGTTTGAAGTGCCTTGTGAATGGAAACAGGGAGACGAACCAGATATCCCTGAAGCTATCCGATTCTGCCGGGTGGCTTGACGGAGTAGAAGCCTCCACGGCCGTAACCCTGGGCAAGGGGCCTGCCAGTATTGTGTTTAAATTTGAGAAACCGTTCGCGCCCTACGAAGTCAGAATCCTCGCGTCCTGTCCTACGGGGGATGTGGTTCTGACGCAGTATGATCTCCAGCCGGACACCCTTGGAATCATCAGGGATCTTCAGGCCTTCCGGCAGGACGGCCTTCATGCTTCCTGGATGCGGTCGGCTGCCGATGAAGGGGCCATGAAGGAGTTACGAGTCGAGGGGGTGTCCTTTGATTCGAAACTGTCTCTGAGCGCCTATTCCCTGCCGGTTCAGGCGCGGCCCGGGGAAACGGTGCGATATAACTTCCGCTTTGATATTCAGAATTATCATGATGTGGATATCGATAACGAGTGGGTTTTTGTGCACTTTGAGAATGCCGCCGGGAAGGCGATATTCAAAACGGAAATTCCTCTGGCCTCGGCCTGTTTTAATAACGCTCCGATGGCTCCTGTTACAGGGGTTCTGCCCCCGGATTTGTTGCCCGGGAACTATCAGGTATGCATGGGGCTGTATAACCGCGCCATTCGGAAACGGTGGCCCATCGAGACAAAACACTACCCCGTCAAAAAAGACTCATTGCGGTTGGGGCTGGTGACGATTATGCCCCGGGCCGACTGACCCGAGTTCGCTTGTCACTCAGGGTGTCTGCTTGCTATCGGCAGGGCCAGATATGCAGCAGGCCGCGTTCAGTCCAATAGGCGAGGATGGCGGTGACGGGAATGGTCAGCACCCAGGCCCAGACGATACGTCCCACAACTCCCCATTTCACGGCACTCATCCGCTTGATAGTGCCGACTCCCATGATGGATGTGGAAATGACGTGGGTCGTGGAGAGCGGGATGCCCCAGTGGGTGGCGATTTGAATAACGGCCGCCGCCGTGGTCTGGGCGGCAAATCCATGGATGGGCTGCATCCGCACGATCTTGTGGCCCATGGTCCGGATGATCCGCCACCCGCCCGCCGCCGTACCGGCCGCCATGGTCAGGGCGCACGCCACCTTGACCCAGAGCGCCACGGTAAATTCAGGGGTATGCAGGAAATGGAGCCATGAGGGAAGCTGGCTGAAGGTGCCGTCCCGGGTTGCGGTAAAGAGAATCAACGCAATGATTCCCATGGTCTTCTGCGCGTCATTGGTGCCATGACTGAATCCGATCCATGCTGCGCTGACGAGTTGTGCTTTGGAGAATATCTTGTTGATCAGTTGGGGACGGAGTTTGTGAAGTAACACGACCAGTAACCCCATTAGAAGCGCGCCGCCAATGAACCCGGCGGCTGGTGAGGCGAACATGGGCAAGACGACTTTGGGCCACAGTCCTTCGTTATGGCCGGTGGCGGGATTGGGGACGGCCCAGCGGATGACGCTCCAGTTATCTCGGGCGGAGGCCAGGGTGGCACCACATAGGGCTCCGATCAGGGCATGGCTGGAACTGGAGGGCAGACCCAGCCACCAGGTGAGCAGGTTCCAGATGATGGCGCCGATCAGGGCGGAAAGAATGGTGTCGATCCCCACAAACTGTGTGTCGACTAGACCCTTTCCGACCGTGGTGGCCACCGATACGCCCGCCAATGCGCCCACCAGGTTGAAGAAGGTGGCCATGGCAATCGCCTGCCGCGGGGTCAGCACCTTGGTCGACACCGTGGTGGCAATCGAGTTGGCGGTGTCGTGGAAGCCGTTGATGTACTCAAAGGCCAGCGCGATCAGCAGGACGAACAGGATGAGAATCAGCATGGGCGGCCTTTAGGAATACTTGAGCACAACCTGGAAGATGACGTTGCCGACATCGCGGCAGCGGTCGATGATTTTCTCCAGGGTTTCGTGGAGGTCGAGGATGATGATGACCTTGAGGGGGTCGTGCTTTCCGCTGTAAAGATTCTTGACTAGATCCAGCATGAGCTTGTCGGCCTCGCCCTCCAGATAATGGAGGTTATCGTTGTACTGCTTGATCTGCTCCAGATTGGCCCGAACCCGGAGTTTCTTGACCATCAGGGAGATGGTTTCCGTAGTCTGCTCGAGGATGACGGCCTGTTGCAGGAAGTCGACCCCCTTGAGGTAGTCCTTGCAGAGAAAATACTTTTCGCTGAATTTTTCCGTCGTCTTGGGAATCTTATAGAGGGCGATCGAGAGCGCCTCGATATCCTCACGCTCCAGCGGGGTCACGAAGGTTTTGCACAACTGCTCCGTAATTTCCTCGGTGATCCGCTTATCGTTGCGGCGACTCTGGATAAAATCCCCCATGGAGGCGACCTCGTCCGGCGTCTTGAGCATGGTCATGAGGAGTTGAACGCTGGCCTTGGCCTCATCGGCGCTGGCCTCGAGGAGATTGAAAAACTTGTCCTCGTACCCAAGTAGTTTTCTGATGGCAGATATCATGGGCTAACCTATCGCATAACGGCGGGGGAAAATCACGCCAATTCCGCACGCGCAAAAAACGAATAATCTCCTTGAATGTCATTCTCTGTTTGGTAGTCTGTTGATGCCATGAGTGATGTCATTATGATGTCGCTTATGATGTCAATCTATGAGGAATTGCTAATCATGAAGACATTGACTTTGCGAAATGTGCCGGATGGGGTGGTGGAGCATATCGTTGCGGTTGCCAAGGAAACCCACCAGAGCATGAATGCCGCCGCCGTGCAGGCCTTGCGGAGGTATTTTGGGATTGAAGCGCATCCCCGGCGCAAGCGTGATCTTTCTGCTTTTTCCGGGACATGGCAGAAGCAGGATTTCGATGAATTCGAGAAGGCCACGGAAGACACAAGGAAGATTGATGAGGAGTTGTGGCGTAAATGAAGCGCTGCCTGGATACGTGTGCCTATTCCAAACTCATGCTCGGCGATGCCGGACTTCAGAGCATCATGGAGAATGCGGATCTTTTGATTGTGCCTGTTGTCGTGCTCGGTGAACTTCATGCCGGATTTGAGGCGGGCAGCCGGGTGAAGGAAAACGAAGCCCGCCTGACCTCGTTTTTAGAGAGCCCGGGCGTTCGGATTCAGGACGTCACCTGGGACATTGCTCGCCGGTATGCGATCCTGATAAACGAGTTACGGCGAAAGGGAACTCCCATTCCCACAAACGACATCTGGATTGCCGCTACCGCACTTGAGTCCGGTGCGCGCCTGATTACCTATGATGCTCATTTCAAGAGCATTCCGGGCCTGATTGTGGACGTTCCTTAGGACAACGGAACTGACACGCGCCCCCTCACCGATTTCTAACAAAATATCGATTCCCTTTCCGGTGCGGGTTGCTTACCATTCCGGAATGGTTAAAAAACATATCTTCATCGTTGAGGATGAATCGGATATTGCCGACCTGCTTTCCTACAACCTGACCCGCGAGGGGTATGAGGTCAGTGTGGCGACCCGCGGTGATCAGGCGTTGGCGGATATTCCCCGGAAGAAGCCGAATCTGGTTCTGCTGGATTTGATGTTGCCGGGCATTGGCGGCTTGGAAATTTGCCGTTTATTGAAAGCCAAGCCTGAGACGGCGGGGACTCCCATTATCATGGTGACGGCGCGGGGGGAAGAATCGGATGTGGTGGTCGGGCTGGAGATGGGCGCCGACGACTACATCGTCAAGCCGTTCAGCATCAAGGTCGTTCTGGCGCGCGTCCATGCCGTGTTGCGTCGGAAGGAAAAAGGACCCGTCAGTGCGGATGAAATCCTCAAGGTTCTCGACATCACCATCAATCCGGGCCGCCACGAGGTGTTGTGTGGGAAGACCGCCGTGGAATTGACAGCGTCTGAGTTCAGGTTGTTGCATTTCCTGGCCTGCCGGCCGGGCTGGGTGTTTACCCGCGAACAGATTGTGGACGGCGTGAAGGGTGAGGACTACGCAGTGACCGACCGTGCTGTGGATGTCCAGGTAGTTTCCCTGCGGCGGAAACTCGGGAAACGCGGAGAGTATATCGAGACGGTGCGAGGAGTGGGCTACCGTTTCAAGGAGTGATTCATCATGAAACGCAGAAGCCTGTTTTGGCGCTTATATCTCTATTTCCTTTTGGTGACCGTTGGGGCGCTGGCTGCCACGGCCTGGTATTCCGCAAAATCACTCCGACAGTTCCACCAAGATCAAGTCACGTCTGATCTCGTGGTTCGGGCTCGGATTATTGCCGGTGAAATTCCACTGCTTCCTGCTCAGGATTCTGGCGCAGTCGACCGACTGTGCAAGGATGTGGGCCGGATGACGCAGACCCGCATTACGGTGATTTTGCCCGATGGCCGGGTTCTGGGTGATTCGAACGAAAATCCGGCGGTGATGGAGAACCATCGAAATCGTCCTGAAATGGCCGCCGCCCTGGCTGGCGGAACCGGGCAGTCCGTGCGGTACAGCGACACAACACGCCGTCACCTGATGTATCTGGCGGTTCCCTTCAGGGGGAACGACGGAGCCGTGGCAGGGGTGGTGCGCGCCTCATTACCCCTGGCGGTTGTGGATGGAGCCCTGGCGACCTTTTACCGGCATGTGGTGTTGGGCGGCCTGGCCGTGACGGCGCTGTTTGCCCTGCTGGCGTTTATTCTATCGCGACGAATCACGCGACCGCTGGACTATATGCGGCAGGCGGCCGAGCAGTTCGCGCGGGGCGACCTGAATGCCCGCATCCCGGTTCCGGACACGGAGGAATTGGGCATGCTGGCCCGGACGATGAACCAGATGGCGATGCAGCTGAGCGAGCGGATCCGCTCACTGGGGCTTCAACATAATGAACAAAAGGCGGTTCTCGCCAATATGACCGAGGGTGTGTTGGCGGTGGATATGGGGCAGCACATCCTGCATATCAACCCGGCGGCCTGCCGACTCTTCGGATTGAAGCCCGACGAGGGCCGCGGACGACATATCCTGGAAGTCATCCGGCACATTGCGTTGCAGGAATTTATCGGGGTCACCTTGAATTCAGACGGGCCCGTGGAGCGGGATGTTGTGTTCCGCGAGGACGCAGACCGGTTTATTCAGTTGCATGGCGCGGCCTTGAGGGACGAGGCGGGAGTCATTATCGGCGGACTGGTTGTCATGAATGATGTCACCCGCTTGAAACGCCTGGAATCCCTTCGACGTGATTTTGTGGCGAACGTATCGCATGAATTAAAGACGCCCCTCACGACGTTGAAGGGCTGTGTGGAAACGCTGTCGGATGGTGCTGTGGCCAATCCTGAAGAGGCGCGGCGGTTTTTGGGGATGATGGATCGGCAGGTGGGGCGCCTGGAGGCGATGGTGGATGACTTGCTGGTGTTGTCGCGATTGGAGCATGAATCCGATCGGGGCGGCGTTGAGTTGGTGCCCGGGTCGGTGAACGATGTCCTCTCACGCGTCGTGCAGTCCTTTTTCGACCGTGCGGCGAAAAAGGGAATTCAGCTGGTATTAGATTGTCCTGATTCTCTCAAGGCGCCGATCAATGCGCCATTGCTCGAGCAGGCGGTGGGGAATCTGGTGGACAACGCAATCAAGTACAGCTCCGAGGAAACGACGATCACAGTTTCCGCAGCCCGTCAGGAGTCTTCTGGTGTAGTAGCCGCCGTGTCGGCGGCATCTTCTGATGAGGATGCGGTTATGATCCGGGTCACCGATCAGGGATTCGGCATGGAGAAGAAGCATCTCGATCGCATTTTCGAGCGATTCTATCGTGTGGATCCAGCGCGGAGCCGGGCCCAAGGCGGCACCGGTCTCGGTCTGGCGATCGTCAAGCATATCGCCTTGGCTCATCGTGGCAGCGTCACGGTCGCCAGCACCCCGGGGCAGGGTAGCACGTTTACG
>CAZOZF010000068.1:0-13871 GCA_964584205.1 uncultured Verrucomicrobiota bacterium
TTACGGCCACCTATACCGGTTTCGTCAGCGGCGAAACCCTGGGCAACAGCGGTGTGGACGGTAGTCCCAGCCTCACGACGACGGCCATTTTGACCACCCAATCTGGCGACTACCCCATTATCGCCGCCATGGGCAATTTGACGGCGTCCAACTACTCGTTCACGTTCGTTGACGGAACGCTCACCGTCACACTCGTTGGATCCCCGGGTTCCGCCGGAATTTCAAAGATTGAATCCCTCGGCACCAACGTGAGGCTAACGTTGCGTGCAGAAGCCAACGAGTGGTGTTCCATCATTGCGGCTGACGGTAACCCCGGTGGCGGTTGGCGGGTGATGGAAACCGTCATCTCAGCGCCCCAAAACTATTTATTCACGGATAGCGACGCTATTTCCTCCATCACATCCCGGTTCTATCGGGTTGTGACCGCCAATGAAGGGGTGATCAGCACGAACCCGGCCACTTATGGCGTATATATCAAACCCATGATGACGGGAACTTGGTACCGGGTGTCCATGCCTCTTGACGTTGACCCCTCCAATAGGATGGATGCCGGACTGGGCAAACAGTTGGCGAACGGACTTGCTAATGGAGACAGGCTCTATGCCATGACTTCGGTGGGTGGGTGGCACTCGATGAAGTTAAACAGTCAGCAGTGGACCACCAGCGGCGTGCCGGTCGCAGTGGAGATCAATCCCTGCCAGGGCTATTGGGTTAAGCGCATGTCGGATGGGGCCAATTCCCTGGCTGTCTATGCGGGGATGACGCGCACCGGTACGCAGACCATGGTGTTCCGGGCAAAAGACTGGGCCCTTGTTGCGTGGCCGTTCGCCACACCGAGGAGGCAGGATCAAGGATCGCCGGGCTGGGGTTTTGCGGCCTGCGGAGCCAAGAAAGGCACGTCTGGGATGACAGCAGATCAACTGACCGTTGGAGAAGGCGCCAACGCAGTGACGCTGATCTTGAAACCAGACGGGTACTGGTATCGCTCCGGGGCAACCACGCCGGCATGGGATGTCACGCTACGGGCCGGGGAGGCCTATTACTATTATCATAACGGTACTGGCTTCACATGGACTGTCACACAGGAGTAAGACTATCATGAAACTATTTTCAACAGCGTTGAGCGCATCCATTGGGCGGTGTCAGATTGTGCTTTGTCTCCTGCCTATTCTGCTTGGGATAAACGGGACTGCGGCAACAGTGGGATCCCCGGAAACCTGGGACAGCGGGACGGTGGCCAACTGGATCAATTACGACGCGGTCAATGAACGTTCGGCGACACTCGCCACCGAAAACGGGGGGATCACGATAACCTTTCCGAAGCAATCGGTAAAAACGCCACCCGAAGAATACGTCTTTGAAGCCGGGACGAATGCTTCCGGGGGGAAATTCACCGGCGACTATGTGTCCGGCGGTGTGACGGGGATGTGTTTCCGGCTTTACTGCGACCGCCCGGTGGAAGTCAGCGCACTGCTCTACAATGCCGATACGAAACGCCTGTGGCGGTATCGAATCCCGGCTGTGCGGACCGGCGAATGGATGGTGGTGCAGGTGCCGCTCACTCCCCAGGGGATGGATAATCAAAATGGAGTGAGCGAGTGGGGGTCGTTGGATGAAGATCTCCGGCATGTGACGTGGGTTGGCGTATCCATCGAGCGGAACAGCAGTATGAGCATCCAGTCCTACCGGCTGGATGACTTCGTCCTGCAGGGCGTGCCCGAGTTCGGGTCGTGGATGGCGCAATTCCCCCGGCCGCCCGAATACGGGGTGGGAACGTGCGTTGCTCTTTCAGAAGGCGATCTGGATGGCGACGGAGTGTGCAATTACAATGAATGGATTGCAGGAACCTCTGCAGGCGACAAGACGGATGCCTTTAGAATCGCAATCAATACGGCCCGGTCCGCTGGACTGGAGGCGTCCGGCGCCGGGATGGCCCTGAAATGGCCGTCCGCCGCGAACCGGAAATATTGTGTCTGGAGGTCAACCAATCTGGCCGATGGCTTCGTTAAGATGGGCACCGTGGAAATTGAGGCGACGCCCCCTGAAAACGTCATTGTGGACACAACGGCCACGAACAATGGGGCGTATTTCTACAAGGTTGATGTGAGGCGGGTTGACCTGTAGTCGCCCATAGAGACGAAACGGGGAACCCACCCCTGGCCCCTCCAAGGAGGGGAACTAATCGGGTTGTAATGCATTAGGACTGATCCCCTTCAAAATCGCTTGCCGGAATCACGCATAAACCATACTATGTCCTTGAAATATACGGTCGTATTATGAACGTGAACCCATGGAATAGACGATGAGCTTGAGGTTGGTCATCCTTGGCCTCCTGATGGTGTTGCTTGGCTCAACAGGCCACGCCTCGCCAACCATTGGAAAGCCCGTAACATGGGATGTCGGAGGTGGTCCACTCGGGTGGGTTAACCTCGACGGATCTGCACAAAGCGTAAATTCTGTTGACTCGGGCGACCCCAGCCGGGGCGGATTTCTGCAAATTCTCTTTAACGTGGGGGATCCCCCTACCCCCCAGTTCGGCAAAGTGGAAAACAGCGTCAACTTTCTGGGCGATTACAGCGGTCTGGTCGTTTCGTTCGATTACCTTGGATATACCACTTCGCCTCGTAACCTTTATTTCATGTCAGAAAATGAACGCCTATGGACGTACGATATTCCCAATACGACAACTAGTTGGGAGACTCTCTCGGTCAGTTTCGTTACCCAGGGTGCCTGGAATTCTGATGGTGGGGGAGTGTTTGGATCGGACCTGAAACATGTTACCAGTTTGGGTTTTTATCTCCAGACACCCGACGGCGCATCCGGCCCCGTTATCTTCGGCATCGACAACCTGGAATTCACGAACGAAGTGCCGGAACCGAGCACCGTCATGATGCTGTTGTCTGTGATATTGTGTCTGCTCGTAACCTTCAGAGTTGACCGGTTCATAGTTCTGCCGGACTGGATAAAGCGGCTCAAACATAGATGACCTGACGGGAAAGGATGCCTTGATCGCAGACCATTTCTTCTCCATTGTCTCTGCGTTGGGCGCTTTTGGCGTGGGTTCTTATGCGCTCTATCGAGAGCCGAAGCGGTCCTGGTCTGTCGCCGCCTTTGCCTTGGGAATGGCGTTGCTGGGGGTGGAGAACCTCCTTGCCGGTCTGAGCGCCGCCGCGATCCTCCTGCCGGAGGTGTTGGCTTGGCAGCGATGGCGTCTCTCCGTGATGGCGTTGTTGCCGGGATGCTGGCTTTTTTTCAGCCTGACCTATGCGAGGGGGAATGGGAAAGAGTTTGTGGCCCGATGGAAGGCCATTCTCCTTGGGGCGTTTATCCTGCCGCTTGGCGTGGTGGCTCTTGCCTGGAATAATTTACTGGGCGGTGAAGCCTGGGCTGGGCCAAATTCCATGTTGATGGTGCCGCTCGCCCGTCCGGGCGTCCTGCTTAACATCCTTTTCACGGCGGGTGCCGTCCTCTGCTTGATGAACCTGGAGTCAACGTTGCGGGAGTCAAGGGGGACGATGCGCTGGCGCGTGAAGTACATGATTGTCGGCGTGGGGTTCCTGTTTGTGGTCCGGTGTTATAGTTCCATCCAGGCCCTCCTGTATTCCGCCATCAATGTCGATCTGACGGGGCTGGATTCGGGGGCGCTGTTGATTGGCTGTGTGTTCATGTCCCTGGCCTTGAGCCGGGGATCGCTCGGCGCCGTGGATTTATATCCATCGCAGGGGACTCCCTATGGATCCCTGACCGTGATTGTGGCGGGTGCCTACCTGCTGTTGGTGGGGTTGCTTGCGGAGGCGGCGGCCTATTGTGGAATGAGCGGCTCCTTCCCGCTACAGGCGTTCCTGGTGCTGGTGGGGATGAGCGGAATCACCATGGTGCTTTTGTCCGACCGGTTGCGGCAACGCGCCAAACGGTTTATCTGCCAGCATCTCCAGCGGCCCCAGTATGACTATCGCCGTGTCTGGTCAAAATTCACGGAACGGACAACGTCCCTCGCTGATCCAGCCGAGTTCTGCCGGGAGGTGGCCCGGCTCATTTCGGACACCTTTGAGGCGCTTTCTGTGACCATTTGGCTGGTGGATGAACACCGGCATTCATTTTCGCTGGGTGGGTCAACCTCGCTTTCAGAAGGGGACGCCCGGCGGTTGATCGGAGAGGGGAAGATAGGCCACGATGTCGTGCGCATGTTGCGAGACCATTCCTATCCAATGGCTGTCCTGGAGGTGTCCGGCGAACTGGGGTCGGTGCTCCAACAACTGGGCCGGAAGAAGTTTGAAGAGGGGGGCGACTACTATTTCCTCCCCCTGGCGACCCGGGACGAGGTGTTGGGGATCCTGATTGTCGGCGACCGGGTCAGGGGATTGTCATTTACGGGCGAGGAGTTCGATTTGATGCGGACGATCGGGAACCAGGTTGTGGCGAATTTGCTGAGCATCAAGTTGTCCAGCCGCCTGGGGGAAGCCCAGAAGTTGGAGGCGTTCCAGACCATGTCCGCGTTTTTTGTCCACGACCTGAAGAACACGGCATCCACGTTGTCGCTGATGCTTCAAAACCTGCCGAAGCATTTTGATGACCCGAGTTTTCGGCAGGATGCGCTAAGGGCAATTTCAAAGAGCGTGGACAAGATAAATGCCTTGATCGCGCGTCTGGGCTGTTTCAGGCAGAAAACGGAAGTCAAGCCCGTTGCGGCCGACCTCAATGCCGTGGTCAAGAATGCGCTGGCGGGGTTGGTCGGGTGCGGGCCGGAGACCGTGGCAACGGAGCTGAATCCGCTTCCCCTGGTCATGGTTGATTCCGACCAGCTTCAGAAGGTCATCATCAATCTTGTCCTGAACGCCCGTGACGCACTGGGTTCCGGGGGTCGGATCACGATACGGACGGAGGCCCCGGGGAGCGGGGGGGTGGTATTGTCAGTGTCCGATAACGGATGTGGCATGACTCCGGAATTTATGGAACAGTCACTGTTCCGTCCCTTCCAGACGACGAAGCCGGAAGGGTTGGGCATAGGGCTGTTTCATAGCAAAATGATTGTGGATGCACATCGTGGCAAAATCGAAGTTGAAAGCCGACGGGACACGGGGACAACCTTCCGTGTGGTTTTCCCGGTGCCGGGAGAAAAAACGTGAAGCCGAAACTGTTGATAGTGGATGACCAGGAAGATATCCGGACACAGATGAAATGGGCTTTGGCCGAGGATTACGAGGTCTTGTTAGCCGGGGATCGTCCCGCCGCCATGGCGATAATGGCGGAATCTCGTCCGTCACTTGTATTGCTTGACCTGGGCCTTCCCCCGCGTCCGGGCGACACGGTGGAGGGCTTCCTGGCCCTCGGTGAAATGCTTGCGCGGGAGCCCCTGGCCAAAGTGATTGTCATTACGGGGCAAGGGGAACGTGACAATGCCGTCAAGGCCATTGGCGAGGGTGCCTATGATTTTTTGAGCAAGCCCATTGAAACCGACGAACTCAAGATCATCCTGAAGCGGGCGTCCTACCTGTCCAATCTCGAGCGTGATGCCCTGGCCCTGCGGGATCAGGTGGGCGACAAGGGGTTTGAAGGGATGCTGGGGACAAGCGCCCAAATGCAACAGGTCTTCATGGCGATCCGTAAGGTGGCGACCACGGATGCGCCGGTGTTTCTGCTGGGGGAGAGCGGCACCGGGAAGGAGATGGCGGCCATGGCGGTACACCGGCAGAGTTCCCGGAAAGAGGGCCCTTTCGTCGCCATCAACTGTAGCGCGATTCCTGAAACATTGCTGGAGAGCGAGTTGTTTGGCCATGAGAAGGGTTCCTTCACGGGCGCCCATGTCCAGCGGAAGGGGCGTATCGAAATGGCTTCCGGGGGGACGCTTTTCCTCGACGAAATAGGTGAATTGCCCGGCGCCATTCAGGTGAAACTGCTCCGGTTCCTTCAGGAACAACGCATTGAGCGTGTGGGGGGACGGAGTGAAATCACGATCGACACACGCGTTATTGCCGCCACCAACATTGACCTCAAGCTGGCGATGGCGGACGGGCGGTTCCGGGAGGATTTATACTACCGCCTTGCGGTGGTCGTCATCCCCTTGCCTCCCTTGCGGGAGCGGGTAGGGGACGTCCTGTTCCTTGCCAAAGTATTCCTCCGGAAGTTTGCCCATGAAAACAAACGGCAGATCTCCGGATTCAACAGGCAAGCCCTCCAGACGATCAGCCAGTATGGCTGGCCCGGAAACGTGCGTGAAATGGAGAATCGCATCCGCCGTGCGGTGATCATGGCGGATGGGAAACAGATTAGTGTGTCAGACCTTGACTTGGCGTCAGTGGCCGTGGAGTCCGGCCTCCAGGGGCAGAGCCTCAAGAATGCCCGGGAGCAGTTGGAGCGGGATATGATCCAACGGTCTCTGGCGCGCAATAAAGGCAAGATCACTGCCGTGGCGGAGGAATTGGGGGTCAGCCGTCCGACATTGTACGAACTCATGGAGAAACTCGCGATCAAGAGGGACTAGTCATGGCCAAGGATGGACCAGCGCACCCCCGGAAGACCTGGATTGGTTTTTTGGGTTTCACGGGCTTGTTGAGTGCGGCGTTCTCCCTTGTCCTGATAAAACTCATCCGCGTCTCCCTCGACTCCGAGCTGGAATCCTATATTCCCCTGATCCCTTTCATTTCGGTTTATCTCCTCTATTTGAAACGAGGCACGATGCCGGCGTCATCCCCCACGACAGGTCAGCGGATGGTGGCCATCATGATAGGGGCGGTTTCGGCGGGACTGCTTGTTGCGCAGGGTGTGCTCGTGTCAGGCGCTGGGATCGAGGGAGGGGCGAGTGCGCTTGTCTTGCCTGTCATGGCGTTTGTCACAGGGATCATCGGGGGCGTGGTGTTCTTTTTGGGGTTGCCCTTATTCAGGAGTTCGTTGTTCCCGTGGCTATTCCTGTATTGTATGGTTCCGATTCCCGAGCCGGTGGCGCATGCGTTGCGGGTCGCTTTACAGCAAGGCTCTGCGGACGCGGCCTACGCGATGTTCAGGCTGGTGGGAACCCCGGTATTCAGGGAGGGCTTGAGTTTCTGCCTGCCGGGTTTGTCGATCCAGGTCGCGGAAGAGTGTAGCGGGATACATTCCTCCCTCGTGCTAGTCATCACCAGCCTGGTCGCCGGCCAGCTTTTTCTTCGAAAAGCCTGGAGCCGTACCCTGCTTGTACTCATGGTCATCCCCCTCAGCCTGGTCCGGAATGGGTTCAGGATTGTTTCGATCTCGTTGCTGACGATCCATGTTGATCCCGGGATTATTGCGGGGCCATTGCACCACCGGGGAGGTCCGGTGTATTTTGTCCTCTCGCTCGGGGTAGTGGCGGCAGTAGTGTGGGGGTTGCGGTGGTATGAACAAAGAAAGAGTGGTTGATATGCAGAGATCATTTGGTGCCCGATGGCCCCTGGGCGCAATTTTTGCGGGCGCACTCATTGCCGGGGGCGTCCTGGTGGGTGCCGGGTGTTCCCCCCAAGCGAAAACAGCCCGGCATTTGGCCCGTGCCGGGCAATACTTCCAGGCTGAGAAATACCGGGAGGCCGCCATTGAATACATGAATGTGCTGAAGGGTGAGCCGGCGAACCGGGCGGCTGTCCGGGGGATGGGTTTGGCCCTTAGTGAAATGGGGGAGGTGCGCCCCGCTATACCCTACTTGCTGAAGGCGGAGGAGTTGGATCCCCGCGACATTGATGTCCGTCTTAAATTGGGGGCGCTCTATCTCGCCATGGGAGACAAGTCACAGGCGCGGGAACGGGCTGATGCAGTCTTAAAGGGGAATCCGGCCAATCTGGATGCGTTGGTGTTATGGGCGACAGGGGTATCCACATCCAATGAGGTGGTGGCGGCCATTGCCAGGCTGACGCCCTTCGCCGCACAGTGTGAAGGCCAGGCGAAATTTTATGTGACCCTGGCTTCCCTGCATATAAGCAAAGGTGATCTCGGCGCGGCGGAAGACGTTTATCAAAAAGCCTTGGAGAAGATTCCCAAATCGTGGGAGATCCATCTTGCCCGGGGGGATTTGTGTCTGCTCAAACGCAACCCTGCCAAGGCGGGTGAGGAGTACCAGACCGCCGCCGACCTTTCCCCTGTCAAGTCCATGGCTCGGGTCAAGCTCGCCCGGTTTCGCTGGGCTGGCGGGAAAAGTGCCGAGGCTAAGGAAATTCTGGACGACCTTTTGAAGCAGGCTCCGCAGTTCAGTTTCGCCTCCTTGTGCCGGGCGGAGATCGCCCTGGGTGAACGCGATTACGAGGTCGCCGTGAAGATCCTGGAGGGGGTTTTGAAAGTGGAGCCCTCCAACCTTGAGCCGTTCCTCCTGATGCAACGGGTGAAGTTGGCGCAGGGAAAGGATGACGAGGCGATTGCCGCCTATGAGAAATTGGTGTCCGCATTTCCAAAGGCGGCACAAGGGCGATATCTCCTCGGCATGGCGTGGCTCCACAAGGGGGACGTCCAGAAGGCGATAAGAGAATACAGGCAGGCGGTGGCGTTGGATGCCGACCATCGGGAGTCGGTTCGCCTCCTGGCCGAGCTTTACCTCCGCACCGGACAGCCGGACTTGTCGCTGGCCTTGCTGAAGCCCTTTGTGGGGCGGCATCCCGGCGAGGGATTTGCCTATCTGTTGATCGGTGCGTCGTATGGCGCAAAGAAAGATTTCGACCAGGCCGCTGATGCGTACCGGAAATTCATGAAAGTGATTCCCGATAATCCCCAGGGGCCCTATCGGGCGGGTTTGGCGCTCAGGAGATTGGGCCGGAATGCCGAGGCGGCCTCACTGTTCGAGGAGGCGCTGAAGGTCGAGCCCCGCTTTATGGAGGCATTGGAACAAGTGGCTGGACTGTCTGCGGCGCGCAGTAAAAGTTGGGATGCGGCGGTGGAGCGGATTGAGCAACAGATTCAAAGGGTTCCGGATAGTGCAGGGCTCCACTATCTGTTGGGCAATGTCCAGTTGCAGAAACGGGATTGGGACAAAGCGGAGAGGGCGTTCCAAAAAGCCGTTGAATTGAAACCTGAAATTACGGCGGCCTATGTGGGGCTGAGCCAGGTATATGTGGAGACACATCGGGAGGGCCAGGCCCTCGGGAAATTGGACAGCGCGTTGGCGGTCAATTCGAACGATGTGGCTTCCCTCATGATGAAAGGGACACTCCTCATGAATAGGGATGCCTCGGTCGATGCGGCGGCACAGTATCAGCGGATTTTGTCGGTCAGCCCCTCCTTTGTCCCTGCCCTTAACAATCTGGCCAGTTTGTGCCAGGAAAAGCTCAACCAGAAGGACAAGGCCCTAGAATTTGCAAAGAAGGCAAGGAGCATTGCCCCTCAGGATCCCCGTGTTGCCGATACGCTTGGGTGGATCCTCTTCCAGCGCGGTGAATACAAGTGGGCGCTGACACTCCTCCAGGAGAGCGCGGAGACATTGGCCGCGCATTCCGAAGTGCTGTACCATCTGGGGATGTGCCAAGCTGTCCTGGGCGACGCGAAGGGTGCCCGCACATCCTTGGAGCATGCGGTGGAATTGGCGAAGACCTTTCCCGGTTCCGATGAAGCGAAGGACATGTTAACCGTGCTGTCTGCCGGCGACGCACTCAAGGAATTATCCACCACGGGGCAAGTGGAGGCGTTTCTGGCCAAACATCCCGACAATCCGTTCGCCCTGATAAAGGGAGGGGCATTCTATGAAAATGCTGGCGATAATGAACGTGCCCGAATTTTGTATGAAAAGGCTCTTGCACGAAACGCGGGGTTTGTGCCGGCTTTGCTTCATCTGGCTAATTTGTGCGTGGATCGCCTCAACCAGTTGGACCGGGCGTTAGGTTTTGCGAGGCAGGCAAGGGAAGCCGCACCCGAGGATGCCCGGGTGTCTACGGTCCTGGCCTTCATTGCGTTCAGGAAAGGGGATTACAAATGGGCGCAAAGCCTGATAACGGAGAGTATCAGCCGGGCGGGAGAAACACCGGATCGTCAGTATTTGCAGGGTATTGTTTATTATGCCCTGGGGAAAATTGAAGCGTCAACAAACTTGATTGACCAGGCTCAGCACGCTTCTTCAGGCAAATTCTCTGCCGCAGCTCAACAGTTTATGGAACGGGTGAGGAATCCGGAAGGGGTCATGAGCCGGACTCAAGTGGCTGATGTGACAGGGGCTTTGACCGTTGAAAACCTTCCTTTGCTGATGGTGGTGGCGGGCACCTTTGAGCAGAAAGGTGAAAGCGCCAGGGCCCAGTCCCTGTATACTCAAGTGGCTACGCAGTTTCCCGATTTCAGTCCCGTTTTCAGGAAGCTGGCGCTTGCTTGCCTGGGGCAGAAGACGGTTTCCGACCAGGATTATAAAATGCTGGTGAAGGCCCGGGAACTGTTGCCGCTCGATCCGGACGTGGGAAGGGCCCTGGGTGAGGTGGCTTACCATAAAGGCCAGTTTGAATGGGCCTCGCGTTTACTGCAGGAGTCTGTGGACAGGGGTTCCGGACAGGCGGACCTCTATTACTATCTCGGCATGAGTTACCATCAACTCAAGAACAAGGTCGCCGCAAGGAAGGCGTTGAATAGGGCCTTGGAATTGGATCCCCGTGCGGAATGGGCGCCGGTGGCCCGCGAGAGGCTGGCTCATAACACGGTGTCAGGTGGAGACTGATGAGTCATGTGGAACTGCTGGAAATAGACGTTGAATCTCCGCCGCCAGTGTGTGGAGTATTGATTGCTTCGCGATAAAGCCATGGGCGCCATGAGTTTGACAAAACACTGAAAGAGCCGCCGTCGCAATTGCTGTCATGATGATGATGCGGCTGTTGGGTGCCTGTTGGCGCAATAACAGCGTTGTCTGAAGTCCATCCAATTCCGGCATATTGAGATCCATCAACACAAGATCCGGAGTGAGAGTGCCTGCCTTTTCCAGCGCCTCGCGGCCATCGGTTGCCGTGCCCACTACATCCACGACTCCCTGGAGGGTCAGGGCGCGACGCAACGAGGTCAGGAATGTTTCCGAGTCATCCACGATGAGTGTACGGGGGGAATAGGTTTGTATCCTGGTTTTCATGAACTCTTTCCCGTGGCCTGTCATTCAACCTCGATTTTGTAAAAGTAGGGGCCGTTGGCGCTGATGTCGGTGTCCGTGTAGGTAATGGCCGCGCCCACGCCGGGAATGTGAGAGGCAAGGGGGGTGAAGGCCGGCGTTGCCGCCAGATTCGTGCTTCGCAGCACCGTGTAATTCTTTCCTGACACACCCGCCCACTGCACGACAAAGCCGGGGGTGTTTGCATTCGGCGGCGTGCTTGCCATCTTCAATTTCAGAGTGGATCCGGGATCATGCGGATCGGTGCCCGCCGTCAGTTCCTGGCTGTCCGGCATTCCGTCACCGTCGGAATCAAGAAGGGGGGAGATCGGGGCAGACCAGGTCAATTCTTGCGAAAAACTACTTTCGACGTCAGCTTCAGTGCAGGCGACCACGGCAAAGTAATAGGTCGCGTTTTCCTGAAGATTGCTGAGGGTCGCGGTTGGAGCAAGCCCCACCGTGATTGAGTTGGAATAGGTTTGCGAGGCCGTTCCATAATAGAGTCGATATCCCACCAGATTGGCGATAGGCGTGCCGTCCGTATTGTTGACAGGCGCATCCCATGCAAGTGATACCGTGGCCGCTTCCAGGGGGAAGGAGACTCCGCCCAGGGCCAGACACGCGAGGGTCAGAATCCGGACGCAATGGGACATTGCGTTGTTCCGGCGGGCCCTTGCTAGCATGTCTAGTTCTCTCTTCATGAGACTAGTATGCGGGCGCGCGATGCAGAACTGAAATTCTTGCATTCCCTATTTAGGGCGTGAAAATCATCTAGGTGATTTACCCTAGAAACTCAGGCGGGAGCAGGGTCAGGCGGCGATGATGTTATTCCGTATCGCGTAACGGACCAGGTCGGTCACGGAGTGGATGTTAAGCTTGTGCATGATGTTGGCGCGATGGGCGTCTACGGTTTTGACGCTGACGCCAAGCGCCGTTCCCACTTCCTTGTTGCTTTTTCCCTCGGCGAGAAGCTGGACAATTTCACGCTCACGGGCGGTGAGGCGGGGGAGTGCCCTTGACTCTTTTCGCGCGGGCTGTCCGGGTCTCAGATACCCCCCCAGCACCACCTCGGAGGCTGTGCCGGTGAAGAATGGCTTGTGCTGGGCAATCGACTCGATGGCGGCGACAAGCAGGCGCGCGGTGTCCCCCTTGAGTATGTAGCCTCTCGCGCCAGCGGCAAGAACCTCGCCCACTAATTGTTCGGATTCGTGCACGGTGAGGATCAGCACCTCCGTTTTGGGGCGATCCTTTAGAATCTGACGCGTCGCCTCCAGCCCGTTTAATTCGGGCATGGTGACATCCATGACCATGACATCAGGCTTCATTTGCCTGGCCAGTTCCACCGCTTCCCGCCCGTTGGCCGCCTCGCCGCAGATCGTCCAGCCGGTCTGGGCATCCAAAACGGAACGCAAGCCCTTCCGGACCAGTTCGTGATCATCGGCAATGACTATTCGCAGGGCGTTCACAGCACGTCCCTTTTGGGCTGAACCATGGCCATCACTGTGGTTCCTTGAGTGGTGGATTCAATGGTAAACCGGCCGCCCAATTGGCGGAGGCGTTCGCGCATGCCGGCAATACCCACACCCACTTTTGAAATCCGGCCATTTTTGCCGGATATCATATCGGAAGGCAAGCCGCGTCCCTGATCTTTGATTTCAAGGATGACCGTGTCGCCTTCCCGCCAGATCCGGATGGCGGCGGTGGTACTGCCCGAATGACGGTGGACATTCCCGAGACTCTCCTGTAGCACCCTGAACAGCGCCTGCTCTGTTTCAGGCGGCAGTCGGCCCAGGGTGGGGCTGACGTCGATCGTTACGTTTATCCCGCTGCGTTTCGAAAACCCGCTCACGTACTCGTGCGAGGCGGCGGACAAGCCCGCATCCTCCAGCAAAGGGGGGTGCAGCAGGTAAGCCAGAGTCCGGATGTCGCGATTACATTGTTCGATAATCGCAAGCGAGTCCGAAAGGAGGGTGTCATTCATCGCATCGCCTCCTTCAGTTCGTTGCAGAACCAGGCCGATATTCATCCCCACCGCCGCGAGTTCCTGTGCGGTTGAGTCATGCAACTCCCGGCCAATCCGGCGCCGCTCCTCATCCTGCAGTTGGATCAGATGACAGGTGAGTTCACGCCCGTCTCCCTCCTCGTTCCTGCGCCAGTTGACATCCCGGATGACGCCCGCCAGTTGGACGATATGTCCCGCTTCGTCTGCGATCGGTGTGACCGCGACTTCCCCCTCGTGTTGTTCCGGCAGAAGGACGGCGTGCTCTGTCCAGAGAACGGTGGCTTTATCGCGAATCACATCCTGAAGCTTGCCTTGTACGAAGGCATGAAAGGGTGACGGGATAATTTCATCGATTCGCTTTCCGATCACTTGTTCGCGGGTAAGCCCTAATCCCTTGAGGAACGCATCGTTGATGCAGAGGAACCGAAAACAGGCATCGGGTTCGACTTGAAGCAGGAAGAGTCTGTCTTGAACCGTATTGGCGATGACGACGAGGAGGTCTGACTGTGTCAATGAGCCAACTGTGCAGGAGGGGTTCGTGGACTTTGGATTCATGGTGAATATGTCCTTCCATTGATTCAGACAAAGATACACTTAATGTCCTGTTATGCAATAGGGGATTCCCTTTGTGATCTTATTGAACTTCAGTCGTTGAAACGTTCTTGTCCCCCGTGCCGTGGATAGTATAGCCTCTGACCTCATTTTCAGAGGGATGGGATTAAGCGACAGGAGAACAGTATGACTATGACTCGCGCAACACTTTCAGCAGTGGAAATCAGGCAATCGTTTCTGGACTATTTCAAGTCCAAGGGACACATCATCGTT
>CAZOZF010000069.1:0-13615 GCA_964584205.1 uncultured Verrucomicrobiota bacterium
TCGTACCCCAGCAATTCGCATTATGGCCGCAGCCGCCTGAAGGCGGTACACCAACTTGCAGAAAATACCGTCCGGCGTTGGTGTACCGGCTTTAGCCGGCCTTTGACATCGCCCGCTGTCATAATGAGAATTTCTGCTCGTACCCCAGCAATTCGCATTATGGCCGCAGCCGCCTGAAGGCGGTACACCAACTTGCAGAAAATACCGTCCAGCGTTGGTGTACCGGCTTTAGCCGGTCTTTGACATCACCCAGCGACCGTGATGAGAATTGCTACTTGCAAAAAGTTCAGAGAAGAGCACCACGCACAGTCTTCAGGAGCTCCCGTGCTGCAGATTCTGGGTCTGGAGCAGCAGTGATGGCGGTAACCAGGGCAAGAGTCCGGGCGCCCGCCTTGATCAGCTCCGGAATGTGCGCCGCCTTAATCCCCCCCATGACGCTAAAGGGAACGCGAGTCACTTTAGAAATAGTTTTCAGGCCATCCACCCCCAAATACTCGCCTTCCCACACTTTGGTTCCGGTGGGATAGATCGGACCAATGTTGATGGTCGAAGCGCCTTCCGCCTGAGCGCGCAACGCCTCTTCAATCGAATGGGTGGACGCCCCGATGAGCATGTCCGGGGCCAGCCGCCGCGCCTCCGCGATCGGAAAATCTTCCTGCCCCAGATGAACCCCGTCCGCCCCCACCGCCATCGCCACATCCACCCGATCATTGATAATCAGTAACGCCCCGGCGGCGGCCGTCAGTGTCCGGATTTCACCCGCTAGTTTCACATACTCCCGGATCGGCATTTCCTTCTCACGCAACTGAATCAAGGTTACCCCGCCCGCCAATGCCGCCTTCACAATCTCCTGCGTGGTCCGCCCCGCCGACAAGGTCTGCGAGGTGACAAAATACAACCCCGCCTCCCGAAACCGCCCCACTCGCTCCTGGTGTATCTCTTTCATACTTCCCCCCCATCATTCATAATTCAGCATTCATACTTCATCATTATCTATACACCTTGTCCCAATTTTTAAACACCGGCTCCAGCCCCTTCCCCTTCAACATCGCGCAAAAGGTCTCGATATCGCGGTCGTCATTCACATGAAACTGACCGTCTGGCGATTCGATAGCCCCCTGATACCCGCCCACCGTGGTGCGGCTGGCGATGCTCATCTTATTGATCCCCACACCGGCCATGCCATCGCGAAAATCCGGCGCCTCTCGCGTTGAGAGCACCAGGGGCACATCGGGCATGCAGATCCGGAATGCAAAAATAATCTGCGCCAAAGTCCGGTCATCCACCGGGAACGGCGGGCTGTATCCGCCTTCCTGGGGGCATACCCGAGGAAACGACAAGGACACGCCGGACTGCCAATAACGGCGGCGCAACTGCATGGCATGTCGGTACAGACAGAGACTGTCAAATCGCGGATCGCTAAGTCCCAGAAGCATCCCCATTCCCACGGTTCTCATTCCCCCCTCAAGCACGCGAGCCGGGGCTTCCAGACGGTTGTCATAATCTCGCTTCGGTCCCCACCGGTGCATCTGCTCATACTGAACCGGCTCATACGTCTCCTGATAAATCGTAACCCCGATGGCACCGGCCTCGGCCAGCATCCGATACTCCTCCGCCGCCATGGGAAAGGCCTCGATGGTGACGGCTGAAAACCGCCGTGCCGCTTCCCCCACCGCCTCGCGCAGATAATCCAGATCGGCCTGGGGCGTGCGCTCACCGGTTAGCAACAGCACTTCCTCGAATCCCATCATCTTAATAGCATCCATCTCACGCATCATCTCATCCCGCTCCAGCCGTCGCCGTGACTGCGGTCGATCGGCCGCAAACCCGCAATACACACAGCCGCCCGAGCAGTAATCCGAGAGATAAAGCGGAATGTAGAGCGTCAAGGTCTGCCCGAAATGCCGCCGCGTCAAGTCACGGGCCCGGATCGCGAGGGCTTCCAACTGGGCCCCGGCGGCAGGCGACAGGAGCGTTGCGAATTCGGCTTCACCCGGTTGGGCGGCATGAAGCGCTCGGGTGACATCCGCCGAGGTGGCGCTTTCGGTCAGAGGAAGCCAGGGAGTGGGATCCAGATAGGGTGGAAGCATGCCCGGCATCAGGCTCCCGTCAGAAAGGACGTCAGAGGACTGGTGGCCACCGCGTGATCGCACCGCGACATCAGGCCCGCCTCGCGCGCGGCATAGCCGGCCTTGACGGCAGCCGCAAAGGCAGCGGCCATGGCAGGTGGATTCCCCGCCGCCGCGATGGCGCTATTGACCAGCACGGCCGAACACCCCATTTCCATAGCGGCGGCGGCCTCCGACGGCGCGCGCAGGCCCGCATCCACAATGACCGGGATCCCGCTATCGGCAATGATCAGCTTCACCATTTCAGCGGTGGACAACCCGTGCCCGGTTCCAATGGCCGAGCCCAGCGGCATCACAGCCGCGCAGCCCACGTCTTCCAACCGTTTCGCCAGAACAGGATCGGCGGGCATATAGGGAAGGACAATGAACCCGTCCTTCGCCAGTTCCCGGCACGCCTCATAGGTCTCGATCGGATCCGGCATCAGGTGATGGGGGTTAGGATGGATTTCAACTTTCACGAATGGGCTTCCGGAAAGTTCGCGGCCCAACTGGGCGGCGCGCACCGCCTCTGCGGCATTCCGGGCCCCGGAGGTGTTGGGAACCAGGGTAATCCCAAGCCGGGCCAGTGGCCCCAGCAGATCATCGGCAGGCCGTTCCCGGTTGACCCGTCGCAGAGCCACCGTGACCAACTCAGCACCGGAGGCCTTGATCGTCTCGAGCATGACTTCAACGGAGGAGAATTTTCCTGTCCCCATGATCAACCGGGATACGAATTCTTTCCCACCCAGATTAAATTTATTCATTTCGTCCTTCCCGCCCCTTACTGAAGCTCTCAAAATAATCCAGACATCCCCCGGTGGACGCCGACCTCCGGGCGGCGTCTGACCGCGCCCGGAGGTCGCGGTCCACCTGTCGAATATCGAGATTATTTCAGGAACAACAGGAATTCACCCGCCGCCGATAAAGGTCAACACTTCGATCCGGTCACCCTCATTCAATCCAAACTCACTGCGTCCGGCCTTGGGAATGATCCGGTCATTCACCATGACCGCCACCCGCTCCGGCACGATGTCCAGATCCTTCAATAACTGACCCAGGGTTTCATTTCCCTTGAAGTCCTGAGGATTTCCATTCACCACGATCTTCATAAAAAAAGCGCCTCCATGAGGCGCTCCCACAACTGATCCCTTCGCCGGCATGACCCGGATCAGGTTCAACGGGTATAATCTCAGCCCCTGTGGGCACCCCATGTATTTCGGTAACCTATCTCAAACCACCCCTCCCCGCAAATCAAATAGAGAAAGGAAGACTCCCGCTTCACCCGGATTACGGAAACCCGGAACACCGGCCTGCGGCGGGGATAAACTCGAAGCCGGTGATCGTCAGGTCGACTGGCGCGGGAACCCGCCTGTCTCCATAGGTCAGAATCAGCTCCTTGATGTTTTCAAGCCCGGGCGTTCCAGGCATTGGAATTTCAATCATGTTCTCCTGCCCCACAGTCACTTCAAAACGCGTCCAGATTTCATTTTCGAACGCCATGGGCTTGATCGCCACTCCCGGCGCACGCTTGAGCGTGATGATCGCCTGAGTGATCGGAGCGGTGGCGCGATAGCGTAACTTCAGGATGCCGTTGGAAAGACTGATCCCTTTTTCCCGGGGAATGACCACGGTGATCCCCCCGGAGCGAACGGTCTCGCCGCGAATCTGAAAACTGTTCCCGTCGCGTTGCGGCAGGAGTTGATCGCCCTCCGAGGTCCAGGCAATCCAATCCACGCTTTTATCCAGCACGTTGAACGCCTCGCCGGGATTGTTGAAGGCCGCCAGTTTTTTCTCCAAGCCATGATGTTTCAGATAGCGACTCATGTTGGCATCGCCGGAATCGATCCCGCCCAGGATAAGCGACATCGTGTGCGCCGAGGTCTGGAACGTGATCATCTTCTGTCCGGTGGTCTTATACCCCTCCCAGGGACCATGATCCGTAAACAGTTTCTCAATGCTGCCCCAGTTGTCGGCCAGAAACGCTTCCACTTTGTCGGGAGCAATGCCATACGACACTCCGAGCGTGTAGAGTGACGCCGCATCGGTATTCCGCTTTTCACTGGTAACCGCCATTTCAGCAATCCCGACATCGCTGGTGTATTCCGATCCATTACCGCTGTACGACTCACTCAGGAAGCCGGGATTACCCTTGCGCCTTGCAAAGTCAAGCTCGACATCCACAACGTTTTCAAGGTTCTTTCGCCATCCCGGAACAGTCCGTTCGTTCATGAACAAGGTCAACCCCAACGCCTGGAATGCGGACCCGTGCCATGAGGAAATCGCGTAAAGATCGCGGTTATCCAGCATGCGGTAAGGCTTTATCTTAAACCCTGAATTTTTCACCGAGTTGAGGGGCCAGTCATAACGAAGAAGGCAAAAGATAAAGGGCCCGCGGAACTCATTGATAAAATAGTTCTGGTGTCCCACCACCCACCCGCCACGCCCATTATCCCAGCCGACAAATTCATGATTCGACGCATTCCAGCCGAAGATAAACGTATCGGTTTCGGGATCAAAGAGATGCTCATAGCCCGGCTTCTGGGCATCGATGAAGTGCTCCATTTTCTTCCGAAGCACAACTGCCTTTGGATTATCCTTCACGCCGGGGTGCAATAATGCACCGATGCTCCTGGCCACCGACGCCGTCAGGTTGACGTTGTCGCCGAAAATGATCTTGACCACGCGCTCGTCGAGGAGCTTCATAACCGTTTCCTTCGTGGCCGTGTCGGCAAACGGCTCAAGCACGCCGGTGAAATACTGCGAGCCGTAATTTTCCCTGCGCTTGATCTTCGCCGCACTTCCATTCTTGACCGACTCGAGCCATTTAACGTCCACCAACGCGGCCCAGATCCGATCGGCCTTCTCAGAACCAAAGGCTTCGACAAAACGAGCCTTTGTAACATCCTCGCCCAGTGGGCCAAGGCGCCTGCCGTTTTGAAATCCGAGGAAGTTGCCGAGTAGTCCCTTGGCGCTGACCGTCGGGTCAGCTTGATCAGCCAACAATGAATCCACCACCCGCTCCAGCTTCCGCAACGCCGTTTTGCGTGAGACATAAGGATTGTCCGCAGCGCCCGCCGCAATCGTGGCGAGCAACTCCGCCCATTCTCCGATGGAAGTCAATTGAGTAAAGGATCGAAGGAAAAGGCCTTTCGAGGGATCCTGATTCCACCCCTCAACCGGATAGCCTGACGCCTCGTCAAACAAGCCGTGCCTGGGATTGATATATCCCATCGCATTCCTGATCAGGGCCTGCATATGCACATGCTCCGCCACGGGAACCCGGAACGATTCCCGCTGCGTGGCGCACCCTGCACCCAGGGCGATTAAACCCAGTAACAGAATCCCCCTCATTACACGCTCCTTACTTTCCCAGTGGACTCTTGCTCACATCACGAACCAGACGCTTGAATTTCAATGTCCCGCGGATCGCATTCAGATCGTCAGGCAGCTTCACTTCGTTCCGGATCAACGTGGCACCAATCACACTCTCGAGTGCCTGGCGGAACATCCATGCGGCAGCGCCCGTATAGCCATTCCAGATCATGCGCCCGGGGTCGTGCGTGGTCAGATAGTCTGCACTCTGCTTGTTGGGCTGCCCTCCATAGGTCTCGATCTCGGATCGGGTAACATGCGAGAGGGCGGAAATCTTGAACCAGAGGCGGACACCGGCATCGCGGTAGGCCTGTGCCGTTTCGGCATCGCCCTGTGCCGCGAACCGCTCAGCCAGCAAACGGCAGGCCCGCGTCAGCCACTGAACGCCATGGGAATACATCCCGTTTTCACGCACTCCTTCCGGGTAGCGGCTCGATCGACCGAGATACGGTTTGGTGTCTTCCCGCAGCGGCGGGTAACCGAGGCTCACCACGTTATCTCGCTCCAGCACCCGGAGGGCCGTGTCAACCGCGATGCGGCTGCGTTCCGGATTGATGCCGGCATAAACCGCCCATGCCGCACCCAAGGCATCCGTTTCCCAATAGCCCGCACCCTCCACGCCGATCTCGGTGCCGTCATCGTGAAGTGCGCGCAGATAGCGGTCTTTTCGCCACATCGTTTCGATACTCGCTTCGAGCGACTTCAGCTTTCCTTCATAATCGGCCCGGCGGAGGTCACCGCTGCGTTCCCCGATGATCGACAGGAAGTTCTTCAGAATCGTGACGAGGAAGAAACCAAGCCAGACCGACTCACCGTACCCCTGCGCCCCGATTTCATCAAGGCCGTCATTCCAGTCGCCCGTACCAATCAGGGGCAGGCCATTGGATCCCATGCGTTTTTCAAGGACACAATCGAAGGCACGCAACACGTGGTCATAAATTGAGTCAGACTTCGGCGAACACAGCGGATAGAAGGCCATGCCATGCTTACCCTCCGGCAGACCCGGCAGCGGGGTTTCGGCCTTGAGATAGTTCACACGCTCGTCGAGCAGGCTCGTGTCGCCGGTCATGCGGGTATATTCCGCAAGCCCCCACCCCAGCCACAACAGGTTGTCTGAGGCATGCGACCGACACAGCAAGCCGGACCGCCCGTCCTGCAGGCAGAAGAACCAATGCGCCGTATCACCTTCGGGAAATTGCTGGGCGGCATGCCGCTTGAGCTGGGCCCGCGCCAGAGCCGGATCGACCCAGATCATATTGACGGCATCCTGCAGCTGATCCCTGAATCCAAAGGCACCGGAGGACTGATAAAACCCTTTCCGTGCCCAAATGCGTTCGGCCAGGGCCTGATACTTCATCCACTTCACATAGGCATCGAATTTCGGATCGTTGGTTTCCAGCTCCAGCGTCGATTGTAGCGCCATCCACCAGGCGCGCGTTTTCTTCAACGACTGTCTACACGTTTCCACGGATTGGAACCGGGCCACACACGCTTCAGCCTGCTGGCGGTTATCCCCCTGCCCCAACACGATCGCAATCGTCCGTTCCCCGCCCGCCGGAACCTCGACGATAGTGGTCATGGCCGCCACGGCAAAGGTGTCGGATGTTCCCGTCGCGGGGACCCCACCCTCGACCATCGCCGGATGGGCGAAAGTGCGCCCCTTGCCAAAAAATTCGCCGCGCCCCGTGGTGAAGGTTTCGACGCCCGCGCTCATTGCCACAAAGCAGGGACCGGATCGGAATTGATTGCGGGGATTTTCGAAATACATCGCGCCGGTTTTGGCATCGCGATCCTTTTTCAGCGGGCCAGCCCATTCCGGGCTGTGCGCCAGCACAATCTGGAAATACGGGGCAATACGCAGGATCCTGGGCTTGATACCCCGGTTACGAACGGTCAGCTGATAGACACCCAGCGGTTCGTCGAGCGGCACATGCACGGTCAGTTCGGTCTCGAGTTCACCCTTCGTCATATGAAAGACGGCGGAGCCATCAAGCCCGAAGCGCGCTTCGTGCCGGGCCCCGCTGTCCTTGAGCGGGTCATACGTCGGGGAGAACCATTGTTTTGACTGCACATCATAGAGATAGATGGCCTCGGACGGCATCTGCGAGCCCGTCACATCCGCCCAGTCAGTCGTCAGCCGGTTCTGTTGCGCATTGCCGCTGGCGCTGGTGTGCAGGCCACGGTTGGTCACGGCCACCACATGGCCGAGGGCATTCGCCAGAGTGTGATCAAACGGGCGCGGCGTGAAGGGGGTCAGGACGCGCAGCGTGTTTCCGTTGTCGGCATACTCGGTGTAATCGGCCGGCGTTCCGGGCAGTACTTCGCCGTGCCCGATCAGCGGATGACGAACCGGCTGTTTCAGGCCAGACCGTGAGGCGTCGATGGCGGGCTTCAAATGCCTGCCGATCCAATCGACAGCGCTTGCCCGGTTCGTGCAGCAGCCGATCATGAGCCGCAGCGGAACTTTGGCATCAATCAGCATCGCCCCGATTGGATCAAAGGTGGGATAGGCGTCCATATTGAGTGCGGGCTGGAAGCCCAGCGTCTGAAAAACGCGTGGTGCCCAGACACTGCCAGCACGCCCGATAAAGTCGACGCGGGCGGACAGGATGCCCTCCGGCTTCACGCTCGACGCCAGGAGGCCATACACCTTGGTGTAGCGATGCAGCGCCAGGATCGCATTGAGATCGGTATGATACGACATTTCCGGATAGAGGCGGTTGTACTGCGAGTGGTTGCGATCGGTGCTCGCGCTCTGCAGCATCCACTCGCAATAGGGCACCAGCTTGAGATTGCGGTTTTTTCCCGAGCGGTCTTCAACCGTCACGTCCCACAGCTCAACCGACTCGTTGCGGCCTGGCAGTGTGATCTTAACCGTAGTGCGAACACCATGGGTCTCGTTGACGACGGTAATGGTGTCCCCGTCCTGCGAGAAGGTCGAAAGGGTGAACAACTCCTCCGGGAAGTTGCCGAGAACCGGCCAGCCGACCCGGGCATCGGCATCGAGCACAAAGAGGATCCGGCCGGCCGGCTCGACATTTTCGAATGCCGGACGGGTAACGCCATAGCCCGTGGAGATGCAGACCGAGTTCAACTCGCCACTCCCCTTGAGTTCAACGGCATAATCGTTGTTTGCCAGACGCAGGGTCTTTTCCCCGGCCCCTGCGCCGCGCCGCTGTTTCCGGCTTCGCCACACGCACACCAGCGTTGCCGCCACAAAAACCACACCCCATGCCAGCCACCCCGGCTCAAGGGTTCCACTTGCTGATTGCAGCACACGACCGTTTTGGAAGACCTGCTCCCACTGGTTACCCTTCGGGAGATAAAAAGGAATCAACAGCGGAGCCCACGTGGTAAAGCGTTTGACGCCCTCCGGGATAAACCGCGCCGTGGCATCCTTGCCGACAAAGGTGGCCAGGTGCGCGTCAAGTTTATCCATTCCCAGGAAGGACAGGTTGACGAGCGTGGCGACCCGCAACCCCATGTGGTCAAGCCAGATGATGACCTGAAACCAGGAGAAGCCGATGATCCAGCTGAAAACAGTCAGGCTCCACGCGGTGAATTCCGTTGTCCCCATGGTCAGGCTGTTGATGGTGGCGAACACGGAGCGGATCAGGCCGTCCTGGTTATACCAGGTGGCGTCGGCCATCGGGCGGAGGAAGGTGAAGATGATCGGGGCCATCCACAATCCCCAGCGGAGCACAAATACAGTGCCATCGACCAGGTCGACCACGCCGTCACGCGTCGTGAGGCGCTTGATGCTCGAAGCGTCCCGGTTGATGAGAGCGGCAAGAAACGCCTTGTTAATGGCGAAAAGAGGCGCGGCAATCCCCCACCCGATCACCCCCATCAGGGCCTCGTTAAACAGGATCTTGGCGCCGCCGGAGGCCGGTGAAAGCGTGATCTGCCCCCACCGGCTGATGAGCGCGGTGAATTCGTTGGGAGCGGTGGTGCGAAGGTCCTGACAGCGGGTCACAATGGTATTTGGATCGAGGCCGAAACTGGTGTAGAGCTGGAATTTGGTGGCCAGGATCGGTAGCTGCGAGGCGTCGAAGTAGAAGCCAAGGCCCGCGCCGATAAAGGCACCGAGGCCGCCTTCGACAAGATAATAGCGCCATGACTTGAAACCATAGAAGAGGTCGCGCACAAGACTGACACCGCCAAACGCGGCAAACCCGAAACACGCGCCATAGCCGATGCGTGATCCCGTCGCCAGAGAGGCGAACCCGATGTGCAGGCCGACGGCGAACGCGAGGCCGACAATGATCCCGCGGGCATAAAGCACCGGATCCTTGCAGGCATTGGCCGCACGGCCAAAAAAGGACTGGGAACCATCAAAGGTTTCGATGATGGTCTTGGCCACCGGAAACGCGATGGCCCCCACCAGCACAAAGCTGATGAACGTCCCCACCAGGCCGGTACGCCCGATCAGGGCCACGAGTTGAAGCAGGCCCATTGCGACCCCGCCGAAAACGGCCCCTTTCACCGCACCGGCAACAGCGGTCGCCTGCGCGGCAGGACCCGCCGGCGGCCGGCCCCGCATGGCGTTCAAAACCAGCGCGGTGAGCAGGAAGACAAGGCCCCACAGCGGGGCTTGCGACAACATCGTGGCGGCCACCGCAGCCAAGGGGGCGATCCAGGCTGGCATCGACTGCGACCCGAAATCGGCCACATGGGGAGCCAGAACAACAAGACCCGAGAAAAGCACGAGAAAAAGGTGAACCTTGGCGTCCTGGAGCGGCTTTTGGCGCGTGACAAGTGACGCCGCATTGGCAATGAATTCGGCAAAGGCCAGAACCAATAGGGCCTGGCTCCAGATGGTCCCAGCATTCTGTACCGCAAACAACAGTCCGAAGGCAAACGGAGTGGCGACAATCACGATACCGCCGATCACCCCGATAGGCTTCTTGTTCGCCAACAGGCAATAGGCGTTTCCAGCATGATAGAGAAACACGAACAGCGCCGCCCCGAAGGCACTGAGCTGTCCGAACGAGGCCAGGGAAGACGGAGCCTGCCACACGGCGGCCTTGCTGGCCGCAAGGGCAAGAACCCCGGTGAACAGCGCATTCCTGAAGGCCTCAGCCGCCGTTGACGCCCTCCCGGTAAGGGCCACTTTCAGCAGTGTACCAATGGCCGCACCCGAAACGGCAAAACACAGGGGAAGACAGGCCAGCCGGTAGACGCCAAAAACCGTGGCAAGCAGCAGCGTCGTCGCCAGGCCAAGCATGACATCATGCGCCAGGACACCGACCGGCCTGGGCCTGATATAGCCCAGAAGCATGGACAGGAGTGCCACGCACAACACACCGGCACCCTTGCCCGGCATGGAGACATTGAACTTTTGGAAAGGGCTGAGTTTTGTAAAGGCGACATCCAGTTGCAGGCTTCCCACAGCTGGATCCGCACCGCCAACGCGCTGAATGATCAGCACGACTTCGCTGAGTTTGCCCACGGCCGCCCAATCGATGGTTTCACGCAGCATCCCCCGGGATGGAATATCCAAGGTCTGGACACCAACGGTTCCCTTGATTTCCAGGCGCATCGCGATTCCCGAAATCGGCTTATCACCCGGCCCGGTGAGGGTCGTTTCAATCCGGTCCGCACCACCCTTCGCAAGCGTGGCGGGATAATCCTTCGTCCAGACGCCGCCAACAGCCCTGCCGGAAATCGCATAGTCAATGTGGCGCCCGTCGGGCAAAAGGCTCACCGTTGCATCGCCTGTGTTGAATGCCCCCCGCTGTCCGGCATCAGTCAAATGGAGATCCGCCCGCGCCGCACCAACCACCAGCAATCCCATCATGATCAACTTCATCATGTCATCTTCCCCGGCAGTTGTGCTGGGTTTCACCCGGCTTCCAAACCACCGACGGGAAGTCCGGCTTTCAGCCGTTAAAGTACAGATATGCCCCGATAATGGCAATCATCACCACACAGGATGCCGCCACCTCACCCCAGCCCCAGCTCGCGCGGGTTTCCGCCTTATCCTGAGTCGAGGCCGTGCCAAAGGTAAGCCCGCCGATCTTTGCATAGTCCGGTGCCGCCGTCATGTAACTGACCAGGATCATCACCGCCGCCGAAATCAGCGTGATCAGGATGCTAAAATACTGGAAGTTGATGTTGTTCACAATCCACAGGAAGGACCCCTGGGCATACCCGTTCTCAAAACCCTTCATCCCCATGGTCACGGGAGTATCCACCATCATGCGGAACATGCCGACCACAAACCCGACCAGCATCGCCCACAAACAGCCTTTCGCGTTCAACCGCTTCCAGAATACCCCGAAAAAGAACACCACAAAGATCGGCGGGGCCAGATAGCCCTGGACCGACTGCAGGTACCCGTACAATCCGTGCGCCCCCTTGACGACCGGAATCCAGGCCAAGGCAATGAGGATCATCACCCCGGTCGCAATCCGTCCCATTCGCACCAGCTCATGCTGGGTGGCTTTCGGGCGCAATTTCTCATACAGATCCACTGTGAACAGCGTGGAACAGGCGTTGAACACACCCGCCAGTGAACCCATCAGCGCGGACAACAATCCGGCCACAACAATCCCACGGATTCCCGCCGGCAACATGTATTTCACCATCATGGGAAACGCCCCCTGCGATCCTTCCGTAGCGAATGCGGCGGCCAACTGGGGATTTTTTCCACTGGTGGCCAGCGCATAGCAGATCAGCCCAGGGATGATGAACAGGTAAACCGGGAACAACTTCAGAAACGCCGCGAAGATACTGCCTTTCCGGGCGACATTCTGGTTGGGAGCGCTCAACGCGCGCTGGATAATGTACTGATCCGTACACCAGTACCACAATCCGATCACCGGCGCGCAGATGGCCATGCCCAGCCACGGAAAATTACTGTTGAAATACCACGCCTGTCGCACCACTTCACCCGCCGCATTCTTCTCCAGAACCGGAGCCCAGGAAGAGATCACACCCGCCGGAACCATCGGCTTCCACAGATTGAACATCTCCGATCCGCAGATCCGCCGCAGTTCGCCCCACCCGCCCAATTCATGGAGCCCGTAGAACGTCAACAGCATCGATCCCCCGATCAGCACCACCACCTGAACCACGTCGTTGTAAGCCACGGCGCGCATTCCGCCGATCATCGTGTACAACCCCGTCAGGATAATCACCGCCACGGATCCCACCCAGAAACTGTCAATGACAAATCCGCCCAGATGAATATTGATCTCGGGCAGCAGGGTGGCAAACACCACGCCGCCTGCAAAAATCCCGACGGCGATCTTGGAGACCACAAACGTGACCAGGGAAACAATGGAGAGCACATAGCGGGATCCCACACTGAATCGGCGTTCCAGGAACTCGGGCATCGTGAACACCAGCGACCGGGCATAGAACGGAACAAATACCCAGGCCAGAACCAACAGACACCAGGCATGCAGCTCGTAATGAGCCATCGCCACTCCGTCTTTCGCTCCTGATCCCGCCAGCCCGACGATGTGCTCGGAACCGATATTCGACATGAAGATGGATGCGCCCACAACCCACCAGCCCAAATTACGGCCGGCTAAAAAGTAATCCGTCGCGTTATCTTTCCCTTTTCGGGCCACCCACCAGGCGATGCCGACCAGCATGGCGAAATACAACCCGATCATCAACCAATCCAGCCCCACCAATGTCGCGCCACTTCCATTCATTGTCTTTGCTCTCCTTGATTAATCAAATCCGCCCTGTCCAAATTACTTCCGCTGCCCGTAATACGCCGTGTTTCCGTGCTTTCTGAGGTAATGCTTGTCCAGCAACACCCGGGGCACCGCGCGGATTGCCGGAGCAATCCGGAGGGTCTCTGAAGCCAGTTTGCTTAGAAATTCCAGCACCACCGCACTGTCCACCGCCGCCTGCGCCGATTTCCCCCAGGTGAAGGGGCCGTGGCTCGCCACCAAAACCCCCGGGAACGAGGTGGAATCCAAGGTCGTGAACCGTTCAACAATCACCCGGCCGGTATTCACTTCATAGTCGCCGGTAATCTCCTTGCCCGTCAGCGCCCGGGTACAGGGAACCGTTCCATGATAGTAATCGGCATGCGTCGTCCCAAAGGCAGGTATCTCGCGCCGCGCCTGAGCCCAGGCTGTGGCGTACAGGCTGTGCGTATGCACCACCCCGCC
>CAZOZF010000070.1:0-2197 GCA_964584205.1 uncultured Verrucomicrobiota bacterium
GAACTGCTGGTCAATGACGGATACCTTGTTCTTTTATCCAGTTTCAGACATAATGATGCCTTGAGTATGGTGCTCCATAACGACCCCAAAACACGGGGATATTTTGGGCTGAGCAGAAGCGTCCTGTTACGTCGTCTTTTATTCTTGATGTTGGCCTTTGCTTTGACAGCCCTGACGGGCTTGGCGGCGGCCACTACAAACCAAACGCCTCCCCCGTCCGGACTTCTTGTCAATTTGCTCTCTGCCACGGGAGAATCCAGTCTGGCGGATCAAGGCGCGCTACCGGCCGGGTTTCCCCCGGCGTTGAGATCACGGTCTGTGGATCTGTATTTGCCCATGATGACTCAGGAAGTGGTGCGCGAGGGAGTCGCGCTGCGGCTAGAGCTTTTTGCCGATGCCATCTATACGGCGCGCGTGGATCGCGTAACCGAAAATGTGAACGGAACCGTCACGACACGCGGACGAATCGACGGGTATCCTCTGGGGACATTGATCCTCACCACCTCGGACGGGCGAACCGTGTGTGCAGTTGAAATCCCGGAACAGAAAAAACGATTCGCGATCCAAAATGAAGCCGGAACCAACGTCTATCGTCTTGTGGATGTGGATTTGACCCGTGTTGATAATTTAGAGGGCGGTCCGTCGCTCGTCCCCACGCCCGCGCCATCCTTGCTCAGTCAACCCTCGCAAGCCGCTGTCTCGCCACAGGGAGACCCGCTGGCTCCCGTGACGGTTGATGTGCTCATTGTCTATACTCCTTTGGCGCGGCAATGGGCTGACGCCAGTGGCGGCGGCATTGCCAATGTCATCGCGCAGGCTATGGCGAAAGCCCAGCTTGCGCTCGACAACAGCAGCACGTTTCTCTCGCTCAATCTGGTTCATAGTGAGGAAATTTCCTACACGGAAGACGCCAATAGCTATACGAATCTTACCCGCCTTCAAAACGGGAGTGACGGATATATGGACACGGTTCAGGGTTTGCGTGATCTGTATCGAGCCGATCTGGTTTCCCTTTTCGTGCAATGTGAAGATGTGGGAGGCCTGGGCTACCTGTTAAACGACACCGACGGACAGTCCCCCTGGGCTTATTGTTTAAATCGTGTGCAACAAGTCTCTTGGTCATTCACGATGGTTCATGAAATGGGCCATAATATGGGGTGTCATCACTCTAAGATTCAGAACTTTCAACCAGGTCCAGGACTGTATTCTTATTCCGCCGGTTGGCTTTGGACGGGAAGTGACAACGGCAACTATTGTTCCGTGATGACCTATGAGGAAAAGTCATATTTTGCTGATAATATTGCTCGAACCCGGGTGGCCTATTTTTCGAACCCGGCCATCCAGTATTTGGGTGCGGCGGTCGGAGATGCGGCGGACGGGGATAATGCCCGCACGCTCCGCGAAATCAAGGGAGTGATTTCAGCCTATCGGAATCCGCCTACAGTGACGTTGAGTTTGACGGGGAGCCCACTAGCCGAGGCAGGGGGCGTGGCTACAGTGACGGCAACCTTGTCCTCGACTTACTGGATTCCGGTGACCGTGAATCTGGCGTTCGCAGGAACAGCGACCCTGGCAAACGATTACACCAGGTCGGGAACCAGTATCACGATTCCAGCAGGAAGCACCAGTGGTTCCATTACTCTGACGGCGGTACAGGATGTACTGGACGAAGCGAATGAGACGGTGGTGGTGGATATCGATACAGTAGTCAATGGCACGGAAAGCGGCACACAGCGGGTGACAGCCATGATCACGGATGATGATGCGGCTCCCACGGTGAGTTTGGGTTTGTCAGGAAGTCCGTTGGCTGAGGCGGGCGGCGTAGCCACGGTGACCGCGACGCTGTCGGCGGTGTCGGGTCAGGCGGTGACGGTGAATCTGGTGTTCTCAGGAACGGCGACTCTGGCGAACGACTACACCAGGTCGGGAACCAGCATCACGATTCCGGCAGGAAGTGCCAGTGGTTCAATTACGCTGACGGCGGTGCAAGACGTTTTGGACGAAGTGAATGAGACGGTGATTGTGGATATCAGCACAGTAGCTAATGGCACGGAAAACGGTGCACAGCAGGTGACGGCCACGATCACGGATGATGATGCGGCGCCCACGGTGAGTCTGGGTTTGTCTGGAAGTCCGATGGTCGAGGCGGGCGGCGTAGCCACGGTGACCGCGACGCTGTCGGCGGTGTCGGGTCAGG
>CAZOZF010000070.1:2297-13544 GCA_964584205.1 uncultured Verrucomicrobiota bacterium
GAGGCGGGCGGCGTAGCCACGGTGACCGCGACGCTGTCGGCGGTGTCGGGTCAGGCGGTGACGGTGAATCTGGTGTTCTCAGGAACGGCGACTCTGGCGAACGACTACACCAGGTCGGGAACCAGCATCACGATTCCGGCAGGAAGTGCCAGTGGTTCAATTACGCTGACGGCGGTGCAAGACGTTTTGGACGAAGTGAATGAGACGGTGATTGTGGATATCAGCACAGTAGCTAATGGCACGGAAAACGGTGCACAGCAGGTGACGGCCACGATCACGGATGATGATGCGGCGCCCACGGTGAGTCTGGGTTTGGCCGGGAGTCCCATGGCCGAGGCGGGCGGCGTAGCCACGGCAACGGCGACACTGTCGGCAATGTCGGGCCTGGCGGTGACGGTGAATCTGGCGTTCTCTGGAACGGCAACCCTGACGGACGATTACATAAAGTCGGGGGCAAGCATCACGATTCCAGCGGGAAGCCTCAGTGGATCTATGACGCTGACAGCGGAACAAGACGCACTGAACGAAGCGAATGAGACCGTGGTGGTGGATATCAGCACGGTGGCCAATGGCACGGAAAACGGCACCCAGCGGGTGACCGCCTCGATCACGGATGATGATCCGGTTCCGGCTGTGAGTCTGGACCTTTTGGGGAGTCCGATGGCCGAGGCGGGCGGCGTAGCGACGGTGACCGCGACGCTGTCGACCGTGTCGGGTCAGGCGGTGACGGTGAATCTGGCGTTCTCTGGAACGGCAACCCTGACGGACGATTACATAAAGTCGGGGGAAAGCATCACAATTCCGGCAGGCAGCATTAGTGGTTCCATTACGCTGACAGCGGTGCAGGACATACTGGACGAAGCGAGTGAGACGGTGGTGGTGGATATCGATACAGTGGTCAATGGCGCGGAAAACGGTGCACAGCAAGTGACGGCCACGATCACGGATGATGATGCGGCTCCCACGGTGAGTCTAGGTTTGGCCGGGAGTCCGATGGCCGAGGCGGACGGCGTTGCCACGGCAACAGCGACGCTGTCGGCAATGTCGGATCAGACAGTGACGGTGAATCTGGCGTTCTCTGGAACGGCAACCCTGACGGACGATTACACCAGATCGGGAACCAGCATCACGATTCCGGCAGGCAGCATTAGTGGTTCCATTACGCTGACAGCGGTGCAGGATGTACTGGACGAAGTGAATGAGACCGTGGTGGTGGATATCGCTACAGTAGTCAACGGCACGGAAAACGGCACCCAGCGGGTGACGGCTACGATCATGGATGATGATTTAGGTCCCGTCGTAAGTTTGGACCTATCGGGAAGTCCAATGCCGGAGGCAGGCGGGGTGGCGACGGTGACCGCGACGCTGTCGACGGTGTCGGGTCAGTCCGTAACTGTGAATCTGTCATTTTCAGGAACGGCGACCCTGACAAGCGATTATACCAGGTCCGGAACAAGCATCATGATTCCAGCGGGAAGTATGAGTGGTTCCATTACGCTGACGGCGGTACAGAACGCCCTGAACGAAGCAAATGAGACCGTGGTGGTGGATATCAGCACGGTGGCCAATGGCGCGGAAAACGGCACCCAGTGGGTGACCGCCACGATCACGGATGATGATCCAGTCCCGGCGGTGAGTCTGGGCCTTTCCGGGAGTCCGATGACCGAGGCGGGCGGCGTGGCCACTGTAACGGCGACGCTACTAGCGGTGTCGGGTCAGGCCGTGACTGTGAACCTGTCATTTTCAGGAACGGCGACCCTGACAAGCGATTATACCAGGTCGGGAACCAGCATCACGATTCCTGCGGGAAGCTCCAGTGGGTCCCGCACACTGACCGCAATGCAAGACACGCTAAGCGAAGCAGATGAGACGGTGATGGTGGATATCAGCACGGTGGTCAATGGCACGGAAAACGGCACCCAGCAGGTATCCGCCACGATCACGGATGATGATCCGCTCCCTGCGGTGAGTCTTGGCCTGACTGGAAGTCCGATGACCGAGGCGTGGGGCGTGGCCACGGTAACGGCGACACTGTCGGCCGTGTCGGGTCAGGCAGTGACAGTGAATCTAACGTTCTCCGGAACGGCAACCTTAGCGGACGACTACACCCGGTCGGGAACAAGCATCACGATTCCCGCAGGAAGTTCAAGCGGCCTCCTCACGCTGAGAGCGGTTCAGGATGTACTGAACGAAGCAAGCGAGACGGTGATCGTGGATATCGACACGGTGGTCAATGGGGTGGAAAATGACATACAACAGGTGACGGCAAGTATCACCGATGACGAATCGCCGACAGTGATGATTAATCAGGCTGCGGATCAGGCGGATCCCACGAATGGCATGCCGATCAACTTCAGCGTGGTATTTAATGAACCTGTGATCGACTTTGACGCGACCGATGTGATGTTGGGTGGTACGGCTGGGGCAACGACGGCCATCGTGTCAGGGGATGGCGTAGTCTATAACGTGGCAGTAGCCGGAATGACGGGAAGCGGCACGGTGCTCGTGACGATTCCGGCCGGCCAGGTCCACGATGCGGACGGGAATAGCAATACGGCATCAAGTAGTGCCGACAACAGTGTGATGTACGATCTGAACTTGAACCGGCAACTTACGTTAACGCACCCGAATGGAGGTGAGGTTTTTGACACAGGGACCACGGCGGAAATCATCTGGACCACGGGAGGGACGGATTGGAGTGCCGGGGACACTGTCATGCTTGAGGTTTCCACGAATTCAGGTGCGCAGTGGAGTCCGATAGCAGGGGCTGACAGCCTGCCCTTTGACCTCGGGCTGTTTAACTGGTCCACAACGGAATTAGGGGATTGCCTAACTTGTCGTATCCGGGTTTCCCGGAACGATCCCATACCTCTGGACGCTGTTTCGGAGGGTGATTTTACGGTCAGGCGCTGTTTCTATGTCAACGATGCGTTCACGAATTTTGACATCTGGTGTACCGCAGCAGGCACGAATACGAACACAGGGCTGGATCCAGCCCATCCCAAGGCGACCGTGCAGGGCGTTTTGAGCGCCTATACCTTGACTCCCGGAAACATTGTGAGAATCGACACAGGGAACTACATCCTGACAGGTAATATCAACGTGCTAGCGGTGCATAACGGAACGACCAATGCGCCGATTTTATTCGAGGCGTCACCCTATGGAGTAACCTTCGATGGAAAAAAATCGGTGGGATACTGCTGGAATATTGCCACAAGTAATGTGACGGTCAGAACGGCTCAAAGCGTGATCTATCCAAACGCGCCCCAGAATTTGATGAAGGTAATGGGGGGAAGAGTTGGCATTGGTATAACGATGCCGTATTCTCGACTAATCCGGGTTGATGTCTGTAGTAATGAGTATAGCGGAGTGCAACTCAGTAGTCTGGCCACATATGGCGTCATTGAGAACTCAGTGGTGAGAGACATGTATGACTCCTCCGGCGGAGACAGAGGAATTGGAATTTCCGTCGGCGTCTCTAATGTGACAATCAGTAACTGTACTGTGTTCGGAAACGCAAATAGAGGGATCACTCTAAGTGGTTCTGAAATCGCGCTTTGGAACACGATCATCCATGCCGATGGGGCTGGCAGATACGCCATCAGTTCATCGACCGCTCTGACTTCCGACTACAACGACCTCTTTGTGACCAATGGCGCGATGTTGGGGAATTTGAGCGGCGTGGTAAAGCCTACGCTGACTGACTGGATGCTGGCGGGGATGGATTCGAACAGCCTTTCACTAAATCCGCAGTTTGTAAACGTAGCGGCCCGCGACTTCCATCTGAAAAGCGTGGAAGGTCGTTATGTGTCGGCCAATCTGTGGACCAACGACACAGCCCACAGCGCCTGCATTGATGCGGGAGATCCGGCCAGTGACTGGACCCATGAACTAGCTCCCCATGGCTCCCGAATTAACATGGGAGCCTATGGCAATACCGAGCAGGCATCACGAAGCCTGACTAACTCGGTTGTATCACTCGACGTTCAGTCTCCCTTTGGCGCCCCACTTCCCGCGATTGGGTCATCCCTTTACTACCCTGGAAAGATGCTCTCCTGCCAACTATCCGGTTCCCCGGCACAAATCGGCACCACGCAATATGTGTGCACAGGCTGGGTCATGCAAGGGAGCGAGCCTGCAACGGGTAGCGGTACAAACGTCACGATATTGTTGACGAACAACACGGTGCTCACATGGCAATGGGTTACCAATGTCCCGCCCGTGGCGAAGCTTGTCTCCGCCGGTCAGACCTCAAGCAACGGAGAGGGCCGGGTCACGATCAACTGTTCCGTGTCCGATGTAAAAGGAAATTCATGCCAGACGGAGGTGCTCTACTCCACAAATGGGGCTGTTTCCTGGACAAATCTTTGGGTGGCAGAGGTGAGTTCCTCTATGGGCAGTGTGACTCTAACAAACAGCATTCCGTGTCAGATTGGTGGTGTTGCCACAACCAACGGAACTGGGCTTGCCACAAACCTTCTCACCATCGGATGGGATACAACCGGCAATGGTCTTTCAATTGCGTTGTCCACCAACACGCGGATTCGGCTCCGAGCCTGGAATGGAATCTTATGGAGCAGTGCTGTAACCAGCACCCCTTTCTGCGTTGATAATCAGGCTCCCCGGGCGGGTGTTTTGGTGGGTTCAACTCCCGTGGTCGGGGTGTGGTCAACCAATCGGAACATTCTTGCACAGTGGATAGTGAGTGATGGCGCCGGAACGGGCATCAAAGGGTACGGATATGCGTTCACCAACGAAAGCACGGCACTCGCTCCCATGGCGGTGATGACGACCGGGTCGAATGGAACGAGCGAGGTACTGGCCGACGGGACAAACTGGTGGCTGGCCTTACGCGCCGTGGACAATGTCGGCAATTGGGGCATGAGCACAAGTTTCGGGCCATTCCGGATTGATGGAACCGCTCCGACCTATTCGGATTGGTCTCAAACACCATCCAACGTAACGGCTGAAACAACGGGGGCGATTCAGATCACAATCCAAGTTGATGATACCGTTAGTGGATTGGAAACGAATAAACCCGGAATTGAGTGTCGTCTCTCGGGAAACACCTACAACGGAATCTACACGGACATGACGATGACAAACGGAGAATGGACTTCTGACGTGACTCTAGACTGGGCCTTGATCGGTGGAAAAACCCTCTATTATCGGGTTCGCTCGCGGGATGCGGCCGGGAACGTTTCAGTAAGTTCCGAGCAAGAAGAGATGATTGACGCTGGCGTCATTGGAGTGACGCCTGACCAACTTACTTACACCGGCACTTATGGCGGGCCCGATCCCCTTCCTCAAGCATTTGTCATTACCAACACCGGAGCTGCAGGCTTTGTTTTCTCCAATGGGGTGACCGATGGTGAAGGCACATGGTTTTCCTCGAGTCCATCCACAGGGCGTGTGGAGTCCGGGGCGAGTATCGCGGTCAGTGGCGCGGTGAGTATGGTTGGACTAAACGCAGGCATCTATTCCATCACCAATCATGTGTTTGCGCCCACAGCAACCAACGCCGCTCAGGAAATCGTGCTACATCTGATCATTCAAAAGGCCAGCCAAACCATCACACAATTCATGCCCGTCAATAGCTCTGTGTTCGTGGAGTCCAATACGGTGTCATTGAGTGCAACCGCCTCAAGTGGCCTGGCTGTGAGTTTTGCATCCAATACCCTATGGGCGACGGTTTCCGGGACTGATCTATTCTTCACCTCCCATGGTTCGGCTGAGATTGTGGCAAGTCAGGCGGGAAATGAAAATTATGAGGCGGCACCAACGGTGACTCATGCTTACACTGTCCTCAGAGATGGGGATTCCGATGGCGATGGGATGAGTGACTGGAATGAGTATCTGGCTGGGACGAGTCCGTCGAATCCTGCCTCTGTTTTTGCGATAAAAGGTGCTGTTCAGATTGTCGGAACAGGATTTGTGATTCAGTGGAACAGTTCGTCCAATCAGTTTTATACACTGGAACGTGCCACGAATCTTTCGTGGGACGGGTTTTTGCCTCTGGTTAACTGCATTACGGCAACCCCCCCCGACAATGTTCACACGGACAATGTCCAAAATGCCACTCAAGGCTACTTCTACCGGCTCAAGACACAGCGATAAGACCGCAACTCCCTTATGCCGTTCGTTTCAGCACGGCGGCGAAGGCGCCGTCGACGGCGTCACGCGGCGGAAACAGCTTTCTTTCGGCACCCCGAGTGAAGCCGGGATGATCCTTGAGCCAGGATGTGATCATCCCCTCGTCCTCCTCGGTTTCCAGGCTGCAAGTGCTGTAGACAATCCGCCCTCCGACCCGAACCCGTTCGGCCGCCCCATTCAGGATGGCCCGCTGGGTTTCGCAAACTTTAGCCAGCCGCTCCGGCGAAAACCGCCAACGTGCATCCGCCCGGCGCCTCAGCACCCCCGTATTGGTGCAGGGCACATCGATCAAAATGCCGTCAAACAAGAGACCGGCCAGTTCGGGGACACCGACCCCACCCCGGCTACAGGCGGCCATATCGCCTTCAATAACCCGCACTCCTTCCAGATTCATTCGGGCCAGATTATCGGTCAGGAATCCCATCCGGTCGGCATGGATATCCATGGCGGTCAGGGTTCCGCCCCCGCCCATACGTTCAGCAATGGCTACGGTCTTGCCCCCCGGCGCCGCACAGGCGTCAAGGATACGTTCCTGGGGTTTCGGATCCAGCAACTCGACAGCCATGACCGTCGAGGGATCCTGAGCCATGAACCAGCCGTCATCAAATCCAGGAATATCTTCCACACTGACCCCGCGCGCCAGGGTGCAGAACCGGGCCGGATCAAACCCATGGGGCTCAATCCGGATCCCTTCCGAGGCCAGCCTGTCCCGGAAGTCCGCCATCTGGATACGGTTCGTGTTCAGCCGGAGCGTAACGGCCGCCCGGGTATTGTTCCACTCGCACAAGGCCACAGCCTCCGCCTCGCTGAAGGTGGCAGTCCAGCGCTTGATTAAAATTTCCGGGTGCGACAAACGGACTCCCGCGGGCTGTGCCTTTAGGGCGGCAAGAACAAGAGGCTTCTCTCTCAGAACGCGCCGCAGGACGCCATTGGTAAAGTTGACCTCTTCCTGGCCAAACTCCGCTTTGACTGCCTCTACCGTTTCATTCACTGCGGCATAGGATTCCACCGTGTCCATGTGCAGAAACTGGTAAAGCCCGACCATCAGGTGGGCACGCAACGGAATGGCTGGCAATTGCTTCATGCATTGCTTCAACACCCATTCCAGTTCCCGCTTCCATTTGACCACCCCGTAGGTGACTTCCATGATGAAGCCCCGGTTGGAATGCACACGGGTCATCATCCGGTCCGGGAAATCCCCGGTTTCCATCCATTGTGCAATCATGCCGGCCGCCACCGCCCGTGAACTCGTTTGTGTCGTTATCTTCATTCTCGTGTCTTCCCGGAGTTTCCCCCACCCGCCCTCATCCGCAACTGCCCGCAGGCCGCGTCAATCGTCGTTCCCTTGGATAGCCGTGTGGTGGCATTAATCCCGGCCTTGCCGAGCACCTCGATAAACATCTCCGCCGTGCCGGCAGTCGGCGCCTGTCCCTCAAAGCCCTCCACCGGGCTCAAGGGAATAAGATTAACGCGACCGGAAACCGGGCGGATTAACTTTGCCAGCGCCAGTGCTTGCGGACGGCTATCATTCACGCCCCGGATAAGCGTGTATTCAAACGTGATGATCCGCTTCGTGGTGGCGACATATCGCCTGCAGGCCGCCAAAAGTTCGGTCAGCGGATACTTCCGGTTAACCGGCATCAGACGGCTTCGCAGCGCGTCATCGGCCGCATGCAATGAGACGGACAACTCGACTTGAATCCCCTCGCCCGCCAATCGCTCGATACCGGGAATCACCCCGCTGGTGCTCACCGTCATATGGCGTGCCCCGATATTAATCCCCCCTGAATCATTCAGGATACGGATGGCCTTGAGCACGGCGTCAGTGTTGTCAAAGGGCTCGCCCATTCCCATGAAAACAATATTAGAGGGGCGGTCGCCGTACTCCTTCCAGGCGAGCAGGACCTGGCCGATAATCTCGCCGGCTTCAAGGTTCCGGACGTAGCCGCCCTTCCCGCTGGCACAGAAGACACAAGCGAACCGACACCCGACCTGACTGGACACACAGACGGTCCTGCGATCTCCGGCCGGAATCAGCACTTCCTCCACGCATTCCCCATCGCGAAGCCCCACGAGAATTTTCCGGGTTCCATGGGGAGACCCTTCAAGTTTCTGATTCAGGACGGACACGATGTCGAATTGGCAGGCCAAGGCTTCGCGCAGGGTAGCCGGTAGATTTTTCATCTCCGCCCAATCACTCACACGCTGTCCGTAAAGCCACGTCCAGATCTGGCCTTCCCGGTATGAGGGAATCCCTAGCGCCTTGCAGGCCTCACCCAATTCAAGTCGCGAGAGTCCATGAATCAGTGGCTTCGTCATTCTCCACGAACCTTCCGGCGCAACAAATTTGCCAGAGTGTGGGTTTCATGCACCCGGAAAACCCAGGTCAGTCCGACATAAACCAGTCCGCCCACAACAATCTCGGCGGCCAATGCCCCGACCAGCCAGGGGAAGGTCTGCCCGAACCCGGCCAGCCAGTGCTTCAGATTCAACACCACCACGCCACAGACCAGCGCCGGGATGCCGATCGCCAAGGCATAACGGAACCAGCGTCGCCAACTTCCGTAATTCACATCGGCCCTGAGATACAGGGCCAATTGCAGAAAGTTCACCAGTGCCAGACAGCCTGTGCTGGCCGCGAGCCCCACATGCCCCAAGTGGAAATACTTCACCAGAGTGAAGTTCATCACCAGATTAAGCCCGATTCCCACGAGACTGACCATGAGCGGCGTCCGACGCCGGTCGAGCGCAAAAAAACAAGGGGTAAGAACCTTGATCGCGGCATAACCAGACAAGCCTATGGAAAATGCACGCAGGGCTTCCGCCGTCAGAAAGGTATCGGCTGAATTGAATTTTCCGTGTTCATAAATGACCCGGATGATATCGGGTGCCAGCACCACCAACCCCACCGTTGCCGGAATCGTCAGGAAAAACGCCAGTCGCAGGGACTCCTCAATGGTCTTGCCGACTCCACCCATATCGGAACGGGCATGCAGGCGCGCCACCGCCGGAAGGGTGACGGTCGCGATGGCGACCCCGAACACCCCGATGGGGAACTGCATCAGGCGGAAGGCGCAATTCAACCAGCCGCGCGCTCCGTTGATTTCCGAGGCAAACATCCCGTTAACCAGGACATTGACCTGAACGGCCGCACCGGCAATCATACTCGGCCAGGCCAGCGCCCAGACCTGACGCAGGCGGGGATTGCTGAAATCCAGGGTCCACCGGAACCGGAACCCCAGCTTCCAGAGAGAGGGGAGCTGCATCCCCAGCTGGGCCAATCCGCCCAGCATGACACCCAGCGTCACACCATACAAAGCCCGCTCGGAAAAGTTGGGATGCCGCCAGTTCGCCTGCGGGTCGAAAACAAAGGCCAGCAACACGCCGCCCACCACGGAAACTAAATTGAACACCGTTGAGGCCGACGCGGGCAGGCCAAAAATAAACCGGGCATTGAGAATACCCATCACCACCGATGCCAGCGAAACCAGCAGGATGAAAGGGAAGAGGATCCGGGTCAGCGTAACGGTCAGCTCAAATTTTCCAGGAACCTCGTGAAAGCCGAAATTCGTGATTTGAACCAGAAGCGGACTGGCCGCGATGCCGACCACGCAAATCCCGCCCATGATCACGAGCATGGCACTGAACAGCAGGCTGGCCAGATGCCAGGCCGGAGGCTCCCCCTCTTTTTCAAGGGTTTTAGTGAAGGTCGTGGTAAACGCCGTTGACAGGGCGCCTTCCGCAAACAGATCGCGAAGCAAATTGGGAATCTGAAACGCCGCCAGAAACGCATCCAGGCATTTTCCGGTTCCGAACATGGCGGCAAAGACCTGCTCGCGGATAAGCCCCAGAATCCGGGACCCCATCACGGCCAAACCCACCACTCCCGCTGATTTACGATGATCACTCATAACTCAATCCATTAAACAGGCCGGAAGCCGCCCCCGTCAAGGTCGCAAAAAGGACTGGCCACCATTCTCACTATGGCCAAAGACCGCCTGAAGGCGGTACACCAACGGGCAGAAAAATATCGCATTCCGGCGTTGGTGTACCGGCTTTAGCCGGTCTTTGACATCGCCCGCCGGGTAGCTTATAACCTCTTGCATGGCACCAACGCTCACGCAACTCGTCATAGACGGACATCTGCATCTGTATCCCCGATACGATGTGGCCCGGGCTATAAACGGCCTGCTGGACAATCTGGGTAAACTCACGTCCCCATCCAGCGGGACGAGCAGTGTATTCATGGGGCTTCTGGCGGAAAGCCAGTCATGCCACTTTTATCAGGAGATTTTGAAACACGGGAAAGCTTGTCATTACGGCCCCTTCAAACTGGTGGCGGGACCGGATGCGGGCACCATCACCATCCTGAAGAACGACCTTATTATGGGGTATCTCATTGCAGGACGGCAGATTGTGACGGCCGAAAAGCTTGAGATTCTGGCACTGGGAGTGGATGTTTCCGTAAAAAATGGACTGTCTGCGGAAGAGACGCTCCAGGCGATCCGGGCACAAAATGCTGTGCCGGTTCTCAGTTGGTCGCCAGGAAAATGGTTTTTCGGGCGCGGCAAACGGATTCAGACTCTGATTGAAACGCACCCGGACGGAAGTTTCCTCATCGGCGATACGGGCCTTCGCCCCACCTTCTGGCCGTTACCGCGCCTGATGAAAATGGCTTCCCGGCGCGGCTACACGATCATCGGCGGCTCCGATCCCCTGCCCCTGGCGGGCGAAGAATGCTGGATTGGAACCTATGGAATGACGGTAACGGCGGAGTTCGACCGGGAAAAGCCAGCGGAAAGTTTGCGCCATATTCTCACGAACCCGGCCACCCCCTTCACTCCCGTGGGGCACCGCAGTCCCCCATTCGCATTCTTCTCACGATGGATCCGGAATCAATCTGGATTCAGCAATTCTCATTATGGCCGAAGACCGCCTGAAGGCGGTACACCAACGGGATGAAACCATCACATTCCGGCGTTGGTGTACCGGCTTTAGCCGGTCTTTTACATCACCCGCTGTCATAATGTGAATTGCTGATCTGGATTGACAAACTGACCCAAAATGGACTCAATACGTCCCTTTTATCCAGAA
>CAZOZF010000071.1:0-8839 GCA_964584205.1 uncultured Verrucomicrobiota bacterium
ATAGTGCGATTCAGCACCCCATGCTGGATCTCGCACTCAGCATCGAGGTCAAGCGGGGCCGCCTCTGTCCAGGCAACCCTGAAGACAAGTGCCGTGCCCGCAACCAGCATGAACATCATCGTTTTCATAGGACATCACCCCGAAAAATTAAGGCGCTTTAACAATCACACGGAATCCCACGTCAAATACCGGTTGATAGGGATGATACGCCCGAAAAGCGGTGGCTGTTGCACGATAGGGACGATCGTAGAAGGAACCGCCCCGGCAGATTACATTTCCTTGCGGATCCATCGACGATGTCCATTCCGCCGCATTGCCATGCATATCGTAAAGTCCGAAGGGGTTGGGTTTGTAGGTCCCGACGTCCGCCGTTACGGTGGCGCCATCATTTACCGTGGCAACGACGGGAAGCCATTTAGGCGAATCCCGAACCAGCAGATCCAGAAGCCTCTCATCCGCGAGATTGGCGAAATTACTGAAATCATGGGTAACCGCCCCGTACCACATCGGCGTCGCCTTTCCGCCCCGGCACGCCCACTCCCACTGATCTTCGGAGGGAAGCGTGACCGTGCGCCCTGTTTTCGTTGATAGCCATCGGCAAAATGCCTGGGCTTCAGTCCAGGTTACCCTCACAACAGGCTGCCGATCACCATTGACGGAGATTCCTCGACTTGTTTGATCCTTGTTCGAACGGGAAATGAACCCGCTGTCATGTTCCGGATTAAAAAGCCGGAATTGGGCATTCATAACCTCAACCTTGCCCATGTAGAAAGGTTCTTTGGCCGGCACCAGCGCCAGATCCAGAGTTTGGCCCGCGCCCAGTTCAATCTTCAAGTCAGGCGGCAGTCCCTTGACCGAATCCCGGGAAAACGACCAGTCTCGAACACGGGTTTTCGTTTTGACTTCCCGCAGGGGTTTCTTGAAGGCCAGGCGTGGCTTTGCGATTTCGGGAATCCATTCGGGTTCATCATCCATTTTCGCATATTTCTTCAGCATGGCGCTTCGCGCCTCCACCATCCCCGTTCTGACTTTGCGATGGTCACCCCAAGTCCCGTGATCCGGAACATTTAAATCGATCCAGGTAATCAGGCGATCCCACGACTCGTTATCGAGGCGAACCCCGTGATGTCCCTGACGGAGCAGTTGGATCAGTTCACTCGTGCTGGCATGATACTCGAAAGGTTTCTGCAGATGGTAATCGCTTTCCGGCCCCGGGCGCCGGACAAAGGGGTGTAGCTCCAGGTAGGATGCGTCAAAACCACGGGTTTTGGGTTGTTTACTGGAAAATGAGGGATGACATCCCACGCAATAGCGATCCAGGACGGGCTGCACTTCCCTGGGAAAACTGAAGCCCCGGGCGGGACCATGCCAGGGATCAATGGCGACAGGATCTTTGCGAAATGCCAGCGAAGGCCTGGCCGCCGGACTGGCGTTCTGCTTGTCGTGACATCCCACGCAGGACACGCGTTCCCCGGGCATGGCGGTAAACCAACTTCGCATGATCTGTATGGCTTGCCCGTTTTCATCCAGCGGCTGAAGGGCCAGCGGAGTGTTAGCTGGCACCATGAACGCCGCTGAACCGTCTTCATAGACCGGCACGGTTCCCAAAATGCGGCGAACATCCCATGGTCCATCCACGCCAATGTTGATATGTCCCCCCATTCCCGGATAGGCAAAGTGATAGGAGTAAACCCGAAGTCTTTTGACAGTACCCTTTGGCACCCCCTTGAGCCCGGGTCCGACGTAGATATCATTGAGGTAGACGGTCGCCTCCTTCTCTCCAAGCTTCACCCGGTCCGGAATGACCGGCGGGCGGAGCGACTTGCGAAACGGCACCGGCTCGAACATCGCCATCCCGGGCTCTTCATGCAGGAGAACCATGTTGTCGAACACATCGACGAGATAAATACCCCATGCCGCCTTTGGCGAAGGCTTACAGGAGACGAGGAAATAGTTGCCACTCAGGGGATAGGGATGAAGAAACTTTGGCCAAGAGTTGTCTACCAAAGCATCTTTGGTGACAGGCTCAACTTTTACTCCGTACCCCGGGATGCGCTGCACAGCTCCCGCCGCCTCATTCCGTCCCTGCGCGGAATCGAACAGAACCAGCTCACCCATCCGCGGCACCCCATGGTGCCCCGAAACAATTCCGATCACCTTTCCGGCTTCGCCTGGAATTGGACGGGCATAGAATATCGAGTTTGGCCAGTAGGAATTGCTCCCGTAAAAGGCGTTTTGCCCCGTTCCGTCGGGATTCATGGTGAAAAGCAGTCGCGTGAAGTAATGGGGCGTGTCCGTGTATTCCCAGCGCGTATACAACACCCGGCCGTCCTCCAGCATGGTGGGGCACCAATTGTGTTCCTGATCGAAACACAGGCGCCGGATGCCAGTCCCTTCCGCATTCATGCGGAACAGATTGGCCACGGTGGTGCTTCCGCCAACACAGGGCACTCCCGTGAAAACGGCCGTGGAGTTGAAAACCATTCCGTCGTCGGGCAGATAACAGGCGTCATACTGGTCGACATTAGGTTCGTCCGGGGTCATCTTCCTTAACCCCGAACCATCCGCCTTGAGTTCCCAGACATGCCACCGACTCTTGTCATCCGGCATGGAAAACAGCATCTTGTCGGCATCAAAGTTCAAATCAACATCGCCTACAAAGACTCCGTTTGAAGGACAAAAGAAGCGATTCATCACCCCGTTTGAAATGGAGAGAATGGCGATGTCGTTTGTGTAACCCTTCCTGGGAAGAGCACAATTCCCCTGCCAGTTTTGGGGGAGTCCAAGTTTATTTTCGCCGCGACGAACAACCAGCAACCGGTCAAAATCAAGAAGGGGGTTGGCCAGCAATGCCTTGCGTTGCAAGGTCTGGAATTCAGCATCGGTCTTGATCCGCGCCAATGCCTCGAGGAATTCCGTGCCCTGCGTATAGTGGGAGGGATATGAGGCTGAAAGATCCTCGATAGCCCGGCCAAGACTATTGGTGTCAAAAGCCTGACCTGTGTGCCCGGCCATGACGAAGGCCAAAACAACTGTTCCCACCCATTGATTATTTATCATAAATCCTTCCGTGAGTATTCAGGCTTTCGAGATTCCGCAACTCAATCATACGGCGCGCCTCATATTTCTTGTTCCGCGCCTGATCTGCTGAGCAGGGGATAAACCCTTTGGCATCGGCCTCGGGATGTGCGGCCAGTTCCTCCTGTCCGGCCTTAATAATGGCCAACGCCTCCTTGTAACGGGGGCCGTTCACATCACCCAATTTCTTCAGGAATGGGCTCATTTCAGGACGGTCAAAACTGATTTGGGCCACATTATTCTGAGCCTTCAGGTCGATTCCCAGCGATTTCAGTACGTCAAGCTGTGCATCATCGAGTGGTGCGCGGCCAAATACATTGTTGGGATGGGCACAGAAATACTCGGGGTAATAGGGGGCATTGATGTCAATCCAGCTGATGATCCGATCCAATTCATCGGCGGACAACTTGACGTTGTGGTGACCCTTCCTCAGCACGTCAATCAGTGGACTGACATGGGATCCCCAGGAATAGGCCTCCTGAATCGCCGACGGGCCGGCCCCCACCACTTTAATGAAATTCTTGCTCCATAAATCACTGTAAGATGTGTTAAAAACCATGCCTCGGTCTCCCGCGAGGTTCAGTTTTCTTCCGGCGGGCTTTTCGAAATCATGGCACCCCACACAGTTTCGGTCAAAAACCGGCTGGACTTCAGTCCGGTAATTGAACATCCGCGCGGGCCCCTTCCATCCCGCTAACGGCTCAGGCGGTCTGCTCAACGCGGCCAAGCTCTTCGGGGCTGACGCCATGGGGACCGATATCCGGTTTTCATGACACCCGACACATCCCTGTCGCTCACCGGATTGAACAATCGTTCCGCTGCGCATCGACTGGATCATCATGCCGTTTTCATCCAGAAGCTGAAAATAGACGAACGTATCGGCAGGAACCGTGAAATAGACGGAGCCATCCTCCGCCACCGGTACAGTTCCGAGAATGCGCTTGTTGTTGAAGTCGTTCCAGTTCATCGCCGGCGCCATGGTTCCTTGTCCCTGCCATGAAGAATCTGTCCAGGATCGCTTTTCCGGGGACTCCACCACGCGCAGGAATTTCACGGTGCCCCGCTTTACCCCTTTCATATGCGTTCCCTGGTATACATCCTGAACATAGAAGGCTCCATCACCGGTCATAAAATTCCGGCGAACGGGGATTACGGGAGGACGAACACGGGCCGCAATCGGCATCGGGTCATAGCACCCAGGTTCTTCTGTATGGAGGAGAATCTCGTTTCCGAATAAGTCCAATAAATAAATCCCCATGGATTCACCCGTTCCGGTCATCCGCGAACACAGGAAGTATTTCTCTCCCAGAGGATAGGGATCCTCATACTTCGGCTTCACTTTCTTGAACGCATCAAAACTGCCATTTTCGTCAACCAGCTTGATGGCGGAAGGCGGCCAGGTCCGCATCACCGGGGCAGGACCATCCACCCCGCGCTGTCGATCAAGAATCGCCAGCGCTCCCCATGGCCGGTCATGGCAGGACGAAAACGTGCAAAGCACATTTCCCGAACCGGGAATGACCCGCCCCTCGAGAACCCCGCCCGGACTCGCCGTGTTGTTGCCCCAGTAGATCTGATGGGAGGTTCCGTCGGGATTCACCGTCCACAACCCCTGGGCGCTTCCGAAGTTCCGGTCCACATAGTCCCACCGGTCATACAGGATTCGCCCATCCGGCATGAGGTTTCCATGTCCCTCGAAGAGCGTGCTTTTCCCAATCTGGTGAATATTGGCGCCGTCCTTCTCCATCCGGTAGAGATTCCCCATGATATGCCGGTTGCACATGCAGTATTTGGGCTCCCGCGATGACGTGAACACAATGCTGTCATCAGGCAGGTAGACGGGATCGATGTCGAATACTCCCGTCGCACGGGTCAATTGCCTGAGCCCCGTCCCGTCGAGTTGAACTTCGTAGAGGTGATAATCCTCCCGGATGTTTCGTCGCATGGAAAACAGGATTTTACGCCCATCAAAATACACATCCGGATCCCGCACCGCACCTTCGGGGCCGGGATCCACGATAGTCCGGATCTCTCCGCCTTTGCGGAAATCGATGGCTTTCAGCGCGCCGCCCCCCTGGTAGCTGGCCGTGTTTATTTCCCCCGTCTGGAATATGGTTTCGGTATTGTGGTGGTCAGGCTTGTACTGTTGACGAACCACAAACAGGATGGGCTGGCCACAGACCAGCGGATTGGCAAGAAGCGCTTCGCGCTGCAGCCCCCGGAAGGAGACCTCATCCGTCATCGCATCCAATCGGCTCAGAAATTCCTTTCCCTGCGGATAATGGCCCGGGAAAGTTGCGCTGATATCCTCAATGGCCTGCCTCAGCGCGAGGCGATCCCCTGGAGTAATACCCTTCGCAACACGCTCCTCCCCCGGAAGCGAACCCGCGAGACCCAAAACCAAGCCGATCCATATTGGAATACTAGTGCGCAATGGTTCCCTTAATCGCATTACCTCCAGCATCCGGAATCTGGCTGCTGGGGAGGGGCGTCATTGTGGAAGTCCTTATTTCGACAATGCGGCTTTGATTTCGGGAACAACGGCATCGGCCCAGATCTGGTAACCCTTGGGGGACAAATGGAGGCGATCGGGCATGATTTCCGTTGAAAGGGTTCCGTCGGGCTCAAGGAACTTTTGGCCGATATCCAGATACTGGATGTTCCAGCAACCGTTGAACGTCGCCAGGATCTTGTTGGCGGCGTCATTGTTTACCCGAGCTGCATCAGTGGAATTGCCACCACGGGGAAAGATGCCGAGGAGCAGGATTTTCGTATCAGGGAAGCGGGCATGAAACGTTTTCAGGATAGCCCCAACTCCGGCGGCGATCTCTTCGGGTTTGTCCTTGCGATGTCCCGTGTTGTTGGTTCCCAGCATGAGCACCATGACTTTCGGGTTAAGCTTTCCCTTGAGATTGCCATTCTCAAAACGCCACAAGACATGTTCCGTCCGATCCCCGCTGATCCCGAAATTGGCCGCCTTGAGGGGGGCAATGTCCTTTGCCCAGACCGCCTTGCCTGCGCCTTCCCAGCCTTGGGTAATGGAATCTCCGACAAACAGCACATCAAATCCGCCTTCCAAAGCCTGTTGGTTGAATTTTTCGTGACGAGTCAGCCAGCCCTTGTCACGCGGTTCGGGCATGAGCGCTTTCGCCGTCGGAGAGGCCTTTGGAATCGGGGGTGGCGTCGCGCACCCGCCTGTCAACAAACTTGCAACAGCCACGGTCAAGACCAGTCCATAGTTCATCGTTTTCATCGTTATTCCTCGTTTAGTATTGTTTACTGTTCAGCCTTATCAAATAACATTTCCCAGAGACTCCACAGCGCTTCGCATGGCGTGTAGATCCAGGGGCTCAATCATCAGCGAACCGCCCTTCGCATTATCAACCGCCTGCCCCGGGTGCCGGGCGCCTGCCAGGGTATGGGTTACGCCGGGTTGCGACAGGGTCCAGGCGATAACCAACTGGGCGAGGGTGCAATTGTATTTATCCGTCAGCGGCTTGAATCCCGCCAACAGATCTAGAATCCGTTTCCGGTTTTCGAGCTTGTACCAGGGATTCCAGTCTCCATTGCTTCGGAAATCGCCGGGGGTAAAGAGGCGATCCATACCGACCTTTCCGGTAAGCAAACCCTGTTCCAGGCTCATATAGGTGAGCGTTGCTAGGTTGTGCTTCCGGCAGGCTGGCAGGATGTCCTGCTCGGGAGCCCGGTGCAGCATGCTGTAACGGAACTGGTTTGTGGCAACATCCCCGGCTGCGATATTTTGAGCCAGTTCATCCTGCGACACATTGGAAACTCCAATCGCTCGGATTTTTCCCTGTTGCTTCAATTTCATCAGGCACGCCATGGTCTCGGCAATGGGCGTCTTATCCGGTTCCACCGCAGGCCAGTGGGTCTGGTAAAGGTCGATATAATCTGTTCGCAGACGGCGCAGACTGTTTTCCACTTCAATGGCAATCGTGTCGGGGCGCAGCGAGCGCCGGATCGGCCGCCCATCGAATTCGCAGAAAGCCGAGCCGCGTTGGTCGTCCCACCAGAGTCCGCACTTGGTTGCCAAAACGACCTTGTCGCGCCGCCCCTGAATGGCCTTGCCTACAACTTCCTCGCTGCGTCCGAACCCATAGGCTGGTGCTGTGTCAATGAGGGTAATGCCCGCATCCAGAGCCGCCTGAATGGTGGCGATGGACTCCTTGTCGTCGGTATCCTTCCCCCAGACCGTGCCTCCGCCCAGTACCCAGGCGCCCAATCCGACCACCGACGCTTCAATCCCGGAATTCCCCAATTTTCGTGTTCGCATGGCTGTCTCCATTCATCATCAAAGGTGTGCGGCCGGGGGTGTCCCGGCAAGACCTCGAAAACCATATCAAAGGGTTCCTGATAAAGCATCCACCCTTTCGGGTGGTTATAAGGAAGAGCGCTAATTAAGGTTGAAGTGGCGGAGGCGAGCGTGTAGCAATGCTTCTTATGAGGGAGATTCAAGGTTTTGTCCAGTGGGGTGGGGTGATCGGGGTGATCCTGACGTCCCTCTGTGGATGGGCCGCGACACCGTCGATGACTTCTGGTTGGGGTCAGGCGGTTGCGGCGGCCCGAGTTTCCCTCAACAGGGGTCAGGTCAATTCCGCTGAACAGGCCTGGACTGAACTTGATCGGAGTTTTCCGGTGGAGTCCGACTGGATCCTTCAGGATCTCGGAGCTCGCCGGAACGCCTGGCTGGGGAGCAAGAGTGACGGCACACTTGCCCGGGACTTGCTGAAGTCACCGCTGGAGGAGTGCGGACGAGCGATCCCCTCCGACTTAAGCTGCAAGGCGTCGGAGTTAATTTCCGATAATCCTGCTTTTGACGATCCGCGTTGGCTGGTTGTTTATTCTGAATTGTGTGAACAGCGACGTAGGCTGAGGTTGAAGACGGTTCTGGAAACGGTTCCTCGCCTGGTGTTTACCAAGCACTCTAATCTTGGTGGATCCCACTACGCCTACACTGAGGGGCTGAGTGATGCCCAGCGGGAACGGCACTTCGTGCCTGGCTCCGAATTATGTCTTCTCCAGTTCGAGGGGACTCGCGGCCGGGTCACCTCACTGCTTGCGGACGCCAATGGCGTCATTCGGGACCCCGCTGTCTCGTGGGATGGCCGCCGGATCCTGTTTTCCTGGAAAAAAGACGACCGCCAGGATGATTATCACCTGTACGAGATGCAGGTGGCGACGCGGACGGTGCGCCAACTCACTTTCGGACTGGGTGTGGCCGACTACGAGGGGGCTTATCTTCCCAACGGAGACATCATTTTCAATTCGACGCGGTGTATCCAGACTGTGGATTGCTGGTGGACCGAGGTGAGCAATCTTTACACCTGCGATAAGGATGGCCGGCATCTCCGGCGGCTGAGTTTTGACCAGGTGCATGTGAATTATCCCCAGGTTTTGGATGACGGCCGCGTGATCTATACCCGATGGGAGTACAATGATCGGGGCCAGATTTATGTCCAGGGATTGTTCCAAATGATGCCGGACGGAACCGGCCAGACGGAGTTCTACGGTAACAACTCGTGGTTCCCGACAAGCCTTTTGCACGCCCGCGGCATTCCGGGGACGCGGAAGGTGGTGGCCATCGCCTCGGGCCACCACAGTGGCCAGATGGGGAAACTTTGTGTGGTCGATCCCGATAAGGGTCGACAGGAGAATGAGGGTGTTACGTTGATTGCTCCTGTTCGTGATACGCCGGCCGTGAAGGTGGATGCTTATGGCCAGGATGCGCCTGTGTGGATGA
>CAZOZF010000071.1:8939-13532 GCA_964584205.1 uncultured Verrucomicrobiota bacterium
GATACGCCGGCCGTGAAGGTGGATGCTTATGGCCAGGATGCGCCTGTGTGGATGACTCCGTGGGCGCTGAATGAAAAGGAGTTTCTGGTGTCCTTTTCACCTTTGAAAGAGCCATGCAAGAAGGCCGGACGGGGCGGGCGGTTCAGTCTCTACACCATGGACGAAACCGGTCGCCGCGAGCTATTGGCCTCGGCGCCGGATGAGTCCTGCAGCCAGCCTGTTCCGCTGATCGCCCGTTCAGTCCCGCATGTGCGGCCGAGCCTGGTGGATTACCGGATGACGAACGGAACCTATTATATGCAGAATGTCTATGAAGGGCCCGGGCTGAAAGGGATCCCGAAAGGGTCGGCCAAGGCCCTGCGTGTGGTGGCGCTCGAGTATCGCGTCGCGGGGATCGGGAATAATGGTAACGGAGGGGAGGCTGGGGGAGCCCTGGTCAGTACGCCGGTTTCAATCGGAAACGGTTGTTGGGATCCCAAGCGCGTGCTGGGGACAACGCCGATTTGGGAGGATGGATCGGCAATGTTTACCCTGCCGGCCCGGACGCCGGTCTATTTTCAAGTCCTTGACGCCAGCAATCAGGTGATTCAAACCATGCGATCCTGGTCCACGCTGCAACCGGGTGAAGCCTTTGCGTGCGTGGGGTGTCATGAAAACAAGAATGCCGCGCCTCCCTCCGGGCTGTACAAGACACTGGCCTTTGAAAAGGGCCCGCAACGCCTGGCGTCTGTTTCCAATCTGGCCGACGGGTTCAGTTTTCCCCGTCACATTCAGCCCATCCTCGATGGCCAATGCATCAAGTGTCACGATGGTGGCAAGACAGTGCGGGGTGGGCGCATTCCCAACATGACCAGCTCGCCCGTCAATGATTCCGTTGCCAAGCGGGTGTGGACCGCCTCCTATGTCGCCCTGACCGGAGTCGCGACGCAAGGAGATGCTCTGAAATTTCCACTGAGAGGCAAATCGAATAGTTTGGTGAACTGGGTGCAGGCGCAGTCTGCTCCCCCGATGCTCGCTCCCTATTCCTGTGGCGCGGCCCGGAGCGAATTGATGTCCATGTTGCGTAAAGAGCATGGCGGGGCAAGGTTGACGCCCGAGCAGCTCGATAGGATCGCCTGTTGGATAGACCTGGGTGTCCCGTTCTGTGGCAACTACCTTGAGGCCAACGCCTGGTCGGATGCCGAAAAAGCCTTGCATGACAAGTTTGCCGCCAAACGCCAGGCCATGGAGGCGGCTGAGGCGATTCAAATCAAGGCTTTGATTGATGAGCCACGGTGAGACTGTGCCCTATAACCACCCGAAAGGGTGGTTATGGTGGTTTGTAAATTTTGATATAAATCCTGTCGGATAGTGTTGTTGCGCCGAAGTGGAGTCGAGTAATGAAGACATCGAAATTTATTCCCATTGTGATTCTTTTGTCCATGGGATGCCTGGTGGCCAAGCCTGTGAATGCCGCCCGGTTTGGACGTGGTTCGGCCGCCGCCAATGCGTCACCCTCCGCGGTGGTGTCAGACGCCACGGGAGCGGGGGTTTATGTGGCTGAATATTTGCCCAAGCAAGTGGTGCATGTAATGCTGGCGGATGGAAGGGTGGACTGGAAGACGGAGCTACCTGCATCGCCGTCGGGCCTCGTGTTGGACGCCGGGCGCGGCCGGGTTTATGTCACGCTGGAAGGGCCGGCGGGGCTGGTTCAGGTTTTGGATGCCAGAACGGGGATGAAGCCGTTATCCATTCCGGTGGGCTATTTCCCGCTTGCGCCATCCCTGAGCCCGGATGGCAAGCTTCTGGCGGTATGTAACCGGTTTAACAACACGGTCAGTGTGCTGGATATTGAGTCGCAGCGTGAACTGGGTCGCATTGATGTGCCGCGGGAACCCGTCGCGTCGGCGTTTACGCCGGACGGCAGACGATTGGTTGTTGCCAACCATCTTCCGCTTGGGGCGGCGCGGGAGGACACTGTGGCCGCCATGGTGTCGCTGATTGATCCGGCCAGCCGGACGGTTGTGACCAATCTGATGCTGCCCAATGGCTCCACCGGGTTGCGGGGTGTGGCGGTTTCGCCGGATGGCGCCTATGCCTATGTCACCCATACGCTGGGCCGTTACCAGCTGCCGACGACCCAGTTGGAGCGCGGCTGGATGAACACGAGCGCCATCAGTATCGTTGATCTGGCCGGGGACAGGATGTTTGGAACATTCCTTCTGGATGATGTCGACCTGGGGGCGGCCAATCCCTGGGGCGTGGCGTGTACCCCGGACGGGAAGACGCTCTGTGTGGCTCATGCGGGGACTCATGAGGTCAGCGTGATTGACCGGATGGCCTTGCATGAAAGGTTTGCCCGCGTTGCGAAGGGCGAAAAGGTCGGGGTATCCCAAGGCCTGGCGGATATCCCCAACGATTTGAGTTTTCTAGTCGGTATTCGGCGGCGGGTTGCTCTTTCCGGAAATGGGCCCCGTAGCGTGTGCCTGGCGAACGGGCAGGCCGTGACCGGTCTGTATTACTCCGACGAACTGGCAGTGGTTCCGCTGGGAGAAGGAGAGCCGAAGACGATTGCGCTGGGGCCGCGTATGGCGCTGTCTACCGAACGGACGGGCGAGAGGTATTTCAACGATGCGCGGTTCTGTTTCCAGAACTGGCAGAGTTGTGCCAGCTGTCATCCCGACGGCCGTGCCGATGGGTTGAACTGGGATCTTCTCAATGACGGCATCGGCAATCCCAAGAACACCAAGACTATGCTGTTGAGTATTCAGACACCCCCCTCGATGAGTTTGGGGATTCGTGAGAATGCCCAGAAGGCGGTTCGGTCAGGCCTGAAGTTTATCCAGTTTGCCGTGCGTCCGGAAGAGGATGCCCTGGCGATTGATGAGTATCTGAAGAAGCTGAAGCCGGTTCCCAGTCCGTATCTGGTAAAGGGAAAATTGAGCCCAACGGCGCAGCGGGGGAAGAAGGTGTTCAAGCAGGCAGGCTGTATGGCATGTCATTCCGGCTCGTTGTATACCGATTTGCAAAGTTATGACATTGGGATGGGGGAGGGCATGGACAAGGACAAGCCGTTCGATACGCTCACCCTGGTGGAATGCTGGCGTACGGCTCCCTATCTTTATGACGGGCGCGCCACCACTCTGAAAGAGCTATTTTTGAAATTCAACCCGAATGACATGCATGGGCGAACGAGCAAGCTGTCGCCAAGGGAATTGGATGATCTGGTTGACTATGTGCTGTCGTTGTAAGGGAGAAAGCCGATGACCGTGAAACATCAGGATGTGGCGAAATTTTTACGCCAGATTGACTATGGCGGGATTACGGAATCCTGTCTGGGAGTCCAGCGGGTCGGAGATGATCCGATGGCTGTGTTTCACGGATTCCCGGAAACGTCTGACGATGTGATCGCGCAATGGGTGTTCGGGGGGTGTCAGTTTCATGAGCTTGCCCGGAAGGTCATGGGTCAGACTCACGGGCCGATGATGTGGCTTCAGGGTGACCCCTGCAATGGAAAGCATCTTGCAGGACTTCAGGCTGTTCTGCTTAAGGGGACTCCCGTCAGACGACTTGAACTGGATGGAGTCGTAGTGGGGTCGGCTTGGTCGGATGCGGATGCCGATTACTGCTGGCTGACCGGGATTCTGCCTTCCGATCTCTCAGCGTCCCGCGCGATCCAGACCCGGCAGGTTTTCGAACGAATGGAAGCCGTTCTGAAACAGGCTGGCATGGGGTTTCTTGATGTGGTCAGAACCTGGCTGTATCTGGATCATCTGCTTGACTGGTACGGTGAATTTAACGCGGTTCGAACCCGTTTCTTTGAGGAGCGGGGCGTTTTCAATAACCGGGTTCCTGCGAGCACCGGCATTGGGGCCTGCAATCCCCAGGGCGCGGCCCTTGTGGCGGGTGCCCTGGCGGTGCGGCCCAAACACAGGAATGTCAAAATCTCGGTGATCGCCTCTCCGCTCCAGTGCGAGGCGACTGACTATAAAAGTTCATTCAGTCGCGCCATGGAGTTGGAGTTTCCCGGCCGCCGCCAGTTGTTGATTTCCGGTACGGCCAGCATTACCCCGGACGGTAAGTCGATGCATTGTGGGGACACGGCGGCGCAGATTGAACTGACCATGAAGGTGGTGGGTGCCATTTTGGAGTCACGCGGCATGACTTGGGAAAACACAACGCGCGCCATCGGGTATTTTCAGGACATGCGGGATGCCCCGCTGCTGGCGGACTACTGCCGGGAAAGCGGAATTCGGGATTTCCCCGTCGTGAACGCCCATGCCACCGTCTGCCGACATGACCTCCTCTTCGAGATTGAACTCGATGCGGTTTCCGGGTAGGCAGAAGCTGGGGAAGCTCGTCCGATATCGGGGACGGTGCGTTCTCGTGCTGTATCAGTTTGGCCCGCATCACGATTCCCGACGGCCGCAGAGGTCGTCGCTGATGGTGAAGTGAAATGGGAGCGATTTAACTTCGTTACATCGCTCCGAGAATTCAGAATCCAGAATTCAGAATCCAGAATGGAAACCCAATGCCTTACGCAAATAAGTGCTTTCTAACGGCGCTTCTGGGTTTGTGTGGGGATTTTTCATTGATCTAAGCCACTTTAGGTTC
>CAZOZF010000072.1:0-13475 GCA_964584205.1 uncultured Verrucomicrobiota bacterium
GCTTCGCCTCAGACCCAAGACTGCAAGACGCAAGACACAAGACTGTAAATCTGCTAGCGAAAGCTTACGATGGTTCGAATCCATCTCTGCCCACCAACTGAATTGCAATAAGTTATGACTCCTGAGTCCTGCTTGAAAGTTCCTGTTGCCTATCTCTTGTAGCCACTGTATAGCCACTTTTTTTGGGGAGAACTGGATGAGCAAGGCTTCTATCAACCCGCTGCCTGAGGATCTTGTTGGGGAGGATTTGTATTTTAAGCTCACAGTCGAATGGATTAGGGACAGGCTAGAACTTAAGGAAAACTGGGAGGGCGGAAACTACACCTACGAGACGGTCGAGCAAATAGCGATCATGCTGATTGTGGCCTGTATATGGCCCGAAATTGAGGACGAAGCTACAAAGAAGGTAAGGGACCGAACAGGTTGCGACCAAAGGACGCTGGAAGGGGTGATCGCCAGATTGAAGGCCGGGAGCTCCCCGGTGGCCTCCGGTTACGAAATTTCGGTCAAGGGTCAGCGCCTCGACGATTTGCTGATTTTGGGACTCGGATGGCCGGGCGGGGCGATCAAATGCGATAACCCGAAGAGGGGATCTGCCGCGCTTTCGGATGCCGCTGAGAAATATTTCGGCGTCAGTAAGAGCGCCATCCTTCCAAGGAACGCTGTCGCCTAACACACAGTTTTTTCGCCATGATTTTGGATCCGTACACAACCTGGTCGGGCGCTGGTTAGTTTTGATTTTTTCTCCCGCACAGTAGTTCGCATGAGCCCGATTGAGCGCGGGACGGAAGCGCCTATCGGCCCCCCTACCGCTGCGAAGCGCCGGTAGGGGTCCTTCCCCGGGTTGCCACGGTACAAGCACTTCTGCATCTAACGAAAATTTCCGACCCCGCCACCTTGCCAGCCCCTTGCAATGCCCCTGGGTGCTGCCATCACGGGCTTTGGCGGGACCGAATCAACGCCGCAGCCCCCCCCGCGTCTGGCCATGCCCCAGGGTATCCCTAGCGCCAAATACAGGCCCTTCATGAGGATCCTTTTGCGCTTCAAAAAATCTCCTCAATGGATCATATTGTTCTCTACTTATCAATGAGTTACATCTACAATCCCGCATGTCAGAAACTACCGGAATCATTCCCGAAAAACCATCCAATCCCACGCCCTCCCTGTTGCTCGAAGACGTGTTCTTCGCGCCACTTTTCCAAGCGCTTCAGGCTCCCGGAATCACCCGCGGCTGCGCCGCCGTCGATGACGCCTCATTTGCCGCGTTGGCCGTCCTGCGCGTGTTGGAAAACAGCAAAACCGGGCGCGACTTCATCCAAATCCACGGCATACCCAACATCCCGGGCCTGACCCGCTCCAACTACTTCGACGGCCTGGCAAGTCCGCGCCGCCTCCAAATGTTCATCGCAATGGAACGTGAACTTCAGCGTCAACAACTCCCCACACTGCGCGCCCACGACGACCGCCTCGCCCACTTCGGCGAACTCGATGAAATGGAAATATGGGCTGGCGACGGTCATCACATCGCCCACGCCACTCACGATGCCCGCAACGAAAAAGGCACCTACAGCCCGGTCAACGCCATTTACAAACTCGACCTGCGCAGCGGCTGGATGCGCTTCATGGACCTCGTCCGCCCCACCGCCCGCGGACTCGAACACGAAATCACCACCCTCAAACGTCAGGACAAGCAAGAACTGCGATGCGGCGCCGCCAAAGGCTGCTCCACCATCATGATTTACGACGCCGCCATCATCGACTTCCAATACGCCTACAACCTCAAACAAAGCAAAAGTGTCTACATCCTCACCGCCTGGAAAGACAACCTCGCCCCCATGACCGCCATGCCGCGCGAGGTGGACCGCACCAACCCCGCCAACGCGCTCATCATCAGTGATGAAACCATCTACTTCAACAACACCCCCGGCGTCTGGCGCCGGATCACCGCCAGTTGCCCGGACAGCGAGGAAATTTACATCACCCTCATCAACCAGATGACCCTTTCACCCGGCGCACTCAACCAATGCCGACGCCTGCGCTGGAACATCGAAAAAGCCTTCGACCAGCAAGAGCAGAAGCTCGACGAACGCAAAGCCTGGACCGCCAGCGAGACCGGCAAGCGCATCCAGGCCATCGCCATGAGCATCGTCCACAACCTCCTACGGCTCTTCGAAGCCAAGCTCAAAAGCGAAGAGGGCATTCAAGACACCAAAGTGATCAAAGCTTGGCAAAAAGACCTCGCCAAGCGCACTGAAAAAGCCCGGGCCGCCGGTCGCCACTTGCCCGTAAAACTCTACCAAGCCCTTTACCGGCCCACTGAAGTGAGCCTGCAGTTCATCCGCTGGCTACGGGTAGGCCTCATGCGCCCAACCTGCTACAGGCAAGCCATAGAACAACTCCGCCCCCTCATGCTGGCCTACCTTTAGTATGTTAGACGACAGGGTTCGCATTTCGGGTGCCTTTGCAAGCATCTATTGCACGGTATGTTGCGCGGTCATCTGCTAGACTGATATTTTGCTAGGATTGTCCCCTGACTACGAATCAGAAGGTTAGGGGTTCGAGTCCCTTCGGGTGTACCACTCATTTTAAATGAGTTACAGCGATTCGCAGTTAGATCGAAAAATGCAGCTTGGCCACTTCTTGGCCACTTTTCGGTTGGCTAAATCCACGTAACCCGCGTTTTCACTTTCCGTCATCAAAAATGCTGCTAAAAATCACAGGCGTTTATGGTGGGCAAGATGCGCTATGGCGACGGCGGTGAGCCCGTTGAAGCCCTTGCGTATGTCGTAGGTGCACGGCCCCGAGGACGATCACTGACACGGAGTTTGGCATGAGGATACACGGGCATACGGCAGGGACGGAAAAAACGGACGTTTGTTTTGGCGAATATATGTATAACACCAGATCATGAGCCTCCTTACTTACCCTGAAGGAATCAGGACAGGACGGAAACCCATGTTGTAGGAGCGAAAGCCGGGCACGCACCAATTACGGGCGGCGGCGCGGCAGGCGGCGGCGGGACTATCCCACGAGCCCCCGCGATTGATGCGGTAGGTGCCGGTGGGATTGCCCTGAGGGTCGGATGTCGCATTAGCAGGATATACCCCATACCAGTCAGCGCACCACTCCCACACGTTCCCCAGCATGTCCTGCAATCCCCCACCGTTAGCCTGCTTCTGGCCCACCCGCCGCGGTCCTGCATTGCCCCCGGCATACTGCATCTCCGGCCAACCGGACGTATCCCACCCCTGTCCCTCATACCCCCACGAACTGTTGCCGCCATACCATGCCATCGGATCCAACCCCGGCGCGTTGTTAGTGCTATTGATCGCGAAATCCGCCATGTATGTCATCTTACTGGTTCCCGCGCGGCACGCGTATTCCCACTGGGCTTCGCTCGGCAAGCGTGCCATCAGACCCCAGCCCTTTGTCTCCACCACCCGCGACACCTTGTTGCAGTAGTCCTCCGCCTCGTGCCAACTGATCCAATACATCGCAATCCGGTCGTACACCACTCCGATGATTTTAGCCCCGTCCCCGGACTTCATTTTATAGATATCCCGCAACGTCTGCTTCTTGCCACCGATTTCGTATTCCTCGTCGCCAGCCAGCGCCTTGTTCGCCTGATCTATTAGGCTAGTGCCCATCACCACCTGCCACTGCCCCTGCGTCACCTCCGTCTCCGCCAACCAGTAACCTTCTGTTAGCCGGACTTCGTGTGGAGTTTCAGCGCTGTAACTATTTTCTTCCATGCCCGCCTTGCTCAGTATCTCCTTTTCGCTGGCCGGACTACCCATCACGAAGCTCCCCGCCGGGCACCAGCGGAATGCCATCTCCACCCCTGATGCCACCTCCAAGGTCAAAAGCTCACCCGCCTTTGACCCCTGCCGCCATGCCGAACGGGCTGGCACCACAGGTGGTGTCGGCACGGGCGTCTGTACGGCGGTTGGCGTGGGTGCCTGAGCAACAGTCGGCACAGCCACCAACGGATTCACCGCAAGTTGTTCCTGTTCTGAACGGGCGGCACCCGCATCATTCTCCAGTATACTGACGATGATTACTGCTGCTAAAAATGCTATTAGAAATGCTATTAGAAATGCCCATACGCAGCCGTGGGCCATCTGACTGATACAGCCTTTATTGCCGTCTTTCATCGGCTTTTGCAGTACATACTTGGTGGTGGTTGACTGAGGCTTGCCCACCGCTTCAGTCTTGGCGCTGGATGAGGGGCGAACCTCACCAGTTGCGGCGGGTTTTGAAGTGTCTGATCGCGCGGTGGTAACAGGCAGTTCTGCCGTCCTTGCGGGGACGAGGGGAGATGCCGCCACAGTCGCTTCATCCTCCCGCACCGCTGCCGACTCAGGTGACAAATGGTGTTTCAACTCGGGTACTGCAACAGGTAACGACTGAGGCTCGCCTGTCGATTCATGCTCGCCATCGAGCGTGGCACTCACTGCATCTGCCGCAGAAGACCTTGCAGAGTCCGATTGCTCGGCGTGATGGGCGTCGAGTGTCGTCCCTAGTAATTCGGTCTCCATGCCAAGGATTTCAGGATCCGTCGGTGATAATCCCAAAGCATGCTTTTTCACGGCCAACATTTCTCCTTGCCGTGGACTGATAGCCCCATCCACCACCGCCATATCCAATAAATCCCGGTAGGTTTGACGCGCAATTTTCATCTGATCCGGCTCACCCGAATCCAGCGCAGGTTCAGACGGGGCCGGAGGCGCGAGTGCCGCCGCGATCAAGGAGGCTAGATCCGGGACATCCGCCGCCGGAACGAAATCGTTCATACCGTCCGACCAGACCAGGACGGAGGAATGCAACTCCCCCGAGGTGATCATTGAAACCAGTGCCTGGGAGGACACAGGCCCGCGTTGATCGGCGGCAAACATGTAATACCAGTCCATGTCCCTATCCTCCGAGTGTGGCAATCAGTATCCCTCCGGCTGCAGCTGCGACCGCTTTCACCCAGCCTCCGCCACCCTCGATTTTACCTTCTGCCACAACGCCACTAACATATCTAAAGCCCTGAACCTTGATCTGAAACTCTTCACCCATAGTGAGATTCCTTGAATTCGAAAGCTCAAGCCAACCAATTTCCCTCTCCGCACCCGGCTCAATTTCAATTGGAGATTGAAGCGATCCGGCGGGCGAAGTAAACTCGTTGATTTTAATCTTTCGTGGATTGGGATTGAAGACCCTGAGGACAAAATTTGAACTGAAGGTCGCTTTTTTGACAAACACAAAACACGGAACGTCCTCTTGCAACGCCTTTTGTTTATCAATTGCAGTACACGCTTGTATTGTCACCTCAAAGCAAGCAGGTTCCAACCCTGAAGCATCAACAGAGATGCGATCTCCTGGTGTAATCATCCAACCTTCAAGATCGGCTGTTGTGAGCGATAATGCACCCGCGCTGCCTGGTTTTATGGACGGTACAAGAATGGAATGCTGCTGGCCTTCAGATGAAATCAATGATATCCTAATGGAACGTATTTCCGTTCCAGAGACATTTTCAACGTGCAGCAGATAGGCCATCAAAAAATGGGTCCTGCGAATGAACTCTTCACCCTGTATTTCAGCATGAGCATCCGGAGCTAGCGCCATGACTTGAAGCCCGATGGAGGACTGTTTGAGTTTGATAAAAAATGGCGAATTTTTCGGCGACCGTGACTCCTCAATCGTCAGGCCAATGGAATTCTTCTGCTTTTCAAGGATATTGGCGTCTTCTCCCGGATTGTCTGCTTTTCTTCTTTTCCTCTTGGTTCCGATCTCCTGTGATACCACAACCTCAATCGGACCCCCAAAAACCTGAAATTGCAGCGCCCTTGCTTCTGCAGACGTCAGGCCAAGGAAATTTCTTTTATCTTCAAGGAATTCCAGCCACTCCGGGCTGATCTTCTTGTCGAGGAAGGCTGCCAGCATGTTTCGGTATTGTGAAATTGCCGCCTCTATGTCGTCACCCGTCGCTTTTCGATTGGTGTCTTGTTCCGGATCTCCTGCTTTTCTGCTTTTCCTCTTGGTTCCGATCTCCTTAGGCATCTCAGGAACAGTTTCAGCAACCAGAGCACCCCACAAGGCGTGCGCCTTGACCGCAGCGCCGAGAGCGACAGCCTCGCGCCCGTACTCGAAATCCCTGCAGGGCACCCCGGTGGCCTCCTCGATGACCTTCTTCACCGCAGGAATGCGACATGTGCCGCCTACCAACAGGATAAAGTCAGGCGGGCATCCTTCCTTCACGCTGCGCCCATGAATCTCCTTCACCTTTGTCGCCGCCCGTTCCAGTCTGGGAGCGATGATCTCCTCGAAGTCCACGCGGGCCAAGTCGATCTTCTGGGTCAGACCGCCAGCCAGCATCAAATACAGGGAATGAAGTTCCTTGACCGATAATTGTTCCTTTGCCAGGCGAAGATCCCGCCGGTATTTCCCATGATTCTCCGACGCTTGTGCTTCCAGGCTCCCGTACCCGGCGGCCATCAGTTTCCTTGAAGCAATTATCCAAACGTCGTCATCAAGAACCTCTCCGCCCACATCGTCCAAGCCGCAAACAAAGTCCCCCTGAACCCGCAATTCGCCACCGGCACGGCGTTCGACCAATGCGATGTCCAGCGTGCCTCCACCCCAGTCGACCACCAACAAACGTTGTCCGTCCCATTCCTCCTTGTTCCGATTGCAATAGCCCAACGCCGCCGCCACCGGCTCGGCCAATAATTCCACCTCGGAGAAACCGGCCGCCATGGCCGCATCCTTCAAGTCCTTGCGCTGGGCCGGCCCGAAAATCGCCGGAACAGTGAGTATGATTGAATTGACAGGCGCATACACCGCCCGTTGCTCAATGTATTCACGCACGTAGGTCAAGAAGTCGCGCGCCAAGTCCTGAGCCGTCACCAGCTTGCCGCGCATAACAATGCCCGGCTTGCCGAGTTTCATCTTGAAACGAGTTGCATAGTTCGAGGTGTCGCTAACGCCCTCGTCATCAGCGGAATCCCCGAACAAGCGCGCCCCCCCAGCCTCAACATAGATGGTTGTCGGCATCTCGTCGTTGCCGCGTCCAAGACGCAATGGCCTGGCTGCACCGGACCGTGGATCCATGCGCGCAGCCATCGTCTTGCTGGTACCAAAGTCGATGCCGACAAAGACGGTTTCGGATTCCTTGGTTTTGGGTATGGTGGACGAGTTCATGGGCATGCGACGTGTCAGGGTTCATCATGGGCACTGCTGTGCCCCATAAAGGCGCGCCAGAAGATGTTCAAAGCGTTTGCGCATGTCTTGCGATGGAGCATTGACATAGTTCTGATAGCGCCGTTCGAGCGCAGCCAAGACCTCGCGCGGAATATCACTTGCGGATCCGGGCGCTCCAAGTCTGTTCAAGAGCGCACGAATGGTCTCGCGATCACGGTCCTCCACCAGCGAAGGATACTTGTCCATGGCCTCAAGGAATTCAAAATCGTTCTCAATGGCTGTCAGTCGGTCCTCTTCTACGAGACGGCGACGGTCGGCTTCGATGGTCCATTCCTCAAGTTTCTCCAATTCGTCGACTGCCTCGTCATGCCCCCTTACCAACCATGCTCGGACCCCGGGCGACACGGCAAACGAATCACGAAGATATCTGAAATTGCGGATGTCGATTTGCAGATCCTCGATCCGGCTGTTGAACTTGAGGATTCCGCGCCGGATCGGTTCCAACGATTTCACCCTGGCAAGCCGCTGTTTGATGATGGCCGAGCGCCGGAAGAACCGGAGATCGAGTTCCCGCTCAAGCTCCTCAACGCCACTGGCATCGAGACAGGCCTGTCGTAATTCGGCGGACGTCCCGCAATTGGCCGCGAGTTTTACGATCCGGCGAAAGCAGACCCAAGGCAAACATTCGGGAGGATAAGCCGCCCTGGCCCCATTGCGGGCCGGATCCTCGTCCCAACGACTGTCCCTCTTCAGAGCATCACGCATTTTGTCACCCGGTGTCGGCAAGACCTCAAGCAAGCCGGTGAAATACGAATCGGGCGCATGGCGCGCCGCCAGCGCCAAGGGAGCGCTTACCGGGATGATGGTGGAAACCACATCCTTCAATACATCGTAGAGCTTGTCGGCCTTGTGCTTTGCCGCGGCCACCAAGTCTTCCTCCTCCATGCCGTCCCACTTGTGCAATACTCCGATACTGTTATAGGGTGCGCTCCCAGGGAGGCGGGTGTGGCGAAATTCGTTCAGTGTTCCCTCGTCGCTCTCGCGCGCGACCGGCGGAAAAACATACAACAGGGCATCGGCCTTCCGCCCTTCCTCGCCTGAATCGGCGGCTGCCCGTGAATCAAGAAACTTCTTGGCCACGTCCTCATGCTCTTCCGCCACACTGCCTGTGCCTGGCGTGTCTACGATTTGCACCTCACGCAGACGCTCGGCGACCGAGTAGAGTTGGAGAAACGAGGTCCGTCTAACGCGCTCAATGACCTCATCCGCCTTGCCCGACCATTCTTCAAGTCGCTCCAGCGGCATGGGTTCCACCCGGCCGTCCTTCCAGTGAACGACCATGTTGTGCTCCTGACCGGCATCGCAATGGGAAATCCAGTTGATGGTAGCGGTGGCCTCCTCGACCCCGGTGATGGCAAGCGGTCGACCCAACATCGCGTTGATCAGGCTGCTCTTGCCAGTCTTCATCCGCCCGAAAACGGCCACTGTGAAAGGGCGCACGATTGAACTGGCCAGGCATTCAAGCTCCTGTTCCTCCGACCGCAGAAACGGATAGGGGGCGAAATCCCCGACCATCTTCCGCAAGAAGGACTCGAAGTCACGCTGGAGGGTTATGCCGTCGGACGCCATGTGCTCAGGACGTGGAATTGAGCGCTTGATGAAGGGCCTGCAAAGAAGCGCTGATGGAGTTTTCGGCCTTCACCAGGCCCTCCAGTTCCAGACGGCTTGCGGCGAGTTCCGCCTGGGTCTGCTTCCTGCGCTGCATCAGGTCGTCGCGCTTGCCGGCGAGGGACTCATTGGCTTTGGCCACCATTTCCTGCACCATGCGTGCGGCCTCGGACTGCAGGTCCTGCACCAAGTCTGAAATCCGGTCGGACGCGGATTGGTGGGCCGAGGCAAAGGCTTGCATGAGAGCAGCGGAGGTTTCACGCTTCAGTTGTTCAAGCTCCTTTTTCCCCTTAAAAGTCGTTGCTGCTGTCATCCCCCAAATTCCTGCAATAGTCACTCCAGCCCAACTACCCACGATTGTTCCGATGACCGGAATCACACTTCCAATGGTACCACCCACAACCATTGCGATGGCGCTGCCGGCCATGCCACCATACACTTTCGTCCTCAAGTAATCGAACACTCCGTCCCCCAATTCTCGATGCCCGATCCGAGTCAACTCACTCGTGTTCATCCACAACTCGTTAGGGGACATTTCGGGCAGTCGCATTTCATGCTTGCCCTCCATGGTAATCATGGCGTTGCTGCCGAGTTCTTGGAACAACTGCTGGACACCCTGGCGCATCTTTTCCGAGATCCTCAAGCAGGTGGCGGACGCAAGGGCGGAAATGTTGGTTTCGGCCTCGACCGCCAACCGCTGAACCGCCTCGACGTCCTCGGCTTGCTGAATAACTTCCACGGAATCCGCCTGAATACGCCCACCAGCCCGCAGGGGAGCGAGCTCGTCTTTGGCTAACCTGCCGAACCCGGTAATCCTGTCACGAAACTCATTGAGCAGTCGCGGCTTTTCCTTGGTCTCCCACTCCTTGAGTTTCCCCTGCAACGCAGCCGTTTCCTTGTCGAGTTCCGCTCGCTTTTCCTCGGTACCCGCATCAAGCACCTGCTTGCGCTGGGCCAGCTGTTGTTGGATAGGCTCCAACTTGCCAGCAGCGCGGGTCAGGGCGGCGGCTCCCAGCAACCGTTCCTGATTGCGGCGCAGGGTGTTGTTGATGAACGCCATCAACGTGCCAAACCCGCTATCCTCCAAATCGCGAGGGTCACGATTCGCGTCTGCCTCCAATTTGGTGACGGAATCGACAATGAAGTAGTTGATGTCTTTGTCGGGTATCCCGACGTCCTTGCGAAGAATGTCCAGGTTGTTGACCATCCGTGCCTTGCGTGCGTCGGCATCGACTAGCGACGACTTGGTTTGGACAAAATACACGTTGGGGGTGATCATCCTCAATTCCTTGAGGAACTTCACCTCATCCGCCCCGATGGGAGATTCCACGCTGTCGGTGACGAAGAACACGGCATCCGCCTTGGGGGCATGCCGGAAAGTGATTTCCCGGTGTTTCTTGAAGAGTCCTCCCACTCCCGGGGTGTCCACGATCACAAGACCATCCTTCAGCACGGTTGATGGGGCTTCGACACGGATGAAATCAACTCCCTTGACATTGTCCGGATTACCGGCCTCGGTCCCGTAGTCATCAACCTCGGCCGCAGTGATTGGAAGTTTATCGCGGTTCGTATCCTCACGGAAATACACCGTGTAGCGCACTTCGCTGCCATAATGAATTTTGTAAATGGTCGACGTGGCCACATCGGAGTGAACCGGCACAAGATTCCGATACCCCGTCAGGGCGTTGATGAAGGATGATTTGCCCTTCTTGATTTCACCCATGACAACCACGCGGAAGATGCCAAGGCCTATGGCATGGGCGCTGGCAAGGAAATCCTTGTCAGGCGGAACCCCTTTGACCTTGCTTTCCAAGGCGGCGATGAGTTCCATCTGACGTGCGAGTGCCTTCACGCTGAATTGCGAGGCGGTGCGGGTTTGTGACGGCGGCGAGGTGATTGTGGTTGGTGTGTCCATGGCTCAGAGGTTCATGAGGATTTCGTCCCAGTTGATTTGATCGGAAATGTCGTGCACGATTGTTCCCGTGACGACGTCCCCCGTAAGCAGCGTGGTTCCGATGCCCAGGAAATCTCCTATGTCGAAATTGAGGGAGTTTGCTGTCGCATGATCGGGGATCGCGACATCTGTCGCCGTATAATAGAAATCGCTGTGCTCCCAAGCGTCCATGAACTTATCCAGCGGATAGCTTGCACCGGCACCGTACGGGTCGCCTGAATCATTGAGGATCACCATTGGATTGCCCGGATCGGAAACGTCGATCCCTGTCACGGTTACCGCATGATCGGCCCCAATAAACGCCGAACTGTCCAAACCGAACGCCTCGATCAGAAAGTTTTTCAACTCACCCAGCAGGCCTGTATCCCAGAGTTCGCCACTGTTGACCCCGACAATGACACCATGCCCGTTTTGGAGTTCCATCGTCAATTGCTCCACGGATGCATTCGTCACCGTGTGGTTCGGTATGCCGTAGAGGTCCATCATATTGCCGATTTCGCTAGGATCGGTGCCCATGCCGGGCTGCCACCAACCGTGGGCAGCGGAGATGTAACTGGCGTCACCAATGCTCAGACCGTCAGGGATGAACTGGTTGATCAAACTGGCCTCGGCAGCGACCGCGCAATTGTCAGGGAGTTGTTGATACATCCAGTCATCCACTTGGGACGCCGGATCGCCTATATAACAATCATGGCCATTCATAAGGAATTAGGTTAGGTGTTGGAGAATATAACAGGTTCAGGGTATCGTCGAACACGGTGAACTAGGCCGGCATTGCGAGTACGACCTCCTGCTTGCGCACTAGTTGGTCATGGCGACGGATGCCGGTAGAGCCGAAGCGGAGAATGGTGGGGGTGTCAATTCCTGGAGTCGGCTCCTTGGCGATGGCCCGTTGGATTGACGGATCCCAATCATCAGAGTGGAGGAGTTCAACGCCGCAGTCTGTGAGAACTTCGTTAAGAGTTTGGCGGAACAGTTCCACGTCCTTGGCGGTCTGGCCTTGGTGGTTTTTCTGAATCGTCCGAAGGTCGTCCAGCCGGTCCACCATTTCCTCGATGAATCGCAACGAGGTTTCTTCGCCGAAATCCGGACCTTCCTCCCGTACGCGGGTGGTGATGTCCCTCATGAATTCGCTCAGGTCGGAGTCTGCAATCCTCATGGCCACTGCCTCCAACCGCTCGACAGGAGGCGCGGTTTTCGGCTGTGGAGGAATTTCGGGGGCGCGGGTGGAAGCGGATTCATGAGGCTCAATGGATCCTGAATCCCCGGTGAAATCGGAGTGGGCGGGCCGTGTTTGTATGTCAGTCCCGTCCCCCGGAGCCACTCGTCCGCTGATTTTTCGACGGATCAGCAAAATACCGCCCGCAACCAGCACCAGGCTTGCGGCGATAACGGATACGATTTCCTTGGAACTCATGATAAGGAGCATGATGAAGTCATTATCAGGATTTGATAATTTCATCGTTTTTATGGTGGCAGATTAGTCGGTGTTCGTCCGCATGCACGTGCGCTAAGGAAAGTTCAAGGCTACGATCGTTTTGTTGGGAGGAGTGCACATGTGGATGTTCCAGACCCCGCACCGGCAGGGTGTGTTTGTCCCGCATACGGAACAGATCTCACAGATGGGGCTGGGCGGTGTCAAGCTTCAAACCGGAGGAAATGTCCAAACGGCGTAAAAAATTGTTGGAGTGTTGGAGCGAACGGGCATGAGCAGCGGGTGGCGGATGGTCCCTCAGCCGGGCCGGGCTGCCAGTCATTGCGGGCATTACCGGAATCATCCTCAACGCCGCCTTCCTCGCGCGACTCCTCACGGCTTGGGCTTTTCCCGTGCCAGGGACTTCGACACTTCGGCCTCGCTCATGCGCAGCCGCACCTTTTCGGCCACGCGCATGAGATCGGGTTGGTGCCGGCGTGCTCGTCCTCGGCCGGAAACGAGACTAGGGCTGGTGCCCGCGGCAGGTTTTGCGCCGCCGGTTGTTCCTTGAGCAGTCCGAAGTCCGCGCTGTAATAAGTGTTGTATATGTGTCATATACCTATGGACCCGCGTTGGTCCTCCGACTTGTTGCCATCGACCTTGTCGAGGTCATCATTGCGATGGCCGGCGCTTCGTTGTTTCAGAGCTATTCCCAAACCAATACAACCTCAAAGTATATATATATTACGAAACCCGAGCCCGCCCGGTCCCCGTGATCGTGGCGGGCATGCATTTTCCACCCTCACCCGCATCCGCCACCCAGCGGTTGCGGGAGTCAACCCTGGCAACCGCCATGGCTGGCTCCTGCGTGGGGGCCGCCATACCGGTTGCCTTTCAAAAACAAAACGAAAGGAAACCGAATAATGAGTCCGATGATGAGTGAGATGTTAGTTATGGATGTTATACCCCGCCTGCGTGCCGTCGCGCGTTCGATTCCAAAAATCGGATGCGAGGACGATGAGGAAATCGTGCAGGACGCCACCTTGATGGCGGCCCGGATGATGAACTCAGCGGACAAAGCTGGCCAGAAGTTCAGCGCCTCCAATATCGCCTACTATGCCACGAGGGCCGCCCGCAGCGGCAGGAGAAGTTATTACTCCGGCAATTGTGATGTCATGTCGGCCAGATGCCAGTTCCAAGGCAAGGCGCGGCATGAGTTGCTGGACGATGAGATCGAGTTTGAAGACGGTGAAC
>CAZOZF010000073.1:0-1468 GCA_964584205.1 uncultured Verrucomicrobiota bacterium
ACTACGGCGCGGGGAAGCCCGTCCTACAACGAGCCTCCCGACTAAGCAGGTTGGATTAAGCGTAGCCGACGAAGTGTGGGATTAAGTGTGCGACGAAGTGTCGCTTCGCGGCTCCCCTGAGCAGTGCCGAAGGGCTCTTCCAGACCCTTAATCGAAACACTTAGTCCCACACTTCGTCGGTTACACTTAGTCGTCCCGCCTTAGTCGGATTATCCACGCGGTTGATCCTGGTGCCATTATCAATGAATATTCACCACACAAACCCAGAAGCGCAATTTTAAGGATGGCGCACCTGGCAGGGATCGAACCTGCAACCTTCTGATTCGTAGTCAGATGCTCTGTCCAATTGAGCTACAGGTGCGTAATGATCTGAATCGGGCGGGGACTATATGCAAACCCCGTTTTTTTTGCAACCCTCTATCGGTTTTTCTTGGTAGTATGTTCCGCATGACAGACACCACACACACTATCGAAGCCATCCGCAAGGACTGGGGCACACGCCTGTTGATCCTGGGACACCACTACCAGAGTCCCGCCGTTCTGGCGCATGCGGACGTGACCGGGGACTCTCTGGAACTCGCCCGAAAGGCTGCGGCCAGCCAGGCAGAGCGCATTGTCTTCTGCGGCGTGCATTTCATGGCGGAATCCGCCGATATCCTGACGACCCCGGCCCAGCAGGTCTTTATGCCCGAGCCCGGCGCCGGCTGCCCGATGGCAACCATGGCCGACGACTATCAAGTTGAAAAGGCGTGGTCCTTTCTGAAACGGCAGGGCGATGACTGGCTACCCGTGGTCTATGTGAACAGCACCGCCCGCATCAAAGCCTTCTGCGGGCGTGCCGGAGGTAGCGCCTGCACCTCCAGCAATGCTCCGCGGATTTTTAAATGGGCACTCGACCAGGGAAAGAAGATTTTTTTCCTCCCTGACATCCATCTGGGCCTCAACAGCGCCCACGATCTGGGAATTCCAGACGAGCAGACTGCCCTCTACGACTACCAGAAGCCGGACGGCGGCCTCACCCAGGAAGCGCTCACGGCTGTCCGGATCCTGGTCTGGGGCGGCTACTGTCCCATTCATGTGAACTTCACCGTGATAGATGTCCAGGCCGCGCGCCAGAACTGGCCCGGCGCAAAAATCATCGTCCACCCCGAAACCCCGAAGCACATTGTACGAATGGTCGATGCCCATGGCTCAACCGCCCAGATCATCCAGTACGTCGAGGCGGCCCCGGACGGCTCAACCGTCGTGATCGGCACCGAATCACAGTTGGTCAAACGGCTGGCGGAAGTGCATAAGAACCGTCTGACAATCAAAATGCTAAAGGGCTCCTTCTGCCCGAACATGGCAAAAACAAATGAACAGAACCTGCTGCGGATCCTGAAGGACTGGCCTGACCGGAATCAGGTCAAGGTTCCGTCGGCCTTGATCCCCGATGCCAAACTGTGCCTGGAACGAATGCTGGCACTGT
>CAZOZF010000073.1:1568-3621 GCA_964584205.1 uncultured Verrucomicrobiota bacterium
CGTACCAGCCTACCGGCGACCAGCCGGAGGCGATTGAGGCCCTCTGCCAGGGACTGGCACCCGGACGGGAGCGGTTCCAGATCCTGGAAGGCGTAACGGGATCCGGAAAGACCTTCACCATGGCGAATGTGATCGCCCGGCACGGACGGCCAACCCTCGTGGTTTCACACAACAAAACCCTGGCGGCCCAGCTTTACTCGGAACTCAAGGGCTACTTCCCCGATAATGCGGTGGAGTATTTTGTGAGTTATTACGATTACTACCAACCCGAGGCCTATATCCCGCAGACCGATACCTTCATCGAAAAGGACGCTTCCATCAACAAGGAGATCGAGCGGCTCCGTCTTTCTGCCACCAACTCCCTGCTCTGCCGCGAAGACGTTATTATCGTCGCCTCTGTCTCCTGTATCTACGGCCTCGGCTCACCCGACGATTACCGCCAGATGATCGTCGAGGCACGCGTCGGGAATACCGTGGATCGCGACGAAATCCTGAAGAAACTGGTCGACATCCAATACACCCGGAACGATTACGCCCCCGAGCCGGGAACCTTCCGGGTGCGGGGCGACACGGTGGATGTCTTTCCCTCCTACTCCACAAAGGGAGTCCGCCTGGATTTCTTCGGCGATCTTCTGGAGCGCGCCCAATCCTTTGATGTTGTCAGCGGCCACACCGAGGGCGCACTGGAGCATGTGGTCATCTCGCCGGCAACCCATTTCGTGATGCCCTACGACAGGATTGAAGGCTCCATCGGCGCCATCCTGGAGGAAATGAAGGATCGCATCCGCTGGTTCGAGGCGAATGGAAAACTGCTGGAGGCACAGCGGATCAAGATGCGAACCCTGTACGATATGGAGATGCTTAAGGAAATCGGATTCTGTTCCGGAATTGAAAATTATTCCCGACACCTGAGCGGACGCAACCCCGGCGAAAAACCGGCCACCCTCCTGGATTATTTTCAGGGTGAATTCCTGACCATCATCGACGAGTCCCATGTCTCCCTTCCCCAAATCCGAGGCATGTTCAACGGCGACCAGGCCCGCAAGGGCGTCCTCATTGAACATGGCTTCCGACTGCCCTCCGCCAAGGATAACCGTCCGATGAATTTCGAGGAGTTCATGGGATCCGTCGGCCGGGTGATCTTCACCTCCGCCACACCCGGCCCGCTGGAGCGCCAGCTCTCACCCCGAATTATCCCCCAGTTGATCCGCCCCACGGGACTGGTGGATCCCCCGGTTATGGTTCGCCCACTGTCCAACCAGATCGACGATGTCATGGAAGAAATCCGCGCCCATGCCGGGAAAGGCGAGCGGGTGCTGGTCACCACGCTGACCAAACGCACCGCGGAGGATTTGGCGGAATACCTGAAGTCTGTCGGACTCCGGGTTCGTTACCTGCACTCCGACATCGCCACCCTGGAACGTGTGGAGATCCTGCGCAGCCTACGCAAGGCCGAATTCGACTGCCTTATCGGCATCAATCTTTTGCGCGAGGGACTCGACCTGCCCGAGGTGTCGCTAGTGGCCGTTCTGGATGCCGACAAGGAGGGATTCCTGCGTTCAGAGACCTCCCTGATTCAGACAGCGGGCCGGGCGGCCCGACATGTGGACGGAAAAGTCATCCTCTACGCCGATACCATGACGAATTCGATGCGCCGTATGATTGAGGTGACAGAGGCTCGGCGGGCAAAACAGCTGGAGTACAACCGGATCAACGGCATTACGCCCCAAGGCATTCAAAAAAGCATTCAGGAAAGCCTGGTGATCGAATATCAGGCGAATGAGATTGAAGCCCTGGTGGCAAAGGAAAGCGGCGTGGAGATTGACATCCACACCACCCTGCGCGAGATGGAATCAGAAATGCTGGAGGCGGCGGAGTCCCTGGAGTTCGAACGTGCCGCCCTGTTGCGCGACCAGATCAAGGAACTGCGTTCCGCGGCCGGAATAAAGGGGTCAGAAAAGGGGTCAGGGGCCGGGGGTCAGGGAGGAAATTCAGGGGTCAGGGGTCAGGGGTCAGGGATCCAGAAAAAAATCCCCTCAAAAAAACCTTTTCA